>NZ_JBFHHB010000033.1:0-18118 GCF_041597215.1 Actinotalea sp.
GCGGTCTCCGCCGATCCGGACGCCTACGTGTACCTCGCGGAGTCGATCCGCCAGTGGCCGGACCAGGAGGCGCTGGCGCGACGGATGCAGGAGGTCGGCTGGTCGCGGGTGGCCTACCGCAACCTCAGCGGCGGGATCGTCGCGCTGCACCGCGCCACCAGGCCGGTCGAGGACTCCGCCGCGTCCGCATGACGGTTGCGGCGGCCGGTACCCCACCGCCGCGGGGCTAGACTTCCCCGGCGGAACAGCAACGACAAGGACGTGGACGGGTGGGCGTGGCCTCGGTACGGCAGGACGATGCGGATGTCATCGTCGTCGGCGCGGGACCTGCCGGTTCCACCGCCGCCTACTACCTCGCCCTCGCAGGGCTGGACGTCCTCGTCCTGGAGAAGACGGCCTTCCCGCGCGAGAAGGTCTGCGGGGACGGTTTCACCCCCCGATCGGTCCGGGAGCTCGTCGCGATGGGCGTGCCCATGCGCGAGGAGGACGGCTGGATCCGCAACAAGGGGCTGCGGGTCATCGGCGGCGGCCACCGCATCGAGCTGCCGTGGCCGGTCACCGAGACCTTCCCCGAGTACGGCGTCAGCCGGACCCGCAAGGACTTCGACGACGCCCTCGCCCGGCACGCCCGCTCCGCCGGCGCGAAGATCCTCGAGCGCACCAACGTCACCGGCCCGGTCATCGACGAGTGGACCGGTCGGATCGTCGGCGTCACCGCCCGCCCGGTGGACGACTCCGGTCGTCGCGCGGGTGACGAGGTCACCTACCGCGCCCGCACCGTGATCGCCGCCGACGGCGTCTCCGCCCGGCTCGCGCTCGCGATGGGGATCGAGAAGAAGGTCAACCGACCGATGGGCGTCGCGGTCCGCACCTACTTCCGCACCCCGCGCCACGCCGACCCGTGGATGGAGAGCCACCTCGAGCTCTGGGACGGCGAGCCGGGCAGGTCCGCGCTGCTCCCGGGCTACGGCTGGATCTTCGGGCTGGGTGACGGCACGGCGAACGTCGGGCTGGGCAGCGTGAGCTCGACCGCCACGGCGACGAAGATCGACTACAAGGACCTGCTGCAGCGCTGGGTGGCGCACGTGCCCGCCGAGTGGGGGTTCACGCCGGAGAACCAGATCGGGCCGGTGCGCAGCGCCGCGCTGCCGATGGGCTTCAACCGCAAGCCGCACTACACCCGGGGGCTGCTGCTCGTCGGCGACGCCGGCGGGATGGTCAACCCGTTCAACGGTGAGGGCATCGCCTACGCGATGCAGGCCGCACGTCGCGCGGCCGATGTCATCGCCCAGGCGGAGGCCCGGACCACCGACTCCGGCCGCGAGCGCGTGCTCCAGAGCTACCCGCGCGTGATGGCCCAGGACCTGGGCGGCTACTACACGCTGGGCAGGGTCTTCGTCAGCCTCATCGAGCACCCCGAGGTCATGCGTATCTGCACGCGGTACGGTCTGCCTCGTCCGGCGCTCATGCGTCTGACGCTCAAGCTCTTGTCGGACGTGTGGGACCCGCGTGGCGGGGACATGTCCGACCGGTTCATCGCGGCGCTGTCGAAGATTGCGCCGGCCGCATGAGCCGATCAGACTCGGCCCGGGTCGCCGCCGGTGCGCCCCGGCCCGTCGCCCGCCGTGAGTGCCCTCTCGTGCCCCCGACCAGGAGGATCCGATGAACCCCTACGTGCCGATCCTGGTGCTCATGGCCGTCGGAGCCGTGCTCGCCCTCGGCGGTGTCGGCGCGAGCGCCATCATCGGGCCCAAGCGCTACAACCGCGCCAAGCTCGAGGCCTACGAGTGCGGGATCGACCCGACCCCCCGCGCGGTGGGTGGCGGACGCTTCCCGATCAAGTACTTCCTCGTCGCGATGACGTTCATCGTCTTCGACATCGAGGTCGTCTTCATGTACCCGTGGGCGGTGGCCTTCACCGAGCTGGCGATGTTCGGGGTCGCCGCGATCCTCACCTTCCTCGCTCTGATCACCGTGCCGTTCGTCTACGAGTGGCGACGCGGCGGGCTCGAGTGGGACTGACAGCACAGACGGCTCCGCAGCTGCGGGCCCGCCGCGACCGCTAACGCATCCAGGAAGGAGGATCAGATGGGAATCGAGGAAGAGGCTCCGGCCTTCATGCTCGCCAGCATCGAGGACCTCGCCGGGTACTTCCGCAAGGCGTCCCTGTGGCCGGTGACCTTCGGGCTCGCCTGCTGCGCGATCGAGATGATGGCGGCGGGCACCCCGCGCTTCGACCTCTCGCGCTTCGGCATGGAGGTCTTCCGTGCCTCCCCGCGCCAGGCCGACCTGATGATCGTCGCCGGTCGGGTGAGCCAGAAGATGGCCCCGATCGTCCGGCAGGTCTACGACCAGATGGCCGAGCCCAAGTGGGTGCTCTCGATGGGCGTGTGCGCCTCGAGCGGCGGCATGTTCAACAACTACGCGATCGTCCAGGGCGTCGACCACATCGTCCCGGTCGACATCTACCTGCCGGGCTGCCCGCCCCGACCCGAGATGCTCATCAACGCGATCCTCGAGCTGCACGCGCAGATCCAGGCCGAGCCGCTCGGTGCGAACCGTGAGGAGGCGGCCCGCGCCGCCGAGGCCGCTGCTCTCGCGGCCACCCCGACCTCCCAGATGAAGGGACTGCTGGCGTGAGCGAGGAGCAGAACCTCCCGGTCCCGAGCGCGGACCCCGGCACCGGCCCGGAGGTCGTCGACGTGCGCACCGGGCTGTTCGGCGTCTCGGGCACGGGCGACACCTCCGGATTCGGCGGGCTCGTGCGCACGGTCGCGATGCCCGGCGCGGCCGAGCGGCCCTACGGGGGCTGGTTCGACGAGGTCGTCGACCTGCTCGCCGAGGTGCTGGACGAGGGGGAGACGCCCTACGCCGAGGCGGTCGAGAAGATCGTCGTGGACCGCGGCGAGCTGACCATCTTCGTCCGGGCCGCCCACCTGCTGACGGTCTGCCGGGCGCTGCGGGACGAGCAGGACCTGCGCTTCGAGCTGGGCCTCGGCGTCTCCGGGGTCCACTTCCCGCACGAGACGGGCCGCGAGCTGCATGCCGTGTACCACCTGACCTCGGTCACGCACGGGCGCCGGCTGCGCCTGGAGGTCGCCGTCCCCGACGCCGATCCGCACATCCCGTCGAGCGTCCCGGTCTACCCGGGCCACGACTGGCACGAGCGCGAGACCTGGGACTTCTTCGGGATCGTCTTCGACGGCCACCCCGGCCTCGCCCGCATCGAGATGCCGGACGACTGGGTCGGGCACCCGCAGCGCAAGGACTACCCCCTCGGCGGGGTCCCGGTCGAGTACAAGGGGGCGAGCGTCCCGCCGCCCAGTGAGCGGAGGTCGTACAACTGATGGCTGACTCCCGCACCCCCCACGCCGGGGCCGCGATCGTCGACGACGAGGACGTGACCGTCCTCGAGGCGAACGGCGGAGACTGGTCCGACATCGCCGAGGAGGCTGCTCGCCTCGGCGAGGAGCGCATCGTCGTCAACATGGGCCCGCAGCACCCGTCCACGCACGGCGTGCTGCGCCTCATGCTCGAGATCGACGGAGAGACGGTCACCGAGGCCCGCTGCGGCGTCGGCTACCTGCACACCGGTATCGAGAAGAACATGGAGTACCGGTCCTGGACCCAGGGCACCACGTTCTGCACCCGGATGGACTACCTCGCCCCGCTCTTCCAGGAGACGGCGTACTGCCTCGGGGTCGAGAAGCTCCTGGGCATCACGGACGACGTTCCCGAGCGGGCGTCGATCATCCGGGTGCTGATGATGGAGCTCAACCGGGTCTCCTCCCACCTCGTCTGCCTCGGCACCGGCGGGAACGAGCTCGGCGCGACGACGATCATGACTCTCGGGTTCACCGCCCGTGAGGAGATCCTGCGGGTCTTCGAGCTCATCACCGGCCTGCGGATGAACCACGCGTACGTCCGCCCCGGGGGTGTCGCCCAGGACATCCCCCCCGGCGCGCTCGACACGATCCGCGACGCGCTCGTGACGATCAAGGACTACCTCGCCCAGCTCGGCGACCTCATGCTGGCCAACCCGATCTTCAAGGGACGGCTCGTCGGGGTCGGCCACCTGAGCCTCTCCGGAGCCATGGCCCTGGGCATCACCGGACCGGTGCTGCGCTCGGCGGGACTGCCCTACGACGTCCGCAAGACGGATCCGTACTGCGGGTACGAGACCTACGACTTCGACGTGCCGACCTCGACGGATTCCGACGCGTTCTCGCGGGTGATCCTGCGGATCGAGGAGTGCTACCAGTCGATGCGGATCGTCGAGCAGACCCTCGACCGCCTGCAGGCGACGGCGGGTCAGCCCGTCATGGTCGCGGACAAGAAGATCGCCTGGCCCGCGCAGCTGGCCATCGGTTCGGACGGCATGGGCAACTCGCTCGCGCACATCCGGCAGATCATGGACACCTCGATGGAGTCGCTCATCCACCACTTCAAGCTGGTCACCGAGGGCTTCCGGGTCCCGGTCGGCCAGGTGTGGCAGACGGTCGAGGCGCCGCGCGGCGAGCTCGGCGTCCACCTCGTCTCGGACGGCGGGACCAAGCCCTACCGCGCGCACTTCCGTGACCCGTCGTTCAACAACCTGCAGGCCGTGTCCCTGATGTGCGAGGGCGGTCAGCTGGCCGACGTCGTCGTCGCGGTCGCGGCCCTCGACCCGGTGCTGGGAGGGGTGGACCGCTGATGGCGTCCCACGAGCCCTACGAGGGCGCGAAGCTCGCGCGGCTGGAGGTGGACGCCGCCCAGGCGATGTCCCGCTACCCCGAGCCGCGGTCGGCGCTGCTCCCGCTGCTGCACCTGGTGCAGTCGGAGGACGGCTACATCACGCCGGACGGCATCGGGTTCTGCGCCCGGATGCTCGGCCTGAGCACGGCGGAGGTGTCGGCGGTCGCGACGTTCTACACGCAGTACAAGCGGCACCCCAACGGCGACTACACGGTCGGGGTCTGCACGAACACGCTCTGCGCGATCATGGGCGGCGACGAGATCTTCGCCGAGCTCTCGAGCCACCTCGGCATCGGTCACGACGAGACCACGGCGGACGGCTCGATCACCCTCGAGCGCGTCGAGTGCAACGCCGCGTGCGACTACGCGCCGGTGATGATGGTCAACTGGGAGTTCTTCGACAACCAGACCCCGCAGAGCGCGACGGCAGTGGTCGACGCGCTGCGCGCAGGCGAGCAGGTCGCCCCGACGCGAGGCGCGGCAGAGGTCGTCGACTTCAAGGCGATGTCCCGCGTGCTCGCAGGCTTCCCCGACGGGCGCGCGGACGAGGGCGTGGGTGCGGGTCCCGCCACCCTCGCCGGCCGCCGGATCGCGCGCGAGCGTGGCTGGACCGCTCCGGGTGGCGCCTCTGCCGCACCGGCGCCCGACAAGGAGGCGTGATGGCCACGGAGCAGACGGCGATGCTGACGCCGATCCTCTCGGACACCTGGGACGCCGAGCGGTCATGGACCCTTGCCACCTACGAGGCCAACGGAGGCTGGGCCTCCCTGCGCACCGCACTGGCCATGGAGCCGGCCGACCTCGTCTCGATGGTCAAGGGCTCCGGGCTGCGCGGTCGCGGCGGAGCGGGCTTCCCCACCGGCCTGAAGTGGAGCTTCCTCCCCGCCCCCGACGGCGGACCGCGGTACCTCGTGGTCAACGCCGACGAGTCCGAGCCGGGCACCTGCAAGGACATCCCGCTCATGATGGCCAGCCCCCAGCAGCTCATCGAGGGCGTGGCGATCACCTCCTTCGCGATCGGTTGCCACCACGCGTTCATCTACGTGCGCGGCGAGGTCCTGCACGTCTACCGCCGACTGCTGCGAGCGGTCGAGGAGGCCTACGCCGCCGGGTACCTCGGCACGGACATCCTCGGCACGGGCTACGACCTCGAGGTCACGGTCCACGCGGGTGCCGGTGCGTACATCTGCGGTGAGGAGACCGCGCTGCTCGACTCGCTCGAGGGTCGTCGCGGCCAGCCCCGGCTCAAGCCGCCGTTCCCGGCGGTCGCCGGCCTGTACGCCCGCCCGACGGTCGTCAACAACGTCGAGTCGATCGCCTCGGTCCCCTCGATCGTCGCGAACGGTGCCGAGTGGTTCACCGCGATGGGCACCGAGCGCTCCGCCGGGTTCGGGCTCTTCTCGCTCTCCGGTCACGTGCAGCGCCCCGGCCAGTACGAGGCACCTCTCGGGATCACCCTGCGCGAGCTCCTCGAGCTCGCCGGTGGGGTGCGCGAGGGGCACGAGCTGAAGTTCTGGACCCCTGGGGGCTCCTCCACCCCGCTGTTCACCGCCGAGCACCTCGACGTCCCGCTCGACTACGAGTCGGTCGCCGCCGCGGGTTCGATGCTCGGCACTCGCGCCCTGCAGATCTTCGACGACAGCACCTGCGTGGTCCGGGCGATCACCCGCTGGGCCGAGTTCTACAAGCACGAGTCCTGCGGCAAGTGCACGCCGTGCCGCGAGGGCACCTTCTGGCTGACCCAGATGCTCCAGCGCATCGAGGCCGGGCGGGGCACGGAGGAGGACCTCGACACGCTGCTCGACGTCTGCGACAACATCCTGGGCCGGGCGTTCTGCGCGCTCGGCGACGGCGCGACCTCGACGGTGACCTCGGGCATCGCCCAGTTCCGCGAGGAGTTCGAGGCCCACATCACCGGTCACGCCTGCCCGTTCGACCCGGCGGCGTCCGCCCTGTTCGAGTACACGCCACGCACCGGCCCGGCCCTGTCCGGGGCCGCTGCCAGAACGGTGGGAGCATGACCACGACGACGCCGCAGGCGGCGCAGCCGGAGACGGTGCCGCAGGTCACCTTCGTCCTCGACGACGTCGAGGTGAGCGTGCCCAAGGGCACCCTGGTGATCCGGGCGGCCGAGCAGATCGGCATCCAGATCCCGCGGTTCTGCGACCACCCGCTGCTCGCCCCCGCCGGGGCCTGCCGGCAGTGCCTGGTGGAGGTGGCCGTCCCGGACCGGGAGGGCAACGTCCGCCCGATGCCCAAGCCGCAGGCCTCCTGCACGCTCGAGGCGACGCCGGGAATGGTCGTGCGGACCCAGCGCACCTCCGCCGTGGCCGACAAGGCCCAGCACGGGGTGATGGAGCTCCTGCTCATCAACCACCCGCTGGACTGCCCGACCTGCGACAAGGGTGGCGAGTGCCCCCTGCAGAACCAGGCGATGAGCAACGGCCGCGGCACGAGCCGCTTCCACGACGTGAAGCGGACCTTCCCCAAGCCCCTGCGGATCTCCACCGAGATCCTGCTGGACCGGGAGCGCTGCATCCTGTGCCAGCGCTGCACGCGCTTCTCCGACGAGATCGCCGGTGACCCGTTCATCGACCTGCAGCAGCGCGGTGCGCGGCAGCAGATCGGCACCTTCGACCCGGCCGTCCTGGGCTTCGAGGGCTCGGGCGCGGTCGAGGTCTTCCACGGGAGCCAGCCGGACGGTCGCGAGGCGCCGACGTCGAGCGGCCCGCTCGGCCCGGTCGGGGAGGCCACGACGGACACCTCTGGCCGACCGTTCTCCTCGTACTTCTCCGGGAACACGGTGCAGATCTGCCCGGTCGGTGCGCTGACCGGTGCGGCCTACCGCTTCCGTTCCCGGCCCTTCGACCTGGTCTCGACCCCGGGGATCGCCGAGCACGACAGCAACGGCGCGGCGATCCGGGTGGACCACCGCCGTGGCGTCGTGCTCCGCCGTCTCGCCGGTGAGGACCCGGCGGTCAACGAGGAGTGGATCAGCGACAAGGACCGCTTCGCCTTCACCTGGCAGAGCGCAGGGGACCGGCTGACCGGTCCGATGGTCCGCGACGTCGACGGCGAGCTGCGTCCGGCGAGCTGGTCCGAGGCGTTGACCCGGGCAGCAGAGGGGCTGGCCGCGGCGAAGGAGTCGGGGGTCGGGGTTCTTCCCGGCGGACGACTGACGCTCGAAGACGCCTACGCGTACAGCAAGTTCGCGCGGGTCGCCCTGGGCACGAACGACATCGACCACCGCGCGCGCCCGCACGCCCCGGAGGAGGACGCGTTCCTCGCCCACCGGGTCGCCGGCCGCCCGCTCGACGTGACCTTCGCCGACCTGGAGGCCGGCCCCGCCGTCCTCCTCGTCGGCTACGAGCCGGAGGACGAGGGCGGGATCGCCTTCCTCCGCCTGCGCAAGGGCGTGCTGGCCGGGCGCTCCCGCGTCTTCTCCGTCGCCCCGTTCGCCTCGCGCGGTCTCGCCCGCCTCCGGGCGACTCTGCTGTCCGCGGCGCCCGGCACCGAGCCGGAGGTCCTCGACGCCGTCGTGGACGGCGCGGAGGGCGAGCTCGGGTCGGCGGCCGCCGCGCTGCGCGGCGGGATCGTCCTGGTCGGCGAGCGCATGGCCACGGTCCCCGGCGGCCTGTCCGCCGTGCTGCGTCTCGCGGAGCGTCTGGGTGCCCGGCTCGCCTGGGTGCCCCGACGGATCGGTGAGCGTGCAGGCGTCGAGGCGGGGACCCTCCCTGGCCTCCTCCCGGGCGGGCGGCTGGTCATCGACGCCGCCGCGCGGGTCGACATGGCCGCGGCCTGGGGCGTGCAGCGCCTTCCCGCGACCGAGGGCCGCGACCTCACCGGGATCCTCACCGCGGCCGCGCAGGGTCACCTCGGCGCACTCGTCGTCGGTGGGATGGACCCGGCGGACCTCGTCGACCCGGCCCTCGCGCTGGACGCGCTGCGGGCCGTGCCCTTCGTCCTCTCGCTCGAGGTCCGTTCCTCGGCCGTCACCGAGCTGGCGGACGTCGTGCTCCCCGTCGCCCCGCCCGTCGAGCGTCCCGGGACGTACCTGGGCTGGGAGGGCCGTCCGCGTCCCTTCCCGCAGGCACTGACCTCGACCGCGATGCCCGACCACCGCGTGCTGGACGCCCTTGCCGGGGCGCTCGGCGCCCCGATCGGCCTGCGGACGCTCGCCGACGTGCACACCGAGCTCACCCAGGTCGGGGCGTGGGACGGCCCTCGCCCGCCTGCCCCGCAGATCGCCTACCCGGAGCCGCCGGCCCTGCACGAGGGACAGGCCGTCCTGGCGACCTGGCACCTGCTGCTCGACGACGGCCGCGGGCAGGACGGCGAGCGGTTCCTCGCCGGCACCGCCCAGCGCCCCGTCGCCCGGATCAGCGCGGAGATGGCCACCCGCCTCGGCGTCGTGACCGGGCAGGAGATCACCGTCGCCACGCGGCACGGGTCGGTCGTCCTCCCCGCCGTCGTCACCGCGATGCCCGACGGGGTCGTGTGGCTGCCCACCCGCTCGCCCGGTTCGCACGTGCGCTCGAGCCTCCGGGCCGACGCCGGGTCCGTGGTCACCGTGACCGTCGAAGGAGGGACGAAGTGAGCACCATCGCCTCCGGCCTGCTGGCCGTCGCCCCGGTCGGAGCGGACTTCAGCAACGAGAACGGCTGGATCGTCCTGCTCAAGGCGGTCGGCATCATCGTCTTCCTGCTGGTCAGCGTCCTCCTCGCGATCTGGTTCGAGCGCAAGGTCGTGGCGAGGATGCAGATCCGCCCCGGCCCCAACGTGCACGGTCCCTTCGGCCTGCTGCAGTCCCTCGCCGACGCGATGAAGCTCCTCCTCAAGGAGGACATCACCGTCAAGGCGGCGGACAAGGTCATCTACATCGTGGCGCCGATGATCTCGGTCTTCGCCTCGCTCCTGGTGTTCGCCGTCATCCCGATGGGTCCGGAGGTGTCGATCTTCGGGGTGGTCACCCCGCTCCAGCTGACCGACTTCCCAGTCTCCGTGCTCTACATCCTCGCCGCGGCCTCGATCGGCGTCTACGGCATCGTCCTGGGCGGCTGGGCCTCCGGCTCGACGTACCCGCTGCTCGGCTCGGTGCGTTCGACGGCGCAGGTGATCTCCTACGAGCTCGCCATGGGCATGAGCCTGGTGAGCGTCTTCGTGCTGTCCGGCTCGATGTCGACCTCGCAGATCGTCGAGGCCCAGACGACGATCTGGTGGTTCCTCCCGCTGTTCCCCGCCTTCGTGATCTACGTGATCTCGATGTTCGGCGAGGTGAACCGGCTGCCGTTCGACCTCCCCGAGGCCGAGGGCGAGCTCGTCGGCGGGTACATGACCGAGTACTCCTCGATGAAGTTCGCCTGGTTCTTCCTCGCCGAGTACATCAACATGCTCAACGTCTCGGCCGTGGCGACGACGCTGTTCTTCGGCGGCTGGCGCGCCCCGTGGCCGCTGTCGATGATCGGCGACGGAGTGCTCAACACCGGCTGGTGGCCGCTGCTGTGGTTCCTGGCCAAGGTCTGGTTCTTCATGTTCCTGTTCGTCTGGGTGCGTGGAACCCTGCTGCGCCTGCGCTACGACCAGTTCATGAGGTTCGGCTGGAAGATCCTCATCCCCTCTGCGCTCGTGTGGATCGTCGCCGTCGCCGGTGTCCAGGGGGTGCGTCGCTTCACGGACGTCGACCTGAACACGATGCTCTTCACCCTCGGCGGGATCGCCCTGGTCGGTGTCGTCGTCTCCTTCCTCATCCCGGAGAAGAAGCCGGAGCCGGAGAGCGGGCCACCACCCTTCGACGCCTTCGCCGGGGGCTACCCCGTGCCTCCGCTGCCCGGCCAGACCCTGCCCGCCTCGCCGCGCCGCGGTGCTGCGGCGCGGGAAGGACAGGCCTCGGTCGAGGCCCCCACCGCCGTTCTCGAGGCCGGTTCCACCGGCGAGGAGGAGAAGCCCCGTGGCTGACGAGATCATCCGCTCCCAGGGCGCGGGGGAGGTCGGCAGCCCGGCAGCCCCGGAGCCCTACGAGCCCCTGCGCCCGGCGAAGAAGGGTCTCGGGGAGCTCCTCGCCCCGGTGGCCGGCTTCGGTGTGACCCTGTCGTCGATGTTCAAGCCGACGGTCACCGAGCAGTACCCCTTCGAGAAGGTGCCGCCCAAGCCGCGGTTCCACGGGCGTCACCAGCTCAACCGCTACCCCGACGGCCTGGAGAAGTGCATCGGCTGCGAGCTGTGCGCCTGGGCCTGCCCGGCCGACGCGATCCTCGTCGAGGGTGCGGACAACTCGCCGGACGAGCAGTTCTCACCGGGGGAGCGCTACGGCCGCGTCTACCAGATCAACTACCTGCGCTGCATCTTCTGCGGGCTGTGCATCGAGGCCTGCCCGACGCGAGCGCTGACGATGACGAACGACTTCGAGCTCGCGGGCCCGACCCGTGCCGGGATGATCTACGAGAAGCAGGACCTGCTGGCCCCGCTCGCCGAGGGGATGCTCGCCGCTCCGCACCCGATGGTGCCGGGCACCGAGGACACCGACTACTACCGCGGCGAGGTGACCGGTCCGGTCCCCGAGCAGGTCGACTGGGTCGCCCGGTGGCGTCCCGAGGACCCCTCGCTCCCCGCCGCGAGCACGGCGGCCGGACGATGAGCGCGACGATGGCAGCGCTGGCCGGACCGGTCGCGGCGAGCCTCGGCAGCACCGGCCAGACCCCGACGGGCGAGGCCGTGCTCTTCTGGGTGCTCGCGCCGGTGATGGTCGTCTCCGCGCTCGGGCTCCTGTTCGCCCGCAAGACGGTGCATGCGGCGATGAGCGTCGTCCTGGTGATGATCTCCCTGGCGATCCTCTACATCGCCCAGGACGCCCCCTTCCTCGGGGTCGTGCAGGTGATCGTGTACACCGGCGCCGTGATGATGCTCTTCCTCTTCGTGCTCATGCTCGTCGGGGTGGACTCGTCCGACTCCTTCGTCGAGACGATCACCGGCCAGCGCTGGATCGGCCTGCTCCTCGGCACGGGGCTCGCCGTCGTCCTGGTCGGTGTCGTGCTCAACGCCGCCGGGCTCCAGCCGACGGGCCTGGAGTCGGCGAACGAGGGCGGCAACCCCGGCCGCATCGCGCAGGTCATCTTCGGCGACTACCTCTTCGCGATGGAGGTCGTCGGGACGCTCCTGGTCACAGCGGCCGTCGGCGCGATCGTGATGACCCACCGTCCGCGGCTCACCCCGCTCGTCGGCCAGCGTGAGCGCGCCGATGCGCGCGTCGCGCGCCTCGAGCAGGGCGAGATCCTCACGCCGCTCCCTGCGCCCGGCGTGTACGCGACGTCCAACGCGCTCGACGTCGCAGCGCTCGGGCCCGACGGGCTCCCGCTCGAGGCCTCGGTCCCGCGCGTGCTGCGGATCCGCGGCCAGGAACGTCCGGTCGGTGACGTGAGCGCACCGACCGCAACCGCCGACCAGGCGGAGATCACGGCGTCCAGCGACGAGGAGGAGCAGGCATGAGCCTCACGCACTACCTGGTCCTGGCGGCCATCCTGTTCTCGATCGGGGCCACCACGGCACTGCTGCGCAGGAACGCGATCATCGTGTTCCTCGGCATCGAGCTCATGCTCAACGCCACGAACCTCGCGTTCGTCACCTTCTCGCGGGTGCACGGCAACCTCGACGGTCAGGTGATGGCCTTCTTCGTGATGGTCGTGGCCGCCGCGGAGGTCGTCGTGGGGCTCGCGATCATCGTGACGATCTTCCGCACCCGCCGCTCGGCCTCGGTCGACGACGTCAACCTCTTGAAGAGCTGAGGGGCGCCAAGTGAACCTGCTCGACCTGCTCCCGACCGCCGAGGAGCCCGTGGCGGTCGCCGCGACGGCAGCCTCCGGAGCGTTCAGCGCCGGCTGGCTGCTCGTGGCGCTTCCGCTGCTCGGCGCCGCCGTGCTGCTGCTCGCCGGTCGCCGTGCCGACCGCTGGGGCCACTGGCTCGGTGTGGCGGCCTCCGGCTCGGCCTTCGTCGTCGCCCTCGTTCTGTGGCTCGCGATGCTGGGTGGCACGGCCGCCGAGCGCGTCGTGGACCTGCACCTGTTCTCGTGGATCACCGCTGGCGCGTTCTCGCTCGACGCCGGCCTGCGCATCGACCCGCTCTCGCTGAGCTTCGTGCTGCTGGTGACCTTCGTCGGCACGCTCATCCACGTCTACTCCGTGGCCTACATGGAGCACGACGTGGCGCGCAGGCGCTTCTTCGCGTACCTCAACCTCTTCGTCGCGGCGATGCTCCTCC
Organism: Actinotalea sp.; assembly: GCF_041597215.1. Classification (GTDB taxonomy): domain Bacteria; phylum Actinomycetota; class Actinomycetes; order Actinomycetales; family Cellulomonadaceae; genus Actinotalea. The sequence continues at coordinate 12,986 of NZ_JBFHHB010000033.1, forward strand.
TGGTCCTGGCGGACAGCTACGTGCTGCTCTTCGTCGGCTGGGAGGGCGTGGGTCTCGCCTCGTACCTGCTCATCGGCTTCTGGAACCACGAGCTGCCCAACGCCGTCGCGGCCAAGAAGGCGTTCATCGCCAACCGCGTGGGCGACCTCGGCCTGCTCATCGCGATCGCCCTGATGTTCGCCACCTTCGGGGCGACGGACTTCACGACCGTCTTCGCCCAGGCGCCGGAGGCGAGCGCGGGGGCGCTGACCGCCGTCGGCCTGCTCCTGCTGCTCGGCGCGACCGGCAAGTCGGCGCAGTTCCCGCTGCAGTCCTGGCTCGGCGACGCGATGGCGGGCCCGACCCCCGTCTCGGCGCTCATCCACGCGGCGACCATGGTCACCGCGGGTGTCTACCTCGTGGTCCGCTCCGGACCGGTGTACGCCCATGCGCCGAACGCCCTGCTCGTCGTCGCGATCGTCGGTGCGATCACCCTGCTCTTCGGTGCGATCGTCGGTAGCGCGAAGGACGACATCAAGAAGGCGCTCGCCGCCTCGACGATGTCCCAGATCGGCTACATGATGCTCGGCGCGGGCCTCGGCCCGATCGGCTACGCCTTCGCGATCTTCCACCTGCTCACGCACGGCTTCTTCAAGGCCGGCATGTTCCTCGGCGCAGGCTCGGTCATGCACGGGATGGGCGACAGCGTCGACATGCGTCGCTTCGGTGGCATCTCGCGGCTGATGAAGGTCACCTGGATCACCTTCGGTCTCGGCTGGCTCGCGATCCTCGGCGTCCCGCCCTTCTCCGGGTTCTGGAGCAAGGACAAGATCATCGAGGCGGCGTTCGCCACTGCTGACGGCCAGGGCTGGCAGCCATGGGTCTTCGGCCTGGTGGCCATGATCGGCGCGGGGATCACCGCGTTCTACATGTCGCGACTGTTCTTCATGACCTTCCACGGGACGGCTCGCTGGAGCGACGGCCACGGTGGCGGGGCGGAGGACCCGGACGCGCCCGTCCGCCACCCGCACGAGTCCCCGGCGCTGATGCTGTGGCCGATGATCATCCTCGCCGTCGGCTCCGCCGGACTCGGCGGGGTCCTCGCGATCGGCGGGGCCTTCACCACCTGGCTCGAGCCGGTGACCGGGCACGTCGAGCACGCCGAGCCGGTCCTGCCGGTGCCGGTGATCACGATCGCCACGCTGCTGCTCGTCGCCGCTGGTGCGTTGCTGGCCTGGCGGCAGTACGGGGCGGCGCCGGTCGCCGTCGTGCCCCCGCACGGCTCACCGATCACCCGCGCCGCACGCCGGGACCTCTACCAGGACGACGTCAACGACGCCGTGCTGGTGCTGCCGGGCCAGGTGCTCACGCGCTCGCTCGTCTTCGGTGACCGGCAGGTCGTCGACGGGTTCTTCAGCGGACTGGCCCACCTGGTCGCCTCGACCGGTGAGATCGTCCGTCGTACCCAGAACGGTTTCGTCCGCTCCTACGCGGCCACCATGCTCGCGGGCATCGTCGTGCTCGTCGCGATCGTCCTCGCGTTCCGGATCTGAGGGAAGTGACCATGCCCGAACAGTTCCCCTGGCTGACCACGCTCATCGTGGTCCCGCTGCTGGGTGCCGCGGTGGTCTGGGCGCTGCCCGGAGCCGCCCGCCGCCTCGCCCGACACGTCGCGGTCGGGGTCTCCCTGCTGGTGCTCGCGCTGGCGGTGCTCGCGGCACTCTCCTTCGACACGAGCCTCGCCGGCGAGCACCAGCTGGTCGAGACGCACGCCTGGATCCCGGCGATCGGCGCGAGCTACGCCGTCGGGGTCGACGGGGTGGGCCTCGCGCTCGTCCTGCTCTCGGTCGTGCTCACCCCGCTCGTCCTGCTGGCCGCGTGGCGCGAGCAGCCCGACGTGGTGCCGGCCGAGCCGGGCGAGGACGAGGGCCTGCCGACGATCGACGAGGGCGGCTCGCGGATCCGTACCTACGTCGCCCTCGTCCTGGTGCTCGAGGCGTTCATGGTCGCGGTGTTCGCCGCACGCGACGTGTTCTTCTTCTACGTGCTCTTCGAGGCCATGCTCGTGCCGGTCTACTTCATGATCGGCATGTTCGGCGGGCTCCAGCGCCGCTACGCCGCGGTGAAGTTCCTGCTCTTCTCCCTCGCCGGTGGCCTGGTCATGCTCGTCGGCGTCATCGCGCTGTACCTGCAGGGCCCGCGCGGCGAGGAGGGCTTCCTCACCGCGAACCTCGTGGGCCTCGACCTTCCGGTGACCACCGAGCGGCTGCTCTTCCTCGCCTTCTTCCTCGCCTTCGCGATCAAGGCGCCGATGTGGCCCGTCCACACGTGGTTGCCCGACACGGCCGAGCAGGCCCCGGTCGGCACCTCGGTGCTGCTGGTCGGCGTGCTCGACAAGGTCGGCACCTTCGGGATGCTCACGCTCTGCCTGCCGCTGTTCCCCGCCGCCTCCCGGTGGGCGGCGCCGGTGATCATCGTGCTCGCCGTCATCTCGATCCTCTACGGCGCACTGCTCGCGATCGGCCAGCAGGACCTGCTCCGGCTCATCGCGTACACCTCGGTCAGCCACTTCGGCTTCATCGTGCTGGGGATCTTCGCGTTCACCTCGGTGAGCGTCCAGGGCGCCTCGCTGTACATGGTCAACCACGGGCTCTCGACGGGCGCGCTGTTCCTCGTCGCCGGCTTCCTCATCGCCCGCTCGGGGTCGGCGCGCATCGCCGACCACGGCGGGCTGCAGAAGGTCGTCCCCGTCCTGGCCGGGACCTTCCTGGTCGCCGGGCTGTCGGCGCTGTCCCTTCCGGGCCTGTCGACCTTCGTCAGCGAGTTCCTCGTGCTGGTCGGCACCTTCGGCTCGAACCGCGCCGCTGCGATCGTCGCGGCGACCGGCGTCATCCTGGCCGCCCTGTACGTGCTGCTGACCTATCAGCGGGTGTTCACCGGCCCGACCCGCGAGGGGCTCACGGAGCTGCCGGACCTCTCCACCCGCGAGCGCTGGGTGGTGGGGCCGCTCATCGCCCTGATGCTCGTGCTCGGCTTCTACCCGGCCCCGGCACTGGACCTCGTCCGTGACCCGGCCTCCGTGACGCTGACCCAGGTCGGCGTCGCCGATGTGATGCCCACCCTCACCCTGACGAACGACGGGAGCGACAAGTGAGCTTCGTGTCTCCCGAGATCGCGTGGTCCTACCTCGCGCCGGTCGCGCTCGTGCTCGGAGCGGGAGTCGTCGGGGTGCTGGTCGAGGCGTTCGTCCCGGCCCGCGTCCGACGCGTCGTCCAGCTCTCCCTCGCGCTCGCGGCGACCGCCGGCGCTGTGGTCCTCCTCGCGCTCGTCTGGACCGAGGTGGACGCCTCCGGCGGGACCGTCGTCCTGGGCGGAGCCATGGTGATGGACGCCCCGTCGGTCCTGCTCCAGGGTGTGCTGGCGGTGCTGGGCTTCCTCGCCCTGCTCGTCATCGCCGACCGGTCCGAGACGGGGGAGGACGCGTTCACCCCCTCGGGTGCCGCGGTACCCGGCTCGGAGTACGAGGCGATGGCCACGCGTCGTGGCCTCGTGCAGACCGAGGTCTTCCCGCTGACGCTGCTCGCGCTCGGCGGCATGATGATCTTCCCGGCCGCCGGTGACCTGCTGACGCTCTTCGTCGCGCTCGAGGTCCTCTCCCTCCCGCTGTACCTGCTCTCCGGGCTGGCCCGCCGACGCCGGCTGCTGTCCCAGGAGGCCTCGCTCAAGTACTTCCTGCTCGGGGCGTTCGCCTCCGCCTTCCTGCTCTTCGGGATCGCGCTGCTGTACGGGTTCTCCGGGTCGCTGCGGCTCTCGGAGATCGCCGAGGCGATCGGGACGGTCTCCGGGCTCGACCCGATGCTTCTCGCCGGCCTGATGCTCGTGATCGTCGGCCTGCTGTTCAAGGTCGGTGCCGTGCCGTTCCACGCCTGGACCCCCGACGTCTACCAGGGCGCGCCGACCCCGATCACGGGCTTCATGGCCGCCTGCACGAAGATCGCGTCCTTCGGCGTCCTCGTGCGCCTGGTCTACGTCCTCGTGCCGCCGCTGCAGTGGGACATCCTGCCCGCACTGTGGGGCGTCGCGGTCCTCACCATGGCGGTCGGAACGGTCGTCGCGATCGTGCAGACCGACGTCAAGCGCATGCTCGCCTACTCCTCGATCGCGCACGCCGGCTTCCTGCTCGTCGGGGTCACCTCGATGACGAGCACGGGGATCTCGGGCACGATCTTCTACCTGCTGGCCTACGGGCTCGCGACGGTCGGCGCGTTCGCCGTGGTGACCCTGGTGCGCGAGGTCAACGAAGGACCCGGCGGTCCCGTGATGGCCGAGGCCACGTCGCTGACGCAGTGGACGGGTCTCGGTCGGCGCAGCCCGGCGCTCGCGCTCGCCTTCACCCTCTTCCTGCTCTCCTTCGCCGGCATCCCGCTCACGGCGGGGTTCATCGGGAAGTTCGAGGTCTTCACGGCCGCTGTCGACGGCGGTCACGCCTGGCTCGCCGTCGTCGGTGTCGTCGCCTCGGCCGCAGCGGTGTTCTTCTACGTCCGGCTCGTCGTGCTGATGTTCTTCACGGAGTCCGCCGGCACCGCGGGGGAGCGGACCACCGTCGTGCGGTCCGAGGGGATGACCGCCGTGGCCATCGGCGTCGCGGTGATCGGCACCCTGCTCCTGGGCATCGTCCCGTCGCCCGTCCTGCAGCTCCTGTCCGACGCTGCGATCCTGGTCCGGTGACTCTCCCCCTCGCCGACGACGCCCTCGCCGATCGCCTGACGGCGCGGCTCGCGCTCGTCGAGGACCGCTTGCGGACGGCCGTGGCGAACACCGACGTGCTCGCGGACTCCACCTCTCGGCACCTGGTCAACGCCGGGGGCAAGCGGCTGCGCCCCTTGCTGACCCTCCTGGCGGCAGAGCTCGGCGACGGGGATCGGCCGGAGATCCTCCAGGCCGCCGTCGCCGTCGAGCTCACGCACCTCGCGACGCTCTACCACGACGACGTCATGGACTCCGCCCCGCTGCGGAGGGGGGCGCCGTCGGCGCACGAGGTCTGGGGCAACCACGTCGCGATCCTCACCGGGGACCTGCTGTTCGCCCGCGCCTCCTCGACGGTCGCCCGCCTCGGCACCGACGCCGTGCTCATCCACTCCGAGACCTTCGAGC
>NZ_JBFHHB010000034.1:0-17832 GCF_041597215.1 Actinotalea sp.
CCGTAGTTCACGGCGTCGTCCGCCTCGGCGTCGAAGAACGGCGGCTGGAGGATCGCGGCGGGGAAGACGATCTCGTTCATCCCGGGGTTGTAGTAGGCGTTGACCGTCTGCGGGGTCATGAACCACTCCCCACGGTCGAGCGGGCTGCCGATCTTGCGCAGCTCGCGGTCCGTCTCGTACGCGTGCGAGCGCCGCACGTTGCCGAGGAGGTCGTCCGCGCGGATCTCCAGCCCCTCGTAGGACTTCCACCGGTCGGGGTAGCCGATCTTCGGGTTGAACGTCGCGAGCTTGTCCAGGGCCTTGGCGCGGGTGTCGGCGCCCATCCAGTCCAGGGCGCTGATGGACTCGCCGTAGGCCTCGAGCAGGTGCTGGACGAGGGTGAGCATGCGGGCCTTGTGGGTGGCGGGGAAGTGCCGCGCCACGTACTCCTGGCCGACGGCCTCGCCGAGGGCGCCCTGGACGACCGAGACGCCGCGCTTCCAGCGCTCGCGCACGGCGGGCGTGCCCGAGAGCGTGCGCCCGTAGAAGTCGAAGTTGGCCTGGACGACCTCGTCGTGCAGGTACGGGGCCCGAGCGGTGATCAGGTGGTACCGCAGCCACGCGGTCCAGTCGGCGGGATCGGCCTCCTGCCAGAGGGCTGCGAAGCCGACGAGGGCATCGGGCTCGCGCACGACGACGCGGTCGAGCGCACCCTCGGGTGCACCGAGCGCAGCGACCCATGCCGCCCAGTCGAACCCGGGCGCGGCCTGGGCGAGCTCGTCGAGTCCCATCGGGTTGTAGGTGAGCTCGGCGTCACGGTCCTTGACCACGTCCCAGTGCGCTGCGGCGATCCGCGTCTCCAGGTCCAGGACGCGTCGTGCGGCGTCGGCTGCGCCCTCGAGCCCGCTGAGCGCGAGCATGCGGCCCAGGTGGGCCAGGTACGCCTCGCGGATCGCGGCGTACTGGTCCTCGCGGTAGTAGGCCTCGTCCGGCAGGCCGATCCCGTCCTGGACGAGGTGCACGACGTAGGTCTCGGGGTCCTTCGCGTCGTTGTCGACGTAGAGCTCGACGCCTCCGGCGCCCCCGGTGCGCTGCAGGGCGCCGAGCACCGCGACGCGCTCGGCCGGAGTCGTCGCCGCGTCGACGGCTGCGAGCTCCTCGGCGATCGGGGCCAGGCCCAGCCGCTCGACGGTCTCGGTGTCCATGAAGCTCGCGTACAGCGCGCCGATACGTGCGGCGTGCGGCTCGGCGGGAGCCGAGCCGTCGGCCTGGGCTGCGCCCAGCTCCTCGATGATCGCCCTGACCTGCTCCTCCGCCTCGTCGTGGAGCCGGCGGAAGCCGCCGTCCATCGCCCGGTCGTCGGGGATCTCGTGCGTCGCCAGCCACCGGCCGTTGGCGTGCAGGTAGAGGTCGTCCTGAGGGCGGACCTCGTGATCGATGGCCTCGTGGTCGATTCCGCTGCGCGTGCTCGTCATGCGAGCAGGTTAGGCGAGTCCCGTGCCCGGCGGCGTCCCCGCGTGCGGCAGGATGAGGCCCATGCGCATCCACATCGCCGCGGATCACGCGGGTTTCGAGCTCAAGGCCCATCTCGTCGCTCACCTGCGCGCGGCCGGTCACGACGTCGTCGACCACGGCGCCCACGAGTACGACGCCCAGGACGACTACCCGGCCTTCTGCCTGGAGGCGGGCGAGGCCGTCGTGGCCGACCCGGGCAGCCTCGGGATCGTCATCGGCGGTTCGGGGAACGGCGAGCAGATCGCAGCGAATAAGGTCGCAGGGGTGCGCGCGGCCCTCGCCTGGAACCTCGACACCGCTCGACTGGCCCGTCAGCACAACGACGCGAACGTCATCTCCGTCGGCGGGCGCCAGCACAGCGTCGAGGAGTCGACGTCCTTCGTCGACGCGTTCCTCGCCGAGCCGTTCAGCGGAGATGCGCGGCACCAGCGCCGCATCGACCAGCTGGCCGACTACGAGGCGACGCGCTGACGCACGTCGGTCCGGCTCACCACACCCAGCTGCTGACCGGAGCGACCGGCCAGCCGAAGGCGACGGCCGAGCGGTGCACGGCTCCGGCCGTGTGCTCGCGCACCAGGCCCGCCGCTGCCAGGCCGCTCAGCGAGGTCCCGCCGAGGTAGACGGCGCCGAGCTCGCGCACGTCGAGGTCGAGATCGGCAGGGCGGTCGGTCCTGGTGACCTCAGCACCCTCGGGCCCGCCGACCAGGTGCCAGCGCCCCTCGTTCGCCGCGAGCAGCTCGTCGCGCACCTCCAGGACGACGTCGACCGGTGCGGAGTAGCGGCGCGCGGCCAGTGCCGCCCGGACGTCCAGGACCCGCACCCAGAGGTTGTCGACCCAGCGCGGCTCCGCGGCCCGCTGGTCGACGAGGAGCCCGAGCAGCGGGTCGTCGACCGGGAGGCTCATGACCTCCGTCGTGGCCATGAGGTCGAGGTCGAGCAGCACCCCCCACAGCGCCCGCGCGGCGGCGGGCTCCTGGACGCACACCTCACGGACCTTGACCGTCCCCCGGGGCCCGGCGTGCTCCCAGGAGGAGTGCCGGCGGAAGAAGGCATAGCCGAGCGGCGTGCCCTGGCGCTCGACCACCGCGATGCGCAGCGCCTCGCCGCCGTTGCGCTCGTCGGCGGGGTCGTGGAAGAAGGCGGCCTGCTGGCGCGCGTCGCGGTCCGCCCAGCCGGGGCGGTCGACGGCGGCGTGCAGCGCCGCCACGGTCGGTCCGTGCAGCTCCGGGTCGGCAACCTCGAGCCGGACCGTGAGCTCGGCCGAGCCCTCGACGTCGCGCAGGGCGGCCCGGCGAGGCAGGCGCAGCCGGACCTCGTGCGCCGCGAGTCCGTAGCCGAACCGGCCGTAGATCGCCGGCTCGGCCGCGTACAGCGCGGAGACCGGCTCGCCGCGACCGAGGCTGCGGCTCATGTGGTCCTCGATCATCGAGCGGAGCAGCCCGCGACGACGGGAGGCGGGATGGACGCCCACCCAGGTGAGGCCCGCGACGGGGACCCGCGCGCCGGGCACCGGGAACTCCCGGTAGGGGTAGGACGAGTGGCTCGCGACGAGGGCCCCGTCGGAGTCCCGCACGCCGCGCGCTCGTTCCCATGGGACGGGCAGGGGCCCGGCCGCGCTGGTCGCCGGGTCGGTCGGGATGGCGAAGGCCCAGGCGTCGAGAGTCATCATCTCCAGGGCGTCCTGCTCGGTCAGGTCGACGAGCCGGTACCCCGGCGGCAGAGGAGTCATGGCTGCGATCGTGCCTCATGGCACGCCCGGCGCCAAGATCTATTCGCGCGCACCGGGGCCCGCGGGGCGTGACGAAGGTAGCCTCGGCGACGTGAGTCCCGAGCAGGTCAGCGTGGTGCCGGCCCCGAGCCGCACCTGGCAGTCCAGGCCCGGTACGCCCCGGCGGATGCGTCGGGGCCTGCGGGGCCTGGTCGGCGTGCGCGCGGGCCGGGGGTTCGTCGCGTGGCAGCACCGGATGACGGGGCAGGTCGTGCCGAGTGCCGCGCTCGCGGCGATCTCGCTGCTCGTCGCCGCCGGGATGGCCGCCATCCCGGCGTGGGTTCCCCCGGCGACCGTGCTCCTCGTGGTGCTCCTCGGCGTGTTCGTGCTGCGGCGGACGGCCATCCTTGCGCTCTCGGTCCTGCTGTTCGCCGAGGTCCTCGCCCTCCAGCTCTCGGGGTTGGTCGCCTTCACCCCCGGCCAGCTCATCGTGCAGGCCGTCGGGGTCGTCGTCGGGGTGGGGTTCGTCACCTCGCGCGACCGGCTCGGCCTCCAGGGCGCTCCCTCGCAGCTCATGCTCGTCGACCTGCGGGACCGGCTGGCAGCGCACGGCCGGATCCCCGCGCTGCCCCCGGGCTGGCAGGTGGACTCGGTCATCCGCTCGGCCTTCGGTGAGGCGTTCTCCGGGGACTTCCTCGTGGCGCGGCACAGCGCGGCCGGGCAGGTGCTGGAGATCGTCCTCGTCGACGTCACCGGGAAGGGCCAGGAGGCGGGGGTGCGCTCGCTGCTGCTCTCCGGTGCCTTCGGCGGCCTGCTCGGTGCGATGCCGTCCGGGGAGTTCCTCCCCGCGGCGAACACCTACCTGCTGGCCCAGGACTGGTCGGAGGGCTTCGCGACGGCCGTGCACCTCGCCGTCGACCTGCCGACGGGGCATTTCCGGGTCTCGCACGCCGGCCACCCGCCGGCCGTGCACCTGCACGCCGCCTCCGGTCTCGTCGAGACGCTCGACGGTGCCGGCGGCCCCGTGCTCGGTGTCGTGGCGGGCGGCTCCTTCCCGGTGCGCGAGGGAGTGCTGGAGCCGGGGGACACCGTCGTGCTGTACACCGACGGGATGGTCGAGGTGCCGGGCCGTGATCTCGACCTCGGGATCGACCGGTTGATGGGCGTCGCGGAGCGGATCGTGGCGACGCGGCGTGGCGGGGCGGAAGCCGTCGTCGCCGGGGTGCGAGCGGGGGAGAACGACGACCGTGCGCTCGTCCTGGTCCGCCGCGACTGAGAGCTCGCGGGGCGACGGTCGTGACCGGTGCACCCCCGAGGACTACCTGGAGGCCGTGCTCGACCTGGTCGAGCAGATCCCCGCGGGGCGGGCCAGCACCTACGGCACGCTCGCCGAGGTGCTGCGTGAGCGCTGGGGGGTCGGCGGGCCCCGTCAGGTGGGGACGGTGCTCGCGCGCGCCGGTGGCGCCGTCCCGTGGTGGCGCGTGGTGAACGCGGCGGGCCGACCACCCGCTCACCACCGCGAGCACGCGCTCGCCCTGCTGCGCGCCGAGGGGTGTCCGCTGAGCGACGACGGCGCCGCCCAGGACCCGGGCGCCCGGGTGGTGCTGAGCCGTGCCCTGTGGTGGCCGCCGCAGGACGACATCGGCTGAGCGGCGAGGCGCCGGGCGCGCCCAGGGGCTGCCCGGCACCTCGCGATCGCCGAGGGACCCGAGGCCTCAGCGACGTCGACGCGAGTCGATCACCCCGGTGTCGAACCCGGCGAGGTGCAGACCTCCGTGGAACCGGGCGTGCTCGATCTTGAGGCAACGGTCCATGACGACGTCGAGACCCGCCTGCTCCGCCCGCTGTGCCACCTCCTCGTGCCAGGAGCCGAGCTGGAGCCAGAGCGTCCTCGCCCCGACGGCGATCGTCTCGTCGAGCACCTGCGGCAGGTCCGCGTGCCGTCGGAAGACGTCCACGAGGTCCGGGACGCCCGGAAGGGCGTCGAGCGAGGGGTACACCGGCTGCCCGAGGATCGACGTGGCGCGTGGGTTGACGAACCAGACCTCGTACGGCGAGGAGCTGCGCAGGTACGTCGCGACGAAGAAGCTCGCGCGCGCGGGGTTCTCCGACGCCCCCACGATGGCAACGGTGCGGGTGCGCCGCAGGATCGCGTGGCGCTCCGTCGCCCCGGGGCCCGTCCACCCGCGCCCCGGGACATCGGTCGAGGGGAGTGCGCAGGTCTCGGCCGTCACGGCCGCCGGCACGGCGCTCATGCCTGCACCTGCGCGACCTGAGCACCGGCGGGGACGAACGTCGCGGCCGGCCCGACGGCGGCGGTGAGGGCCTGGTCGAGGTCCCAAAGGATGTCCTCCACGTCCTCGAGCCCGACGCTGATCCGGACCAGGTCCTCCCGGACACCCGCGGCGGCCAGCTGCTCGGCTGTCAGCTGCCGGTGGGTGGTCGAGGCAGGGTGGATGACGAGCGTCTTGGCGTCGCCCACGTTGGCCAGGTGGCTGGCCAGCCGCACCGACTCGATGAGGCGCTGACCCGCCTCGCGCGCCGGCACCCCCGCCGTCCCGCGCACCCCGAAGGAGAAGACGGCTCCCGGGCCGAGCGGCAGGTACCGTGCGGCGCGCTCGTGGTGCGGGTGCGAGGGGAGTCCCGGCCAGGCGACCTCGCTCACCCGCGGGTCGTCCTCGAGCCACGTGGCGACGGCCCTCGCCCCTGCGAGGTGCGCGTCCATCCGCTGCGGGAGGGTCTCGATGCCCTGGAGCAGGGTGAAGGCCGCCTGCGCCGAGAGCGTCGGCCCGATGTCGCGGAGCTGTTCGGAGCGCAGCTTGGTGAGGAAGCCGTACTCGCCGAAGTTGTCCCACCAGCGCACCCCGCCGTAGGACTCGACGGGCTCGGTCATCTGGGGGAACTTCCCGTTGCCCCAGTCGAAGCGCCCGCTCTCCACCACGATCCCGCCGAGCGTCGTCCCGTGACCGCCGAGGAACTTGGTCACCGAGTGCAGGACGATGTCGGCCCCGTGCTCCAAGGGGCGGCACAGGTAGGGCGTGGCGAGCGTCGCGTCGATGACGAGCGGCACCCCCGCGGCGTGCGCCACCTCCGCCAGCCCGGCGATGTCCGTGACCTCGCCCGACGGGTTCGCGACCAGCTCGGCGAACACGACCTTCGTCTCCGGGCGGATCGCCGCTGCGTAGTCGGCGGGGTCGGTGCCCTGGACGAAGGTGGTCGAGACGCCGAAGCGCCGCAGGGTCACGTCGAGCTGGGTGAGCGTGCCGCCGTAGAGCGCGGCCGCTGCGACCACGTGGTCCCCGGCCCCGACGAGCGCCGCGAAGGTCACGAACTCGGCCGACATCCCCGATGCCGTCGCCACGGCGCCGATCCCGCCCTCGAGCGAGGCGATGCGCTCCTCCAGGGCGGCGACCGTCGGGTTGCCGATGCGCGAGTAGATCGAGCCGTACTTCTGCAGGGCGAACAGCGCGGAGGCGTCCGCGGTGTCGTCGAAGACGAAGCTCGTCGTCTGGTAGATCGGCACGGCGCGCGCACCGGTCGCGGAGTCGGGGGCGCCGCCGGCGTGCAGGGCCCGGGTGCGGAAGCCCCAGGCGCGGTCGTTCGTCTGCGTGGTCATCGGTTCTCCTCGGGAGGGGCGGTGAGCGTGGAGCGGGCGGTGAGGATGCTGCGGATCCGGCTGACGGAGGCCTCGTCCTGCAGGGAGGTGAGGTCGCCGAGCGGGTCCCCGGCGACGAGGTCGGCGAGCAGCCGCCGCAGGATCTTGCCCGAGCGGGTCTTCGGCAGGTCCGGGACGGCGACCACCTCGCGCGGTGCGGCGATCGGACCGATGGTCTGCCGCACGTGCCGGCGCAGCTCGGAGGTGAGCGCGCGTCCGTGCTCGACCCACGCGACGGTGTCGTCGGCAGCGGCCGGTGCTCGGGAGGGCACGACGAACGCGACGATCGCCTGACCCGTCCGTTCGTCCCGCACCCCCGCCACCCCGGCCTCGGCGACCTCCGGCAGCGCGACGAGCGCCGACTCGATCTCCACCGTGGACAGCCGGTGGCCGGAGACGTTGATGACGTCGTCGACCCGTCCGAGCAGCCACAGGTCGCCGTCGGCGTCGAGCCGCGCGCCGTCGCCCGCCAGGAACCAGCCCTGGGCGGCGAACCTGGCGAAGTAGGAGTCGCGGTAGCGCTCGGGGTCTCCCCAGACCGTCCGGGCCATCGCGGGCCAGGTCCCGGCGACGACCAGCAGCCCGCCGACGCCCGCCGGCACCTCGGCGCCTGACTCGTCGACCACCCGGACGTCGATCCCGGGAAGGGCACGGGTCGCCGAGCCGGGCTTGAGCGTGCTCGCCCCCGGCAAGGGGGCGACCATCGCGGCGCCGGTCTCCGACTGCCACCAGGTGTCGATCACGGGCACCTCCCCTCGACCCAGCTGCTCGCGGAACCAGCGCCACACCGCGGGGTTGATGGCTTCTCCCACGGAGCCGAGCAGGCGGATCGACGACAGGTCGTAGGTGTCCGGCAGTCCGTCCGGGAACCAGGCCATCAGCGCGCGGACGAGCGTGGGAGCGGTGTAGTAGACGGTCACGCCGTAGCGCTCGATGATCTCCAGGTGCCGCCCGGGGTGCGGGGTGTCGGGGGTGCCCTCGTAGATCACCTGGGTGAGCCCGTTGGCGAGCGGTCCGTAGATCTCGTAGGTGTGGGCCGTGACCCATGCCAGGTCGGCCGTGCACCAGTGGACGTCGTCCTCGCGTGCGTCGAACTGCGCCCAGTGCGTCCACGCGGCCTGTGTGAGGTAGCCGCCGCTGGTGTGCACCAGGCCCTTGGGGCGTCCGGTGGTGCCCGAGGTGTAGATGACGAAGAGGGGAGTCTCGGCGTCGAAGGCCGTGGCCTCGTGCACGTCGGGAGCCGTCCCGACGACGTCGTGCCACCAGACGTCCCGGCCGGGGCTCCACGGGGTGACCGTCTCCTCGCCGGTGCGTCGCACGACCACGACGTGCTCCAGGTGCGGCAGCCCCGCGGCGGCCTCGTCCGCGACCTCCTTGGTCGGCACGGCCCGACCCCGCCGGTACTGCCCGTCGGAGGTGATCAGGAGCTTCGCGCCGAGGTCGACCAGCCGGAAGCGCAGCGCCTCGGCGGAGAACCCGCCGAAGACGAGGGAGTGCACCGCGCCGATACGGGCCAGCGCGAGCGTGGCGATGACCGTCTCGGCGAGCACGGGCAGGTAGAGCACGACGCGGTCGCCCTGCTCGACGCCGAGCGCGGTGAAGGCGTTCGCCGCACGGCTGACCTCGCGCTGCAGCTCGGCGTAGGTCAGGCTGCGCCGGTCGCCCGGCTCACCCTCGACGTGCAGGGCGACCTTCTCCCCCCGACCGGCGGCGACGTGCCGGTCGACGCAGTTGACCGCGACGTTGAGCCGTCCTCCGGCGAACCACTCGGCGCGCGGGACGGTGAGGCCCCCCGGGGCCTCGGGGTCGGGCACGGCGGGTGCCCAGCTGTGGGCGGTGTGCCACGGCTCGGCCCATTCCAGCCGTCGCGCGGCGGCCTCCCAGAAGGAGACCGGGTCAGCTGCGCCCGCCGCGCGAAGCTCGGCGGCCTGCTGAGGGCCGATGTTCCAGTCGCCCGCGGCGGGCGGGTGACTGCGCTCGGTGTCGAAGAGAGGGGTGCTGGTCACCATCGGGCTCCGAACCTCCGCTCGGCGACGCCGATGAGGGCGTCCGTCGTCTTGCCCAGGACGGCCAGCAGCACGATCGCCAGCAGGATGCGGTCGACCCGACCGTTGTTGGCGGAGTCGGTCAGCAGGAAGCCGAGGCCCATCGAGGAGGCGATGAGCTCCGCGGCGACGAGGAAGAGCCAGGACTGCGCCAGGGCCAGGCGCAGCCCGGAGACGACAGCAGGGGTGGCAGCGGGGAGCTGGACACGGACCAGGAGCCGCGGCCCGTGCAGTCCGAAGGCGCGCCCTGCCTCGACCAGGTGCGGGTCGACATGGCGCAGCGCCGAGGCGACGGTGGTCCAGACGGGGAAGAAGGCCCCGATGGCGATGAGCGTCACCTTGGAGTCCTCGTTGATGCCCATCCAGAGGATGAGCAGCGGGACCCAGGCGAGCGACGGGACGGCGCGCAGGGCTCCGGTGGTCCCGGAGGTCGCCAGGTCGGCGAGCCGGGAGAGCCCGACGAGCGCGCCGGTGACCAGCCCGGCCAGCGATCCGAGGGCGAAGCCGATCAGCACCCGCTGGGTGGAGATCTGCAGGTGGGTCCACAGCTCACCGCGCTGGGCGAGCTCGACCCCCGCCTGCACCACTGCGGTCGGGGACGGGAGCTGGTACGAGGCGAAGGTCCCGGTCACGCTCGTGGCCAGGTGCCACGCGGCAAGGACGAGCAGCGGAAGGGCGGCGGTGACGCCGATGCGCGCCCAGCGGCGCTCGACCAGCGGCTCCGGTCCGCCGAGGGGCGAGGTCGGGTCGGCGGCGAGGCGGCTCTCCGCCTCGCCCGGGTCGGGGTCCTGGGTGGCGGTGCCGATCGTGCCGGCGGCCCGCGGGACCTGCTGCCGCAGGGCGGCAGGTCCGGTGCTGCTCAGGGCGGTCATCTCGGTTCCTTCGGTCGGGGTGGCCGGCCGGACGGGGTGCCGTCCGGCCGGCCTGTCTCGAGCAGGTCGGGCGGGTCTGCGGTCAGTCGGCGATCCGGGACGGGTCGGCCGCCGAGGCGAGCGAGCCGTCGAACAGCGAGTCGAGGGCCTCGTCGATCTGCGCCTGGTCGGAGACGTCCCCCGACTCGACGAAGATCGGGCCGATGGTGGCGAGGACCGCACGCTGGGCCTCGCCGGGCACGGGGTCGAGGTCGATCGTCGTGCGCTCGAGGATCACCTTCTGCGCGATCGCCAGGTCGATCCCGGAGACGTCTGCGAGGATCCGGGCGGTCTCCTCCGGGTTCGCGATGGCCCAGGCACGGGCCTTCTCGTAGGCGTCGACCACCAGCTGGGCGAGGTCGGCGTGCTCGGCGAGGAACTCCTCGCGGGCGTTGAGGAAGCCGTAGCTGTTGAAGTCCACGTCCCGGAAGATCAACCTGCTTCCCGCGTTGACCTCGGTGTCGGCCATGATCGGGTCGAGCCCGGCCCAGGCGTCCACTGCCCCGTTCTCCAGTGCGACCCGACCGTCGGCGTGCTGGAGGTTCTGCACCTCGACGTCGTCGAGGCTGAGGCCGTTCGCCTCCAGGGCCTGGAGCAGGAAGAAGTACGGGTCGGTGCCCTTGGTGGCGGCGACGGAGTGTCCGGCGAGGTCGGCGACGGACGTGAGAGGGGAGTCCTTCGGCACGACGATCGCCGACCACTCGGGCTGGGTGTAGATGTCGATCGTCTTGATCGGCGAGCCGTTCGCGCGGGCGAGGAGCGCCGCGGACCCGGCCGTCGAACCGACGTCGATGGCAGCGGCGCGGAGCGCCTCGTTGGCCTTGTTGGAGCCGGCCGACTGGGTCCAGGTCACGGTGACCTCGTCCCCGAGCGTGTCCTCGAGCCAGCCCTGGTCCTTGATGATCAGGCTCAGCGGGTTGTACGTCGCGAAGTCCACGTTCAGCGTGTCGCTGCTCCATCCGCTGCTGGCGGCGGAGGCGGGGACCGGGTCGGTCGTCGAGGAGCCCTCGCCGGCCGCGCACCCGCCGAGCATCAGGGCGGTGGCGAGGCCGACCACGGTGACGGGCAGTGAGAGGCGGTGATTCATCGGTTTCTCCTGGGACGAGGGCACGGTGGCCCGAGGGGGAGCGCGCAGGCTCCGGGACGCCGCGGCGGGTGCCGGGCGCAGTGCGGGGGACCTCAGATCGAGTGGTCGCGGTCCGGGTCGTGGTGGTGGCTGGGGACGCCGAGACCCTCGAGGAGCTCGGCGCGCAGGCGCGCGAGTGCGGAGTCCGCCCGGTCGCGGGGCCGGGCCCCGGGGACGCGGACCTCCCGCAGCACGCCCGCAGGTGCCGACGGGTCGGCGGAGGCGGACCGCCCGAGCAGGACGATCCGGTCCGCGAGGGAGAGCGCCTCGTCGACGTCGTGCGTCACGAGGACCACGGTGGTGGGCTCCGCCGCGTGCACCTCGAGCAGCAGGTCCTGCATCCTCAGCCGGGTCAGGGCGTCGAGGGCGCCGAAGGGCTCGTCGAGCAGGAGCACTCCCGGCGTGCGGGCCAGGGCCCGGGCGAGGGAGGCGCGCTGGGCCATCCCGCCGGAGACCTGGCGGGGGCGGTGGTCGGCGTGGGCGCCGAGGCCGACGAGCTCGAGGAGCTCGGCGACGCGACGGGCGCCGGCGGTGCGCTCCGTCCCGCGGGGAAGGCCGAGGGCGACGTTCTGGGCCAGCGTCCGCCAGGGGAGCAGTCGCGGCTCCTGGAACGCGACCGCGCAACGCGGGTCGATCCCGTCGACGGGGGTGCCGTCGAGCTCGACGGACCCTGTCGTCGGGCGGTCGAGCCCGACGACCTGGCGCAGCAGCGTGGACTTGCCGCAGCCGGAGGCACCGATGAGGGCGACGATCTCGCCGGGGGCGATCTCCAGGTCGACGTCGGCGAGGACGGTCGTGGCGGGGCACCCCCGGCGGCGCGCGGGGAAGGTCCTGCCGACGCCGCGCAGGGTGACCGCGTGGGCCGGGTGGCGCGTGCCGGTGGTCTGCAGGGTGATGCTCATGGGGAGGTCCTCGGTGCCGGGCGGCGCGCGGGCGGGCGCGGGCCGTTGCTCGAACGGGGGCGGGGTGAGCGCCGACGTCGAGGGTCAAGGACCGGACGGGCTGGAGGGGCTCCGTGGGTGGAGCGGGATCAGCGCGTCAGACGCCGGCGCGTGGCATGCAGCCACGTCCGGGCATCATCGGCAGCGCCAGCAGGTCGCAGTGACGGTGCATGGCGCTACCTCCTCCCGGTTCGCAAGCGTCTCGCTGATCGAGACATCAGGGATCGCTCCCTGGACAGTGTGCCGAGGTTAACCACGGTCGGCGCCGGAGGACAAGCATCGGCGCCGTCCCACTCGCATGGTGAGACGGCGCCGACGGTCGGGCAGTGGTGCGGTCGCTGTCGGTCAGATCCAGATCGCCGGGTCCACGAGGAGGGAGGCGTCCTCGGCGCGGTCGGTCCACGCGGTGGTCCCGGCGGGAGCGCCCACCACGAGCGGGCCGTCGACGGCGCCGCGAGCCTCGGCCGTCCGGTGCACCTCGCGCACGACGGCCGGGACGCCCACGGCGACGGCACCCGCAGGGACGTCCTTGACGACCACAGCGTTCGCGCCGATCTGGGCCCCGTCGCCGATCCAGACCGGGCCGAGGATCTTCGCCCCGGAGCCGACGACCACACGGTCGCCGAGGGTGGGGTGCCGCTTCCCCTGCCGCATGGACCGTCCGCCGAGGGTCGCGCCGTGGAACAGCACGACGTCGTCCCCGACGACGGCCGTCTCGCCGATCACCACACCCATGCCGTGGTCGATGAAGAGCCGCCGGCCGAGCTGCGCGCCGGGATGGATCTCGACGCCCGTCGCGGCCCTGACCGCCTGCGAGAGCAGGCGTGCGGGCAGCCGCAGGGCGGGCTCGCGCCACATCCGGTGCGCGACCCGGTACCCCCAGACGGCGTGCACGCCCGGGTAGCCGAGCGCGACCTCGGCGTTGCTGTGCGCGGCGGGATCGCCGTCGCGGGCCGCCTGAAGGTCCTCGCGCAGCACGCGGAGGAATCGCCAGGTGCGCTTCACGTCAGTCCATCAGATCGGCGTAGAGGACGGAGGAGAGGTAGCGCTCGCCGAAGGAGGGGACGATGACCACGATGAGCTTGCCCGCGTTCTCCGGCCGGTGCGCGAGCTGCGTCGCGGCATGGATCGCCGCGCCGGAGGAGAAGCCGACCAGCAGGCCCTCCTCGCGGGCCGTCCGACGGGCCACCTCGGCTGCGGTCTCCGCGTCGACGTCGATGATCTCGTCGTAGACCTCGGTGTCCAGGATCTCGGGGACGAAGTTCGCCCCGATGCCCTGGATCTTGTGGGGGCCGGGTGCACCGCCCGTGAGGATCGGCGACTCGGCCGGCTCGACCCCGACGACCGTCAGGCTCGGCTTCTTCTCCTTGAGCGCCTGGCCCGCTCCGGTGATCGTCCCGCCGGTACCGATCCCCGCGACGAGGATGTCGACGCGGCCGTCGGTGTCGGCCCAGATCTCCTCCGCCGTGGTGGCACGGTGGATGGCGGGGTTGGCCTCGTTGGCGAACTGGCGGGCGAGCACGGCGCCAGGGCGCTCGGCCGCGACCTTCTCCGCAGCGCTGACGGCGCCCTTCATTCCTTCGCCCGCAGGGGTGAGGATCAGCTCGGCGCCGAAGGCGCGCAGCAGGGCCCGGCGCTCCTTGGACATCGACTCGGGCATCGTCAGCACGACGTCGTACCCGCGCGCGGCGCCGACCATCGCCAGGGCGATCCCGGTGTTCCCGCTGGTCGCCTCGACGATCGTCCCGCCGGCGGGGAGCTGTCCCGAGCGCTCGGCCGCGTCGACGATCGCGACGCCGATCCGGTCCTTGACGGAGCTCGCGGGGTTGTAGAACTCGAGCTTGGCGACGACCTCGGCACCGCCTGCGCCGGTGACCCGGTTGAGCCGGACGAGCGGGGTGTTGCCGACCAGCGTGGTGACGTCGTCGTAGATGCGTGCCATGGTGCGTGTCCTCGTCTGTGGGGGCCAGGTGGCCGGGGTGCGCTGCGCTGCCCGCAGCATGGGAACGACGGGAGCCCGCGGTCCATTCCGTCGCAGGACGACGGGGGTGGGGCCGGTGGGCGCGAGGCGAGCGCTGGTCTGCCACCGTGCCGGGCACGGGTGGACGGGGACCGGCCGAGGTCCGGGCCAGCGCTCTAGAGACAGCGACAGCAGCAGGGGGCCGACAGCGCAGGGGCGCTCAGCGAGGGGGACGACAGGCCGTCAACCATCTCTCGCTCCTCGTCGGTGATCCGTGCTGACGGGCCGACGGTAGTCGCTCCGCCGACACGGGGCAATCCGCCCGCGGCGGTATCGTCGCCACGACGAGAGGATCCCCATGACGCGCTCCGCCCCGCACCGCTGGCACGGTGACCCGGTCCATGGCTCGCGTTCCGTCGTGGTCGGCGTCATGCCGGGGCAGACGGGCCGCGTCGTCCGGGTGGCGGCGCGCCTCGCGACAGGGCTCGGTTCTGCGCTCGTCTGCGTGTGGATCGACAGCTCGCGCACCGCGACGGGTGTCGAGCCGGACGGCACGGTGCTCACCACTCCTCTCGACCCCGACCGGGTGGACGACGGTGACGAGGTCCCCGGCGAGGTGGAGCTGACCGAGGCTCTCGACGTGCAGCTCGGGTCGCACCCCGGCCCGTGGCGCTTCGAGTACGCCGTCGGCGACGTCGCCGCCGGGCTCGCGGCGGCAGCGGTCGAGCACGACGCGTGGATGATCGTGGTGGGCGCGCGGCGACCTGGTCTGGCCGGGTGGATGAACCAGATGGTCGGCGGGTCGCTCGCCGGGCACCTCTCGCACACCCAGCCCGTCCCCGTGGTGATCGTCCCGACGGCGGTCGGATGAGCCTGCCGGCGCACCGCAGGCCCCTGCTCGTCGCCATCGTGGCGCTGGGTGGCGCGCTCGGGGCGAGCGGGCGGTACGGGCTCGGCCTCGTCGTGAGCCCTGCGCACGGCTGGCCCGTCGCGACCCTGACCGCGAACGTCGTCGGTGCCTTCCTGCTCGGGGTGCTCCTCGAAGGCCTGGTGCGCCGTGGCGAGGAGTCCCCGCGCGGCCGATTGCTCCGCCTGGGCCTGGGCACCGGGGTGCTCGGCGGTTTCACCACCTTCTCCAGCCTCGCTCTCGAGATCGACCAGCTCCTGGGTCGAGGTGCGGTGGGTACCGCCCTCGGCTACGCGGTGGTGACGCTCGTCGTCGGGTTCGGCGCCTGCCTCGGCGGGATCGTGCTCGCCGCTCGGCACCACGCGTGGCGGTTCGCTCCCGCGCCCGACGCCGACCCGGCCGCGGCCGAGGAGGGGGCCGGGTGAGCGCGCTCCTGCTCGTCGCCCTCTTCGGGGGGCTCGGCGCCGCGACGCGGTTCGTCGTCGACGGCTCGGTGCGGGCCCGATGGAGCCGGAGCCTTCCCGTCGCGACCCTCGTGGTCAACGTCAGCGGATCGGCGCTCATCGGCCTGCTCGCCGGGGCCGTGACCTACCGGGAGCTCGGACCCGAGTGGTCGGTGCCCGTGATGGCGGGCTTCTGCGGCGGGTACACGACGTTCAGCACCGCCATGGTCGAGACCGTGCGCCTCGTGCAGGCCGGGCAGGTGCGCGTCGCCGTGGTCAATGCTCTCGGCACGACGCTGGCCTGCGTCGTCGCCGCAGCCCTCGGGATCGTCGTTGTCGCGGTGACGGCATAGGGCCCTGGCCCCGCGGGCCGGCCCCGGCCCGGCGGGCCGGCCCGTGCTCGCGCGGCCGTCGTCGACCGTGCGGCGCGCGGCGGAGGGTCTCCAGGCCCGAGGGGGTCGCGCGGCGGGAAGGGACGATGTCCGCGCGGTGAGGCAGGATCGGGGGGTGAACCCGTTGCCCGACCTGCCGGCCGTCCCCTTCCTCCCCGGGTCCGAGGAGGGTGGTCAGCCTCTCCCTGCGGGCTGGTCCGCCGCACCCCCGGCGGCGGCCGACGTGGCGGCGTTGCACGCCCTCCTCCAGCGGCACGAGTCCGTGGCCCGCGGATGGTCCTCCGCCGGGCCGGCGGAGGTCGAGGTCGAGGTCACCGGACCGGGGGCGGCCGTCAGGCGGCACCTCCAGGTGCGTGACGACTCGGGGTCCGTCCGGGCCTGGGGGAGCGTGCACGACAGGGCGGCCGGGCGGGTCCTCGTCTCCGTCGTCGTCGACCCCGACCTCGAACCACCCCTCGCCGACACCCTGGCCGCCGGTCTCTTCGCCTGGGCGGAGCGAGGAGCCGAGGACCTCGCGGGCGAGCGGGGTCTGGAGTCGACCCAGCTGGACAGCGGGGCGTTCGCCTCGGACGCGCGGCAGCAGCGCTGGCTGGCAGCCGCGGGGTTCGACCGGACCAGGACCTGGTTCCAGATGAGCCGACCGGTGACGCAGCTCGACGAGGAGCCCCCGGCGCAGTCCCATCCCGACCTCCGGGTGCGCCGGGTGGCGCGCGCGGCGGACGGCATGCCGGACGAGGACGACCTCAGGACGATGCACGAGGTCCTCGAGGAGGCGTTCACCGATCACTTCAACTACCACCCGGAGACCTTCGCCGAGTTCCTCGCCCGGTTGCGGGAGGATCCGGGACACCGGTGGGACCACTGGTGGATCGCCGAGCTCACCGACGGGCCGGAGGGCTCGGTCCGGCCGGCCGGAGCGCTGGTCGGGACGGTGCTCCCGGGCGCGGGGACGGGACCGGACGGCAGCTATGTCGCCTATCTCGGCGTCCTGCGCTCGGCCAGGGGCCGGGGCGCGGCGAAGTCCCTGCTGCACGCGGTGATCAGCGATGCCGCCCGGCGCGGCCGGGACAGGGTCGGTCTCGAGGTCGATGCCGACTCGCCGACGGGTGCCGTCGACCTGTACGCGGCGATGGGCTTCCGCACGGCCTATGTGACGGAGTCCTGGCACCGGGACCTCGTGCTGGGTGCGCGCACCGGACGCGCCTGACACCACCCGGCCGGTGCGCGCACCGGACGCGCCTGGCACCACCCGTCCGGCCTCGGCCCACCGACGTCCGCGACCCCGCCTGCCGATGCACTGAACGGCCGCCCCGGCCGTCCCGCGCCGCTGTGCGCACCACTGGTGAACAGATGTGCTGGACAGATGTGCACGAGTGCCCTAGGCTCGCGTCACAGGTTCTGAACCAGCACACCGATGTGTTCGACGGAAGGTTGCCCGCTTCGATGCGCCCGATGACGTCCGACTCGAGAACCCCCCAGCACCCCGCGCCGGTCTCCTGCGTGCGGCTCGCCGCGCGCTCGGCGGGGATCAGGACCACCCTGTAGAGCAAGGCCACGGTCTCCTGGGCGCCTGCCCGGCGTCCTCGGGACCGGATCGCACGACCACAGAAGTTCGCCATCACCCTCGACGGCTCAGTGCCGATCCGTTACAGAGAGCGAGTACCCGATGAGTACGGTCGCAGCACCGCCTCCCAGTCTTTCCACCGGTAGGAAGACCCAGCTCCACGTCCAGCGCTTCGGTGCGTTCCTGACCGGGATGATCATGCCCAACCTCCCGGCGTTCATCGCCTGGGGCCTGATCACGTCGCTGTTCATCTCGGCCGGCTGGTTGCCCAACAGCATCCTCGGTGGTTTCGGCAACGCCGACGCCGCCGGCGCCTGGCAGGGCGCGGCCACCGCGCTGGCCACCGCCGAGGACGGCACGACCTTCTCCCAGTACCTCGGCCTCGTCGGCCCGATGATCATCTACTTGCTGCCGCTGCTGATCGCCAACCAGGGCGGCCGGATGGTCTACGGCGAGCGAGGCGGCGTCGTGGCCTCGATCGCCACGATGGGTGTCATCGTCGGCAGCACGATCCCGATGTTCCTCGGTGCCATGGTCGTCGGCCCGCTGGCCGCGTGGCTGATGAAGAAGGTCGACGCCATCTGGCACGGCAAGATCAAGCCCGGCTTCGAGATGCTCGTCAACATGTACTCGGCCGGCATCCTCGGCATGCTGCTGGCGATCGTCGCCTTCTTCGGCATCGCGCC
>NZ_JBFHHB010000035.1:0-17785 GCF_041597215.1 Actinotalea sp.
GTGCCGCGGCCTCGTCGATGGTCGACGACGTGTCGGAGGGGGTCTCGGCGACGACAGGGGCGTCGGGGACGGAGGCCGGTACCGGGTGCGCGGGCAGGCTCGCGTCGAGCTCAGCGTGGTCGACAGGGCCCCAGGGCTCCAGGTCGCGGACGAGCTCCGCCGGGCTGTGCGGGCCGTCGTCGTGCGGGCCGAGGGTCACCGCGCACAGCGTGTCGAGGTCGTTCGGCACGCCGGGGACCAGCTCGGCGGGAGGAACCATCGTCCCGCCCACGACGGGCGCGGCCCACGGGCCGTCCGGCGAACCGGGCCGGCGGCCGGTCAGGGCGACGTAGAGCAGTGCGACGAGGGCGACGGTGTCGGCGCGGGTGGTCGACCGGGCATCGCCGAGACCGTGCTCGCGCAGCTCCCCGTCGATCCCGAGACCGGAGACGACGACGCCGGTGGGGCTGATGTGCACGGTCGTCGGGCGCAGGGCCAGGTGGTGGACCCCGCGGCGTCGGGCCGTCTCCAGGGCGACCGCGGCCTCGCCGACGATCGCTCGCGCCTGGTCGGCGGGGAGCGGGCCCCGCGCGGTGAGCTCGGCGAGGGTGTGTCCCGGTGCCCGTTCGGTCACGACGTAGGGCAGGCCCTCGTGGTCCCCGACGTCCAGCACCCGCAGCAGTCGCGGGTCGGTGACCAGCGCGGCGCGCCTGGCCCCGTCCTGCGCCTCACGCACCCGTCCGGACCGCAGCACCGTCGCGGTCACCTCGCGGTCGAGGATCTGGTCCTGGGCGAGCCAGCGCTCCACCCCGGGCAGATCGGTCCCGACGGGGTGGTCGAGGCGGTAGCGGGCCGCCAGGAGCGTCCCGTGCCCGAGGACGACGTCCACCTGCTCACCTCCACGATCCGGGCTCGGACGGGGGTGTCGGAGCCCCGCCCGACCCATCGTACGGTGGAGGAGCGTGCGCGCAGGGGCGGCGACGGCGTCGAGCTCCTCGACCTTCATGAGGCGCAGCGCGATCACGTCGACCGTCAGCATCACCACGCCGACCATGACGCACACGGCCATCGCGGGGAGCATCCCGAGGGTGGCGGGGTCGCCCAGCAGGCCGACGAGCGGCCACCCCGCCGCCGCCGCGAGCGCTGCGGCGAGGACGGCCTTGGCGTACATCACGAGGATCCTGCGCCCCGTCCCGCCGAGCCGGGTGCGCAGCGTCAGGCCGCCCCAGGCGGCCCCGAGCCCATAGGACAGCGCCATCGACGCGCCCGCACCGGCCACCCACCAGCTCGCGGGAAGCGTGAGGGCAGCGAGCAGCGCGCCGGCCGCGACGACGCCTGCCATCGCGACCTGGATCCAGAACAGGCCCTTGGCGTCCTCGTTGGCGTAGTAGATCCGCTGGGTCAGGGACCACGCGCCCAGTGCGGGCAGGCCGAGGCTGAAGAGCGCGATGACCGGGGCGAACGAGGCGGCCTCCGCCGGGCTCACGGCGGGGTTGATCGCGCGGACGAGCGGGAGGGCGACCACGGCGAGCACGGCCGCCGCCAGGACGGTGAAGAGTCCGAGCAGCCGCAGCCCGCGGGAGGCGTCCTCGCGCATGCTCGCCGTGTCCCCGGCAGCGGCGTGACCAGACAGCCGGGTGAACATCGAGGTCAGCAGCGAGACCGTCACGAGGGAGTGCGGAAGCATGAACACCAGGAAGGAGAAGTCGTAGGCGATCTTCCCGGCGACATGGGCACCGTCGACGATCTGCTGGTCGGCTGCCGAGGCCAGACGAGAGATCGCGACGACACCGACCTGGCCCACGAGCAGGGCGCCGAAGGTCCACCCGGCGACCCGTCCCGCAGTGCCGAGACCGGCACCGCGCCAGTCCCAGCGCATGCGGTACCGGAAGCCTGAGCGGCGCAGCGGGATGATCAGCACGAGGGACTGGGCGATGATCCCGAGCGTCGCCACGCCACCGAGCAGCGCGATGGGCCCAGCGCCCCAGTCCCCCGGTCGAGCGAGCGGTCCGGTCGGGTCGTAGCGGCCGAACACCGCGATGAAGACCCCGAAGCCGACGATCGAGATGAGGTTGTTGAGCACGGGCGCCCACATGAGGGGGCCGAAGCTCCCGCGCGCGTTGAGCACCTGACCGAGGAGCGTGTAGAGCCCGTAGAAGAACACCTGCGGGATGCACCAGAGGGCGAATGCCGTCGCGAGGTGGATGTAGTCGGGGTTGACCGAGGTCGCCACGACGCGTACCACGAGCGGTGCCGCGGCGGTCAGCAGGACGGTGGCCCCCGCCAGCAGGGTGAGCGACAACGTGAGCAGGCGGTCGACGTACTCCTGACCCTGCTCCGTGCGGTACGCACGGACCACCTGGGGAACCAGCACGGCGTTGACCAGCCCGCCCGCGATGAGCATGTAGAGCATGTTCGGCAGGGTGTTGGCGATCCCGAACGCGCCGGCGGCCTGCACGTTCGCGCCGACCGCCGCGACGAGCACCGCCGTGCGCACGAGCCCGAGGACCCGGGAGACGGCCGTGCCGGCGGCCATCACACCGGTGCCCTTGCCCAGTCGTGACTCGCCGGCTGTCACGACTCCTCCTGGTCCTCTGAGGCGAGCGGCTCGGGTTGACCGGCGGCCGCCGCGCGGTCCGCACGGGTCCCTCGCGCGCGGCGTGCGGTGCGGACCAGGCCGATGACGAGCCCCAGAGCGAGCAGCCCGCCGATCACCGCCGTGCCGATGTTCTCCCACTCGGCGCGGACGCGGACGGTCAGCCGCGTGGAGGAGTCCACCACCACGCCGGAGGGTGTCGAGAGCTCGACGACGGCCTCGACGTCGGCGCTCTGCACGCCCCGCACGGGGATCGTGACGGTTGCCTCGCCCCTGGCGGGCACCACGACCTCGACCGCGCTGCCGGCGACGAGGCGGCTGTCGCCGGGGAGGAGGCGCACCAGGAGGGTCACGTCCTGGTCGAGGGCGTTGTCGACCCGCAGCGGGAGCTCACCGGAGGTCGAGAGCAGGTTCACGGTCGCGGAGGGAGGCACGGAGACCGCGGAGCGCAGCGCGGCCGTCGCGGCCTGGGAGGCGCCGATGGCCGCAGCACGGCCGTCGGGATCCGTACGCCAGGCCAGCGCCGTGACGGCGAGCCTCTCGAGGGTGACGTCGCCGACGAGCGCCTCGGGGTCGGAGCCCATGGTGGCGATGCTCTCGCGGGCGTCGAGGGCAGCGGCCGAGCGTGCGAGCTCGGCGGAGCTCACCTCGTCGGGGTCGATCTCCTGCTGAGGGAGCGTGCCGCGGTCGACGGCCGGGACCTCACGCGCGGCGAGCTCGGAGACCGGGACGAGGTCGACCCAGGGGGCCGCCTCGATCGCGGACAGCTGTGCATCGGTGACGTCGGCCGACGGCGACCAGGTGCGGGAGAGGGTGGCCAGCACGTGCCGACCGTCGCTCGGGCGTTCGCGGGTGATGATCGCCAGCTCGGCGAGCACGTCGGCCGCGGCCGTCGCGGGCGTGAGCTGGGCGGCGCCGCCCGCGTCAGCCTCCTCCGCCGTCATCCCGGTCTCCAGGCTGGTGGAGAGCTCGGGGTCGGGGACCAGCAGGTCGACGGTCGTCGTGCCGACGGTGGCGCCCGCGAGGCCGGTCGGGGTGTACGTCAGGACGCTCGGCGGGAGCAGCTCACCCGGCGAGACGACGACGGCTCGGGACCCGCCGGCGGAGACCTCCAGCGCGGTGGTGAGGTCCGTCGTCGCCGCGCCGGGCCAGGCGAGGACCTCGCTCGACCGCAGGCCCAGCGCGCTCGCCTCGGCCTCCGAGAGCTCCCACGCGAGGCGGCTCAGCTCTGTCGCACCCGTGTGGGCCAGCGCCGAGGTGTCCGCGTCACCCCAGGGCAGGAGCTGGACCTCGCGTCCCTCGCTCGCGGCCACGACCTCCTCGGCCCAGGCCGGACCCGTGGCCGACCCGCCGGCGGACGCCGTGGCGAGGAGGGAGGGGTCGACGGCCCAGGTGACGTCGGGATGGGACGCCGTCGCGGTGAGCAGCCGGTCGAGGCGGCCACCGCTCGTGGTCTGGTCGGCGATGGTGCTCGCGGCGGTGCTGCTCGGATCCGGTGAGGTGAACGGCACCAGGATGCTGAGCGTGGTGGGCGTGACCTCCTGGGCGGGGAACCACAGGGCGAAGGTCCGCATGATGCCGAGGCGGATGCGGGTCGGGTCCGCGGCGTCGACGACCTCGACGGCGAGTCCGCGCGCCCCCCACGACGAGGACGAGGACGGCAGACCGACGGAGGCCGCGGGGACCGTCAGGGTCGCCGAGGCGGAGGACCCGACGGCGAGCGGGGCGGCGAGGTCGACCTGGAGGACGGTGGTTCCCGCCGCGTCGTAGGGACCGGCGTCCCGCCAGGTGTCGAGGGAGCTGCGCGAGAGGAAGCTCGAGCGGTCGAGGTCGACGAGCACGCGCGGTTCGGTCACCGGCGTGGTGCCCGTGTTCGTCAGGGTGACCGCGAGGGTCAGGTCCTCACCCGGCGTGAGGACCTGCGGGTCGATCCGGTTCACCGAGACCGTCACCGGGAGCGGTGAGCCCGCCGTGGTGCTCGCGCCCTCAGTCGCGCCGGCGGTCGCGGCCGGGACCGCGAGCAGGCCGAGGGCCAGCAGCCCCGCGAGCAGCACCCCCGGCAGCCCTCGCAGCGTGGCGACCGGTTCGGTGCGTGCCTGCCTCATGCGTCGTCGTGCAGGGCCGAGCGGGCGGCGGCGGCGAGCCGGCGCTCGTTCGGGTAGGCCAGCCGGTGGGGCAGGTCGGTCATCCGCACCCAGGCGACGTCCTCGGCCTCGCGGTCGGGGTCTCCCTCGACCGTCAGGAGCCCGCCCACCGCGCGGAGGAGGAAGTGGTGGACGACCTTGTGCACGCGGCGGTCGTCGCCGGTGAACCAGTAGTCGATCGTGCCGAGGGCGCGGACGACGAGGCCGTCGATCCCGGTCTCCTCGGCGATCTCGCGGATCGCCGCCTCCTCCGGGGTCTCCTGCCCTTCGAGGTGGCCCTTCGGCAGGCACCACTCCAGGCGCCCCGCGCGGTTGCGTCGAGCGATGACCGCGGCACGGGGCTCGCCGGTGCTCGTCTCGACCACGAGCCCGCCTGCAGAGGTCTCCTCCACGATGGGCAGCGCCGGTGCGCTCCTGGCGGGGACCGGCCGCACCCTGCGCAGGGCGTGCCCTCCCGGCGGTGTGGGCACGGCCCCACCGGGATGCGCTGCGCTGGCGGACATGCCGACACTGTATCGAGCGCTGCTGGGACCGACCTGCCCGGACGTCTGGCACGCTGGTATGCCGTGTCCCCTTCCTCGCCGCAGCCCGGTTCCCGCGCCTCAGGTCCCGTTCCCTCTCCGGAGCGGGATCTCGCTGCCCTGCAGCGCCGGGCGGTCGGTGTCCTGACGACGATGGCACCCGCTGCGCTCGAGCTCGGAGGCGTCTTCGCCGCCGCGGGCCACGAGCTCGCGCTCGTCGGCGGACCGGTGCGGGACGCCTTCCTCGGCAGGGCGAGCGCGGACCTGGACTTCGCGACCTCCGCGACCCCCGAGCAGAGCGAGGCGCTGCTGGCCGCCTGGGCCGACGCCCACTGGGACATCGGACGGGAGTTCGGCACCATCGGCGCCCGGCGCTTCGGCCGTGAGGGTTCGGCCGATGTCGTGGTGGAGGTCACCACCTACCGCACCGACGCCTACGAGCAGGGCTCACGCAAGCCCGTCGTCGCCTTCGGCGACACCCTCGACGGCGATCTCTCGCGTCGTGACTTCACGGTCAACGCGATGGCCGTCCGGCTTCCCGACCTCGTCTTCGTCGACCCCTTCGACGGACTGGCCGATCTCGCCGCCGGAGTGCTGCGCACCCCCGTCACGGCCGAGCAGTCCTTCGACGACGACCCGCTGCGGATGATGCGGGCCGCGCGGTTCACCGCCCAGCTCGGGATGGGCCTGAGCCCCGACGTGGCGGAGGCGCTCACGGCGATGGCCGGCCGGATCGAGATCGTCTCGGCGGAGCGGGTGCGCGACGAGCTCACCAAGCTCATGCTCGCCGCCGACCCGCGGCCCGGCCTGGAGGTCCTCGTCGACAGCGGTCTCGCCGCGCACGTCCTGCCGGAGCTCCCCGCGCTCCAGCTCGAGATCGACGAGCACCACCGGCACAAGGACGTCTACCAGCACTCGCTCACGGTGCTCGCCCAGGCCATCGAGCTCGAGACGGGAACGCTGGAGGACCCGACCGGGCCGGTTCCCGGCCCCGACCTGGTGCTGCGGCTCGCCGCGCTGCTGCACGACTGCGGAAAGCCGGCGACCCGCCGCTTCGAGGCGGGCGGCGGGGTCAGCTTCCACCACCACGAGGTCGTCGGCGCCAAGCTCGTGGCCAAGCGGCTCAAGGCCCTGCGCTTCGACAAGGAGACCGTGCAGGCCGTCGCACGCCTCACCGAGCTGCACCTGCGCTTCCACGGCTACGGCGAGGTCGCCTGGTCCGACTCGGCCGTGCGGCGGTACGTCACCGACGCCGGCCCGCTGCTCGAGAGACTGCACCGGCTCACGCGCTCGGACTGCACCACCCGTAACCGGCGCAAGGCGGACCGTCTCTCCTTCGCCTACGACGACCTCGAGGCGCGTATCGCCGAGCTGCGGGAGCACGAGGAGCTCGCCGCGATCCGCCCCGACCTCGACGGGACGCAGATCATGGCGATCCTCGGGATCGGCCCGGGACGTGAGGTGGGCGAGGCGTACCGCTTCCTGCTGGACCAGCGGATGGAGAAGGGCCCGCAGGAGCCGGAGGTCGCGGAAGCGGCGCTGCGCGCGTGGTGGGCGGAGCGCTCGGCCGGCGATCCGGCCTGAGCCCGGCTCAGCGGCGGACCACCAGCAGGCAGACGTCGTCCTCCTGGCTCGGGCCGAGCAGCTCGGCGACGAGCCGGTCGCGGACCTCGCTCGCGGGCAGGTCGTCCGGCAGGGCACGGACCGCCGCGTGCAGCTCGGCAAGGCCCTGACGCAGCGGCCGGTCGCGCCGTTCCACCAGCCCGTCCGAGAAGGCGATCAGGGTCGATCCCGCCGGGAAGGCCGCTTCCGCCTGGGCGAGCCCGCCGTCGAGGCTGCGCACCCCCACGGGCGTGCGCAGGGCCGCGTCCAGGACCTGCACGGAGCCGTCCGGCAGCCGCAGGAGCGGTGCGGGATGACCGGCCCTGCTGTACTGAAGGACCTCGCCGCGCAACCGCAGGTACACGCAGGTGGCCACCTGGGCCATGCCCATCCCGCGCACGAGCTCGTCGAGGCGCTCGACGACCCGGCCGGTCGACTCCCCGCTCCAGGCGTACGAGCGCAGCACCGAGCGCAGCTGACCCATCGCAGCGGCGGCCTTCATGTCGTGGCCCACGACGTCACCGACCGCGAGCCCCGTCGACCCGTCCGGCAGGGGCAGGACGTCGAACCAGTCGCCGCCGACCTCGGCGAGCTGCGCGGAGGGGAGGTAGCCGGCGGCGATGTCGAGACCGTCGATCGTCGGGAGGTCGGGGAGGAGCTGGCGCTGGAGCGTCAGGGCGATCTCCCGTTCGCGCTCGTAGAGCCGGACGTTGTCGAGCCCGAGGCCCGCGCGGTGCGCCACGTGCGCCGTGGTCACGACCTCGTGCTCGGTGAAGGGCGCGTCAGGACCGCGGACCAGGACGAGCACCCCGATCACCCGGGACCGGGCGCGCAGCGGCACGACCAGCGCCTCGCCGAGCCCGAGCCGGTGCAGCAGCTCGAGCTGGGCAGGGGTCGTGCGGCCCGGCAGGCTCGCGACGTCGACCCGCTCGGGCCGTGGCATCTCGTCGGGGGGCGCGCTCAGGGCTGCCGTCACCCGAGGGGAGCGCAGCAGCCAGGAGGGCTCGAGACCCTCGAGGTCCGCCGCGTCCTGGGCCCGCGCGGGGTCCGTCACGGCGAGGTGCACGGCACGGAAGCGCCCGCGCTCGCCGAGCACGGCGACGAATCCCCAGTCGGCCAGCCGCGGGACCGTGATGTCCGCAAGGGCGCGCACCGCGCCGGCATGGTCCAGGTGGGTCGCGAGCCCGTCGGTGACGGCTGCCAGCAGGGCGAGCCGTGCTCCGTCGTCGCGCGCCGCGGCGAGCTGCTCCTCGCGGGAGATCTGCGCCTCGACCCGCTCGGTGACGTCGGCCTGGATGCCCACGAAATGGGTGACCTCCCCGTCGGCTCCCAGCACGGGGCTCACGACGACCTGGTTCCAGAAGGACGATCCGTCCTTGCGGTAGTTGAGCAGCGTGTCGGCGAAGGTCTCCCCGGCGGCGAGGGCCGAGCGGATCCGCTGCACGGTGGCGGGATCGGTGTCCACGCCCTGAAGGAACCGGCAGTTGCGACCGAGCACCTCGTCCGCGCGGTAGCCGGTGACCTCCTCGAAGGCGGGGTTGACCCAGACCAGGGGGTTGTCCGGCAGGTGGGGGTCGGAGAGCGTGAAGGACAGCTCGCTCGCGGCCGCCGCACGCAGGTGCAGCTCCGGCCCCAGGCCGATGCCGAGGGAGTCAGGCATCGGCGTCGCGGGGCTCGGCTCGGTCACGCGGCGATGCTAGGCGGGTGAGCCGGGGGACGTCATCCCTCCTGCTCCGCCGCGTCCCGTCCGGCGCGGTCCTCCGCGTCGTGGCGCACGGTCGCGCGGCGGTAGACGACCGCGAGGACGAGGTAC
This sequence comes from Actinotalea sp., assembly GCF_041597215.1. Lineage (GTDB taxonomy): Bacteria > Actinomycetota > Actinomycetes > Actinomycetales > Cellulomonadaceae > Actinotalea. The sequence goes on from NZ_JBFHHB010000035.1 coordinate 8,656, forward strand.
ACGACGGCGAGGCCGGTGAAGGTCGGTCGCGACCAGCCGGTGTCCGGCAGGGCGACCGCTGCCAGTGCCGCGGCGCCGACGAAGGCCGCGTTGTAGAGCACGTCGTAGAAGGCGAAGGCGCGGCCGCGGTACTCGTCGGCGGTGTCGCGCTGGACGATCGTGTCCACCGCGATCTTGGCGCCCTGGGCCGTGAGCCCCAGCAGCACCGAGCCGGCGAGAATCGCTGGGCGGGCGACCGTCACCGCGAGCAGGGCCTGGCTCGCGGCACCGACGCTCAGGCACAGGACGATCCAGGCCGATGGGCTCATCCGCTCGTGGGCGATCGGCGTGAGCACCACCGCGAGCCCGAAGCCCACGGCTGTCGCTGCGTAGACCGTGGCGAAGGTGGCCAGCCCGGCGGCCGCGTCCGTGGGGTCGGAGAGCAGGTTGCGTGAGATGAGGATGCTCGCGATGAACACGGCGCCGAAGACGAAGCGGTGAACCGACATGACGCCGAGCGCCCAGGCCGGGGTCCTGCGGCCGACGAGGTAGCGAGCGCCCTCGCCCAGTCCGCGGCCGACCTCGCGCACGCGCTCCCAGGTCTCCATCGCCCCGGCCAGCCGATCGGGGCCCAGCCGGCCGGCCGGCAGGCGCAGGGCGAGGGCGGAGGCGCCGGCGAAGAGCGCAGCGGCCCCGGCGAGCACGGCGACGTCGTGCACGGTGCCGGCGGGGACGACGAGACCGGCGACGAGGCCGAGGGCTGCCCCGACACCGGCGGCCACCGTCCCGAGGGTCGGGGTGATCGCGTTGGCCATGAGGAGCTGGTCCCGAGGGACCACGCGTGGCAGCCCGGCGGACAGGGCCGAGAGCAGGAAGCGGTTGATCGAGAGCGTGATCAGGGTCAGGGCGTAGACGGCGGGCCCCACCCCCACCGTCCCGAGCAGTCCGGCGATCGCGAGGGTCAGCAGGACGCGGACGGCGTTGCCGACCAGCAGGACCTGGCGTCGACGCCATCGGTCGAGCAGGACCCCGGCCCAGGGACCGACGACGGTGAACGGGAGGAGGAGGACGGCGAAGGCCGCGGCGACGTCCCCTGCGGTGGTCAGGCGCTCGGGTGCGAAGAAGAAGAGGGTCGCGAGGCCCGCCTGGAAGGCGCCGTCCCCGGTCTGGGAGACCATGCGGATCGCCAGGAGCTTGCGGTAGTCGCGGTGCTGCGCCACGACCCGGAGGTCACCCAGCGCGCTCACCGGTGAAGGCTAGCGCAGGGCCCCGAGCGCACCCGCACCCGGGGACGAGAACGGGGAGGGCCCGCGTCGTCGTGCGACGCGGACCCTCCCCATCGTCAGGCGGTGCTCAGCACGGCCCGTGCGGGCCTGCCGAGGCGGTGCTCAGCGCTCGTTCGTCCCGGCGATGAACGCCTCGAGAGCTGCCCGGCCCTTGGTGTCCTCCATCTGGACCGGCGGCGACTTCATGAAGTACGTCGCGGCCGAGAGGATCGGACCACCGATGCCACGGTCCTTGGCGATCTTCGCCGCGCGGAGCGCGTCGATGATGACACCGGCCGAGTTGGGCGAGTCCCACACCTCGAGCTTGTACTCGAGGTTCAGGGGGACGTCACCGAAGGCGCGACCCTCGAGGCGCACGTACGCCCACTTGCGGTCGTCGAGCCAGGCGACGTAGTCCGACGGGCCGATGTGGACGTTGCGGTCCTCCTTCTTGCCGGACAGCGGGCCGTCGTCCAGGTTCGAGGTGACCGACTGCGTCTTGGAGAGCTTCTTGGACTGCAGGCGGTCGCGCTCCAGCATGTTCTTGAAGTCCATGTTGCCGCCGACGTTGAGCTGGTACGTCCGGTCGAGGATGACTCCGCGGTCCTCGAACAGGCGCGCCAGGACGCGGTGCGTGATGGTCGCGCCGACCTGGGACTTGATGTCGTCACCGACGATCGGGACACCGGCGGCCTCGAACTTCGCGGCCCACTCGGGGTCGGAGGCGATGAAGACCGGCAGGGCGTTGACGAAGGCGACGCCCGCGTCGATGGCGCACTGGGCGTAGTACTTGGCTGCGATCTCCGACCCGACGGGCAGGTAGCAGATCAGCACGTCGGCCTTGGCGTCGGTGAGCGCCTTGACGATGTCGACCGGCTCGGCGTCCGACTCCTCGATGGTCTCGCGGTAGTACTTGCCGAGACCGTCGTTGGTGACACCGCGCTGGACGGTCACGCCGAGCGGCGGGACGTCGGCGATCTTGATGGTGTTGTTCTCGCTGGCGCCGATGGCCTCCGAGAGGTCGAAGCCGACCTTCTTGGCGTCCACGTCGAACGCGGCCACGAACTCGATGTCGGAGACGTGGTACGGGCCGAGCTGGACGTGCATGAGCCCCGGAACCTTGCTCTGGGGGTCGGCGTCCGCGTAGTAGTGGACGCCCTGCACCAACGACGCGGCGCAGTTGCCGACGCCCACGATGGCGACGCGGATCGAACTCATCGTCGTTCCTCGATTCCTCGCTGCGGCGACCCGGGGTCGCCCTGTGTGTCGGAGTCGGCCGGCCGGCCGCTCCCGGTCCGTTCGCGACGGGTGTCGCGTTCGTTGTCGATCAGGCCGTCGAGCCACTTGACCTCGCGTTCGACCTGTTCCAGGCCGTGCCGCTGCAGCTCGAGGGTGTACTCGTCGACGCGCTCGCGGGTCCGTGCCGCAGAGGTACGGACCTGGTCGAGACGTTCGGCCAGGCGCGTGCGGCGTCCCTCGAGGATCCGCAGGCGCGTCTCGGCGTCGGTCTGCGCGAAGAACGCGAACCGGACGTCGAAGTGCTCGTCCTCCCATGCGGCGGGGCCGGCGTTGGCCAGCATCTCCGCGAGGTGCTCCTTGCCGTCGGCGGTCATCTCGTAGACGATCCTCGCCCGCTTCCCCGACAGCGCGTGCGGCGGGGGCGAGGCGGTGTCGACGCCGGCGATGAGCTCGCGCTCGACCAGGCTCTTGAGGGCCGGGTAGAGCGAGCCGTACGACAGGGCGCGGAAGGAGCCGAGCAGGAGGTTGAGCCGCTTGCGCAGCTCGTAGCCGTGCATGGGAGCTTCCTGGAGGAGGCCGAGGATGGCGAGATCGAGGATCTCGGACTTGCTGCGCATCTCGTCACCTCCCCTTCCTGTCGGTCGCGCTCGTCGATGGAACGCGTCGATCCAACTCACCGATGTATCGAACTGATACATCGGGAGACTAGCACCGGTCTCTTCCGACGCAAGGACCGGCGCGTGGTGGCCCGGTCTGCGGACGCCCCGCGGCCCCCCGCCGCGACGGGATCGGGCCTGCCCGGCGCGGTTCCCGCCCATCTCCCCCGCCGCTTCTGCACGACGTGCACACGCCGAGTCCGCATACTGGGGGGCTGGACCTGTCCCCCATCACCGATGCGGTCCCGCCGGTGAGGCGGACCGACGTCGACCGGAAGGTAGCCCGTGGCCACACCCCCGTCCTCGAACGGGCCCGCCCGCCCGGGTGGCCCTCAGCGCCGGAGCGTGCTCGGCGCCGGCGCCGCCACCCCTGGCGCCGCGCGCGGAAGCGGTCCCGCTCCCGCGCAGCCGGCCGGGCAGGCACGCTCCGCGGCGACGCGCTCCGGCGCGCGGCGCTCGCGCCGTCGTCTGATCGACTACCCCCGGCAGGGCAAGCGCGGCGTGCGCCGGTGGCTGCCCTCGTGGCGGCTCGTGCTCGGCACCGTGCTCACGGTGATCGCCCTCGGCATGGGTGCCTTCGTCGGCCTGTACGTCACCACGCCGATCCCGAGCCCTGCCGACTTCGCGGAGGCGCAGACCACGACGGTCTACTTCGCCGACGGCACGACCGAGATGGGCAGCTTCGGGGTGCAGAACCGCGTGATCGTCGACAAGGACGAGATCCCGCAGCACATGAAGGACGCCGTCGTCGCCGGCGAGGACCGCACCTTCTACACGAACCCCGGCATCGACCCGATCGGGATCGCCCGAGCCTTCTACACGAACGTCACCGGCGGCAGCCGCCAGGGCGGCTCCTCGATCACGCAGCAGTACGCCGAGCGCTTCTACTTCGACGACACGGTGACGGACTACAAGGGCAAGCTGCGCGAGGCGATCCTCGCGATCAAGCTCGACCGCGCGCAGGACAAGGACGAGATCGTCTCGAACTACCTCAACACGATCTACTTCGGCCGGGACTCCTACGGGGTGGAGACCGCCGCGCAGTCGTACTTCGGGGTCGCGGCCACGGACCTGACGGTCTCCCAGTCGGCATTGCTCGCCGGGGTGGTGCCCTCCCCGAACAACTTCGACCCGCGCGTCTCGACCGAGCAGGCCGAGCGGCGGTGGACCTACGTGCTCGACGGCATGGTCGAGATCGGCGCGCTGACCCAGGCGGAGCGTGACGCCCAGGTCTTCCCCGAGACCATCGAGTACTCGCGGTCGGACACCTTCGCCGGCCCGACCGGGTACCTGCTGAAGATGGCGCAGGACGAGATCCTCGCGACCACTCCCCTGACGGAGGACGACCTGCTGCGCCGCGGCTACACGATCGTCACGACGATCGACCCGGCCCTCCAGCAGGCGGCGGTCGACGCCGTCGGACGGATGCCGGAGGACCGTCCGGAGAACGTGCACGTCGCGGTGGTCACCCTCGACCCGACCGACGGCGCGATCCAGGCGCTGTACGGCGGGGCCGACTACCTCACCCAGGCGAACAACGACGCGACCCAGGCGGTCGCGCAGGCGGGCTCGACCTTCAAGCCCTTCACCCTCGCCGCCTACCTGGAGAACGAGGGCTCGCTCAAGTCCACCTACTCCGGGCAGAACCGGATCGCCGTGGAGGGCTTCCCCGACGGGGTCCGCAACTACGGTGACTCCTCCTACGGGACGATCAGCGTCGTCGACGCGACGGCCGACTCGGTCAACGCGGTCTACGCCCAGCTCAACGTCGAGGTCGGCCCGGACAAGACTCTCGACGCGGCGATCCGGGCCGGCGTCCCCGAGGACGCTCTCGGCATGGGGACCGAGGTCTCCAACGTCCTCGGCACCGCCTCCCCGCACCCGATCGACATGGCCCACGCCTACAACACCTTCGCCGCCGAGGGGCTGCGGACCGACCCGTTCATCGTGCGCTCGGTGACGACCCTCGCCGGGGAGCTCGTGCACTCGGGCGGGACCACGCCGACGCGGCAGTTCGAGAGCGATGTCGTCGCCGACGTCACGTACGCGCTGCAGCAGGTCACGGCCGCCGGCGGGACGGCGACGCAGGCCGGGGCGATCGGCTACCCCGTCGCGGGGAAGACCGGGACGTCGAACGACAACAAGTCGGCCTGGTTCGTCGGCTACACGCGCCAGCTCACGACGGCGGTCGCGCTCTTCCAGTCCGGCCCGAACGGAGAGACGGAGTCCATCACGCCCTTCGGTGGCTACCGGTTCATCACCGGTGGATCGGTCCCGGCCGACGTCTGGGCGGACTACATGGAGGTCGCGATGGCGGGCCGCGAGGTCGAGGAGTTCCCCCCGCCCGCCTACGTCGGGACGTCCAACGTCCCCCAGCCGATCGCCATCCCCGACGTCGTCGGCAAGACGGAGGCCGAGGCGCGGACGGACCTGGGTGCCGCGGGGTTCGCCGTGGAGGCCGTGCGGGCGAACAGTCCCGACGTGCCCGTGGGCCTCGTCGTCTCGACCGACCCGAGCGGGGAGGCCCTGCGCGGAGCGACGATCACGATCACCGTCTCCGACGGACCGGGACTGACCACCGTTCCCGACGTCGTCGGCCGATCGTCGGACGAGGCGCGCTCCACCCTGCAGAACGCCGGCTTCACGGTGCGGGTGAGCGAGGAGGCGGACCCGGACGTCCCGGAGGGCGACGTCGTCTCGACGGACCCGAGCCCCGGTTCCTCGGTCAGCCCCGGCTCGACCGTGACGATCGTGGTGTCCACCGGTCCCGAGATCGCGCCGAGCCCGACGCCCACGCCGACCCCGACGCCGACCCCGACGGACGTCTCGGTCCCCGTGCCGACCGTCGGGACGGGCAACGGGAACGCCGGCGGGTCCTCCGGGGGCTGAGTCGTCCGTCCCCGGCCCGCGAGGTGCCGGGTCGGCGGTCGGTGAACCGAGATCCGCAGGTGGTCCTCGCGCTCGTCGTCACCCGGTAGGATGGGCGGCTGCTGCCCGGGTGGCACGGCGCCTATCGCCGAGGACGACCCGGACCGGCTGACGCAACACCCTCCTGTCACGGAGAGACCGTGACCGCTGAGTCCACAGGAGGTGGGTATCCGCATGCGTCGTTACGAGATGATGGTCATCCTTGACCCTGACATCGAGGAGCGCACCGTCGCTCCGTCCCTCGACAAGTACCTCTCGGTGATCACCACCGCAGGTGGCTCGATCGACAAGGTCGACATCTGGGGCCGGCGTCGCCTGGCCTACGAGATCAACAAGAAGCCCGAGGGCATCTACGCCGTCGTCGACTTCACCGCCGAGCCGGCCACGGCCAAGGAGCTGGACCGTCAGCTCGGGCTGAACGAGGCCGTCCTGCGCACGAAGGTCATGCGTCCCGACGCCAAGTGAGCGTCTGCTGATCTGCTGTCCGACCGCACTGCACTGACCGAACCGAGGAGCTGGCATGGCTGGTGACACCGTCATCACGGTGATCGGGAACCTGACCGGGGACCCTGAGCTTCGTTTCACGCCGTCCGGAGCGCCCGTCGCGAACTTCACGATCGCCTCGACGCCCCGCACGTTCGACCGTCAGAGCAACGAGTGGAAGGACGGCGACACGCTGTTCATGCGCTGCTCGATCTGGCGTGAGGCTGCCGAGAACGTCGCCGAGACCCTCACCAAGGGCACTCGCGTGATCGCCTCCGGTCGCCTCGTCCAGCGGTCCTACGAGACCCGCGAGGGTGAGAAGCGGACCGTCGTCGAGCTCCAGGTCGACGAGATCGGACCGTCCTTGCGGTACGCGTCGGCCAAGGTGACCCGCGCCCAGCGCTCCGGCGGTGGCGGCGGGTTCTCCGGTGGAGGCCAGCAGAGCAGCGGCGGCAACAGCATGGACAACGACCCGTGGGCCACGCCCGCGCCGTCCTCCGGTGGCTCGCAGTCGTACGACGAGCCTCCTTTCTGATCACCCGTTGATTTCCATCCCGGGCCGTCGTCCCTGACGGCAGGTCCGGGCTCCACCAAAGGAGCACCACGATGGCCAAGCCCGTCATCCGCAAGCCCAAGAAGAAGCAGAACCCGCTGAAGGTCGCGAAGATCGATGCGGTCGACTACAAGGACACCGCGCTGCTGCGCAAGTTCATCTCCGACCGCGGGAAGATCCGCGCTCGCCGGGTGACCGGTGTCTCCGTCCAGGAGCAGCGTGCGATCGCACGGGCCGTGAAGAACGCCCGTGAGATGGCCCTGCTGCCCTACTCCAGCTCCGCCCGCTGAGGAGGCGACCACGATGGCAAAGCTCATCCTCACGCACGAGGTGACCGGCCTGGGTGCTCCCGGCGACGTGATCGAGGTCAAGGACGGGTACGCCCGCAACTACCTCCTTCCGCGTGGCCTGGCGACCGCCTGGACCAAGGGTGCCGAGAAGCAGATCGCCGGGATCCGCAAGGCCCGCAAGGCCCGCGAGATCGCGACGCTCGACGACGCGAAGGCGGTGCGCGACTCGCTTCAGTCGAAGCCCGTCGTCGTGACGGCTCGCGCCGGCGCGTCCGGTCGGCTCTTCGGTGCCGTGACGACCTCGGAGATCGCTGCTGCGGTCACCGCGGCCGGCGGCCCCGCGATCGACAAGCGCAAGGTCGAGATCGGTCAGCCGATCAAGTCCATCGGTGACTTCCAGGTGCAGGTCCGTCTGCACACGGACGTCTCCGCGCAGATCGACGTCCGGGTGGTCCCGGAGGCCTGAGCCTCCCGCACCCGCCACGACGGCCCGGTCCCCTCGGGGGCCGGGCCGTCGTGCTGTCCTGGCGGCAGTCGGATCAGGTGCGGGGGTCGAGCCAGGCCGTCCCGCGGACCCGCAGGCCCGTGGTGATCGCGCGGGCCAGCATGAAGAGCCCGGCGAAGGCGATCCACAGCCAGAGCAGGCCGGCCGTCCCGCCGGGCGCCCACGCCCGGACCGCGAGGGCAGCCGGTGCGTACACGACGAGGGTGAGCATCCCCACGGCGGCGAGGTAGCGCCCGTCCCCGGCACCGATGAGCACCCCGTCCAGGACGAACACCCAGCCGGCCATCGGCATCGTCACCGCCGCGACGAGAAGCGCTGCGGTGACGGCTGTGTGCACGGCGGGGTCCTCGGTGAACAGCCGGGCCGTCCACGGTGCCGTCGCGCCGACGACGACGCCGAGCAGGGCACCGGCGGTCGTCCCCCAGCGCAGCACGCGGCCGACGACGGCGCGCGCGACGGCCGGGTCGGCCGCACCGAGGGAGTGACCCACCAGGGCCTGGGCGGCGATGGCCAGGGCGTCGAGGGCGAGGGCCGTCAGTCCCCAGATCGCCCCGACGGCCTGATGCCCGGCGAGCGTGACGGCGCCGAGGCCGGCCGCCACCCACGCCGAGAGGAGCATCGCGCCGCGCAGCGAGGCGGTGCGGACCAGCAGCGGGGTGCCGTCCCTCAGGCCCGAGAGCAGACCGGCCCGGCCCGGCCGCAGCGAGACCTGCGCCGCGCGCGCTCCGCCGGTCACCCGGGAGACGAGCACGGCGGCCATCAGGATCTGGGTCACCGCGGTGCCGGCGCCCGACCCGGCGACGCCGAGGCCGAGGCCGAGGACGAGGACCACCGTGAGCACCGCGTTCAGCACTGCACCCGCGGTCGCGACGACGAGCGGGGTGCGGGTGTCGAGCATCCCGCGCAGCGTCCCCGTGGCGGCCAGCACGACGAGCATCCCCGGCAGGCCAGGAGCCGACCAGCGCAGGTACGCCACCGCATCCGGGACGACCTGCTCGGGTGCGCCGAGCGCGCGGACCAGGCCAGGAGCCGCGAGCTCGAGGGCGACGGCGAGGAGCACGCCGAGACCGGCGGCCAGCCACATCCCGTCGATCCCCGAGCGCAGCGCCCTGGAGCGCTCGCCGGCGCCGAGGAGCCGCGCGACCGAGGCCGTGGTGGCGTAGGCGAGGAAGACGCACAGCCCCACGACGGTGGTCAGGACGGTGCTCGCGAGGGAGAGCCCCGCGAGGGGA
>NZ_JBFHHB010000036.1:0-17534 GCF_041597215.1 Actinotalea sp.
GACGATGTCGCACCGGGTGCGACGAGACGGGTCTTCGAGGCCGCGGACGCCGCGCTGCGAGAGGCCAAGAGCTCCGGGCGGAACTGCGTCGTCACGGTGCCGGTCGCCTGAGGGGTGCCGGTCGCCTGAGGGGTGCCGGTCGCCTGAGGGGTGCCGGTCGCCTGAGGGCTGCCGGGTGCCCGAGGGGCGCCGGGTGCCTGAGGGGCGCTGGGTGCCCCGAGGGGCCAGGGCGACGCCCCTGGGTCAGGCCTCCACGCGCCGGGCCGTCCCGAGCGGCAGGGCCTCACGTCCGAGCTCGCCGTTGACGAGCTGGGCGAGCCCCCCGTACAGGGCGAGGAGCCCGCAGAGGATGCCCTCCCAGCCGGCGAGGGTCGTGATGGCCGCGGATCCGGTGAAGTCCCCCAGCGCGAGCAGCGCGAAGAGCACGGTCAGGGTGAGGAACACCGCCTGGGTGATCCGGTTGTGCCTCAAGGTGATGACGAACATGCCGAGCGTGAACACCGCCCAGAGCAGCAGGTAGAAGCCCATGCTCGTCGGGTCCGCAGCCCCGACGGCCGACTCGACCGGGTTGACGACGATCACGACCAGCGACCACCAGAAGAGCCCGTAGGCGGTGAACGCCGTCGCGCCGAAGGCGTTGCCGACCCGGAACTCCATCAGCCCCGCGATGATCTGGGCCAGCCCGCCGAGGGCCAGGCCCATGGCGACGATGACCACGGACATCGGCAGGATGCCCGCGTTGTGCAGGTTGAGCAGGACGGTGGTCATCCCGAAGCCCACGAGGCCCAACGGTGCGGGGTTGGCGATCGGGGCACTCGGCGCGTGAGTCGACATGGGTCCGTCCTGGTTCGGGGTTCGGGCAGGTGACAGTGTCGCGTACCCAGGCAGGGGCGTGACCGGGACTGCCGGGTCCGTGAAGGGATTGACTCGGGCCGTCGCCGAGGTCCAGCCTGCACCTGACACGGATGCGGAGCGGCGATCGCCGGTCCGATGAGGACCCCCGACCCACCCGCCGGGCTGTGCCGCGCCGGGCCGCGGCCAGCCACTCCGGCCTTCTTCCCCATGCCGCCGGGCCATCACGCGCGGCGGTGGGTTCGAGGTGTGGGTCGTCGGGAGGGGGCGGAGCTACGCCGTGATCTCGAAGGCGGCCGTGAGCAGGTCCCGCGGGCGCGAGCTCGGCCCGACGAGGAGCTCGAAGGCCCCGGGCTCGACGACACGGCGCCCGGCGGAGGTGACGATCGAGCACGAGGCGGCGGGCACCTCGAGGGTGACCGTCACGGCCTGGCCGGGTGCGACCTCGGCCTGGAGCCACGCCTTGAGCTCCTTGTCCGCCCAGGTCGCGCTGGTGACGAGGTCGCTGATGTAGGCCTGGACCGTCTCGAGCGCCGGGCGGGTCCCCGTGTTCGTCAGGGTGACCTCGGCGCGGACGACCCCGTCCGGCGCGACGACCTCGTCCTGCACGCGCAGGCCGCTGTACTCGACGCGCGTGTAGGAGAGTCCTTCGCCGAAGACGAACTGAGGGTCCTGCGGCAGGTCGGCGTACCGTTCGCCGTGCTGGCCACGGACCTGGTTGTAGAAGACCGGCTGCTGGCCCACGTGCCGGGGGATCGACAGCGGCAGGCGTCCGGAGGGCTCGACGAGACCCAGGACCACCTCGGCCACGGCCTGACCGCCGCGCATCCCGGGGTTGAACGCCTCGATGATCGCCGCCGCCTTCATGGCCGAGGGCGGGAGGGTCGAGGGCTTGCCCTGGACGAGCACGAGGACGACCGGGGTGTCGGTCGCGACGAGGGCGTCGAGCAGGGCGATCTGGGCGCCCTGGAGCTCGAGGGTGGCCGTCGAACGCGTCTCACCGGTCAGGGCGATCGTGTCGCCGAGGACGGCGACCACCCAGTCCGCCGCCTCCGCGGCGGCGACAGCCTCGGCCAGCATCGCGGGGTCGACAGGAGCGGGCGAGGAGACGGGCGCGCGCGGGCCGCCGTCCTGCCAGAACTCGCCGGCCGGGTCGGGCACCAGGACCTCGATGTCGGCGCCGCGCGCGTGCGTGACGGTCCAGCTCTCGGGGGCGACGGCGCGGAACCCGTCGAGCACCGTCTGCACGGTCTCCCGGGGGTGCCCGTCGGGCATCCACGCGACCTGCCCGGACGAGCCTGCCCAGTCGCCGAGCGTCACGTGCGGGTCGTCGGCGTTCGGCCCGACCACCGCGATCGTGCGGGCCGGGCCGCTCGCGACGGCGCGGCCGTCGGTGCCGGCCTCGAGCCCACCGGCGAGGGGCAGCGTCCCGTCGTTGGTCAGCAGCACCGCCGAACGCCGGGCGAGCTCGAGGTTGAGCGCGCGGTGCTCGGCGCAACCGATCACCTCGGCCTGCCGGGCCTCGTCCGGGCCCCGCGGGTTCTCGAAGAGACCCAGCTCGAACTTGAGCCGCAGGATGCGCCGCACGGCCGCGTCGAGCTCGGCCTCGGCGAGCCGGCCGGTCGCGACGGCCTGCTGCGCACCCTCGAAGAACTCGGGCGTCGTCATGACCAGGTCGTTCCCTGCCCGGACGGCGACAGCGGCCGCCTCGACGTGGTCGGCGCAGACCTTCTGCTCCCAGACCATCCGCCCGACGTTGTCCCAGTCGGTGATGAGCGTCCCGGTGAAGCCCCACTCGCCCTTGAGGACGTCGGACAGCAGCCACTGGTTCGCGGTGGTCGGCACGCCGTCCATCGACTGGTAGCCGAGCATGAAGGTGCGGCAACCCTCGCGCACGGCACGCTCGAAGGGCGGCAGGAACCATGAGCGCAGCTTGCGGGGGCTGAGGTCGGACTCGCTCGCGTCGCGGCCGCCCTGGGTCTCGGAGTACCCGGCGAAGTGCTTCGCGCAGGCAAGGACCGCCGTGGGGTCGTCGAGGCCCTCGCCCTGGTAGCCACGGATCATGGCCGCGCCCAGCTCGCCGATGAGGGTCGGGTCCTCGCCGAAGGTCTCGTCCACCCGGCCCCAGCGCAGGTCACGGGTGATGCAGAGCACGGGGGAGAAGGTCCAGTGGATCCCGGTCGCGGCGATCTCCACCGCTGCCGCGCGTGCGGCCCGCTCCACCAGCTCGGCGTCCCAGGAGCAGGCCATGGCCAGCTGGGTCCCGAAGATCGTCGCTCCCGGCCAGAAGGAGTGGCCGTGGATGCAGTCGTCCGCCGTCAGCAGCGGGATGCCCAGCCGGGTGCCGGCGGCCAGGTCGATGGCCTCGCCCATCCGACCGCCGATGTGCAGGAGCGAGCCGACGAGCTGTCCGGAGATGAGGGCGGGCAGGTCGGCGCGGTTCGCGTCGAGCTGCATCATCTGCCCGACCTTCTCCGCCACCGTCATCCGGCCGACCAGGTCGTCCAGTCGGACCTCGATCGGCAACGATGCATCCTGGTACGGCTCCGGGCTCATGGCTGGTCTCCCTCACTCGGTGGCCCTGCGCATCCTTCGCGACCCTGGTGGGTCGCTGGAGGCCCGGCCTGGCTGGCACGGTGCGGACTCTCCTCGTCGACGCGGGAGTGACGACTCCGGCAGCCTTGCCGCCGCCACCCCAGTGTCGGACGTCCTCGAGCCCTGGTCTCGGCATCTATCGGTCCGCCATCGCAACCGGATAGATCTATGGCTGGAATCATTACATGGCGAACGCTCAGGCACAAGGTCCCCGTCGCGTGCTGCCGGCGGGCCGACAGGCCCATGGCGCAGGTGCCGGGTGCCGGCGGCGGTGGCGAGGTTCGACCCCTGTGGCCGGTGCGGCCCACTAGGCTGCGTGCGCCGGATACCCGTCCATGTCCCGAGGGAGGTCGTGCCCGTGAGCACCGCCGAGGGAGTCGTCGGGGTGCCGCTGCGGCAGCGACGCCACAACCTGGGACGGGTCCTCGAGGTCCTGCGGGAGGCAGAGGGTCCGACGACGGCGTCCGACCTGATCGCCGGTACCGGCCTGTCGCGGCAGAGCGTGCACGCGTTGTGCGACGAGCTCATCACCCTCGGTCTGGTGATCGAGCAGGAGCCCACGGCGCCGCGGTCGGCGACGGGGGTGGGGCGGCGCTCGCGGACCTTCGCGTTCAACGGACGTGCAGGCTTCGTCGTCGGCGTCGATCTCGGGCCCGAGTGGATCGTCGCCCAGCTCTGCGACCTGCGGGGGGACGTCGTCGCCTCCGCCTCGGTGGAGAGCCCTGGCCCTGCTCGCCCGGTCGAGGAGCTCGTCCACGACGCACAGCGGATCATCGACGACCTGGTGATCGAGGCGGGGGTCGATCCCGGACTCGTCGGGACCGTGGCCGTCGGGGTCCCGGCGCCTGTCGACCGTGCGGGCGTCGCCGGCAGTGCCACCCGGGTGCCCGGCCTCCCGGGGACGAACGTGATCGAGGCGTTCGGCTCCGGGCGGAGCTGGTCGGTGCTCGCCGACAACGACGCCAACCTCGCCGTCGTCGGCGAACGGTGGCGCGGCGTCGCCCAGGGGGCCGACGGTGTGATCCTCCTGCTCGTCGAGGAGCGGCTCGGGGCGGGGATCATCGACGAGGGTCGCATCATCCGGGGCGGCTCGGGTTTCGCCGGCCAGCTGGAGTTCATGACCCTCCTCGCAGGCGTGCGGGGGACGCGCGGGGTCGTGCCCCTCGTCGAGAGGCTCCTCGAGGAGGTCGGCGATGCGGACCGGGCGAGGATCGCGCCGGCGCCGTCCGACGACGACCTCGCGACCTCACCCGAGCGAGGCCGTCGCGCGCGGGTGGCCGACGCCGTCTTCGTCGCCGCCGGCGACGGTGACCCGGTGGCCCAGGGGATCGTCGACGCCGTGGCGGACCGGCTGTCGCGGGTGATCGCCGTCGTGGCCACGATGCTCGACCCGGAGATCGTCGTGCTGGCCTGTGACGTGCCGCGCGACGCCGAGGCGCTCCTCGAGCCCGTCCGGCTCCGGCTGGCGCCGCTCATGCAGAGCGAACCGCCGAGGCTCGTGCGCTCCGCTCTCGGGAGCCAGGCGGTCGCCACGGGCGCGGTGCGCTACGCGCTCGACCGCGCGCACCAGCGACTTCTGCCCTGAGCGCGCCCTGACTGCCCCCTGACCCGCCCGGACGCCTCGGTGGCCTCCATCGCGAAGTCCGCCGGGTGCGGAGCCGCCCGCTCCGCCGCCCGCAGGCCGAGGGCGCCGTGGCAGGCTTGCGCACCATGGAGCGAGCGGTAGCAGCACACCTCACGGGGCGGGTCGGTGAGTCCGCCGAGGTGGTGCTCGCCGTCACAGTGGCCCACGGTCCGCAGCTGAGCGAGGAGCTCAGGGTCACCGTCGACGGCCGTCCGGTCGAGGTGACGGAGATCTCCGCCGATGCCGGCACCCGGCTGCACGTGTGCCGGCTCCCGGTGGGCGACCTCCAGGTCGACTACAGCGCAACGGTTCGTGGTGCAGCGCCCGTCGAGCCGGTGTCTGCCCTGGATCGGATCACCTACACCCGCCCGAGCCGCTACTGCGACTCCGACACCATGGCCGCCGTCGCCCTGGCCGAGTTCGGGTCCCTGGCGGGCAAGCCTCTGCTGGACGCCGTGAGCAGCTGGGTCGGTCGCCAGCTGAGGTACGTCAGCGGCTGGAGCCGACCGACCGACGGCGCGGTCGACACCTTCTTGGCCCGCGCAGGCGTGTGCCGCGACTTCGCCCACCTGGTCGTCACCCTGCTGCGCGCGCGCAACGTTCCCGCCCGGGTGGCAGCGGTCTACGCTCCGGGGCTGAGCCCGATGGACTTCCACGCCGTGGCCGAGGCCTTCCTGGACGGTGCGTGGTTCGTGGTCGATGCCACCACGCTGGCACCGCGGTCGAGCATGCTGCGCATCGCCACCGGCCGCGACGCGGCGGACACCGCCTTCATGACCACCCTGAGCGGGGTGGCCAACCTGACCGACCTCTCGGTCGAGGCGGTGGTCGACTCCCTGCCGGACGACGATCTCACCGAGCTGGTTCAGCTGACCTGACGCGTCCGGACCCCCGACCCGACCGGATCGCGACACAGGTCGTGCCCACGTCCTGCTCCACCTCGTGCAGGACGCTACGGTTTCGGCTACTGCGGGACGTGCTCATCGGCTCGGCGATCCGATCAACGCCCCGGGCCGAGGACCGAAGGGAACACGCGCATGGGCTTCCAGGTCGATTCCGAGGTCGGGGCCTTGCGCCAGGTGATCGTCCACCGACCCGGGCTGGAGCTCACCCGGCTCACCCCGGACAACGTCAACGAGCTCCTCTTCGACGACGTGATGTGGGCCGACCGGGCGCGCGAGGAGCACGACGCGTTCGTCGGCCAGCTGCGCGAGCGCGACGTCACCGTGCACTACTTCCACGACCTGCTCGCCACGGCGCTCGACGCCCCGGGGGCCCGACAGTTCCTGTGGGAGCGGCTGACCACGGCAACCCGCTTCGGGCCGGGCCTGGACCGGCCGTTGGAACGACTCGTCGGCCAGACGCCGGCCGACACGCTGTCCTCGCTCCTGGTGGGAGGGGTGCTCAAGCGCGACGTGATGCCGTTCATCCGGACCCCGAGCCTGCTGATGGAGTCCCTCGAGCTGGACGACTTCCTGGTGCCGCCGCTTCCCAACCACCTGTACCAGCGCGACAACTCCGCCTGGATCTACCGCGCGTTGAGCATCAACCCGATGGCGATGGCCGCCCGGACGCGCGAGACGGTCAACTCCCAGGTCGTCTACAACTTCCACCCCATGTTCGCCGACGCCGGGCTCGACATCGTCTACGGCAACGACTCCCTCATGCACGAGCCCGCCACGGTCGAGGGTGGAGACGTGCTGGTGATCGGCAACGGCGTGATCATGGTCGGCATGGGTCAGCGCACGTCGCCGCAAGGCATCGAGACGCTGACCCGCCTGCTGTTCGCCGGTGGCTACGTCCGCCAGGTGATCGTGGTCGAGCTGCCCAAGGCCCGCGCGTTCATGCACCTGGACACGGCGATGACGATGGTCGACCGCGACGCGTTCTCCGTCTACCCGTACCTGCCCGAGGCGTTGCGGTCGTTCACGCTCACCCCCCGCGGTGACGAGGGCGACTACGACATCGAGGAGCACACCGACCTCTTCGCCGAGGTGGCCGAGGCCCTCGGGCTCGACAAGGTCCGCGTCCTGCGCACCCCGATCGATCGGGCCGGAGCCCAGCGCGAGCAGTGGGACGACGGGAACAACTACCTGGCGGTCTCGCCGGGGGTGGTCCTCGGGTACGAGCGCAACACGATCGCCAACCAGTTCCTGGCGGACGAGGGCATCGAGGTCGTGCCCGTCGTCGGGTCCGAGCTGGGGCGCGGCCGCGGTGGACCGCGGTGCATGTCCTGCCCGATCGAGAGGGACGCCGTCACCGCCTGAGGCTGGGTCTGCGTGGGTGGCGCGGGGTCGGGGAGCCCGATCTCGGGCCGAGGTCAGGGCCGTTCCGGGTCGGGTGGGCAGGTCGAGAGTTGCGGGCTGGCCTGGGAGACAGTGGGCCCTGTGGGATTCGAACCGACAACCTACGGAATAACAGTCCGGGCATCAGCACGGGCCATCGGCGACCATCAAAAACCACGTCTGAACTGCACCTTCGCCTCAGTGCAGACCATCTCGCGTCACGCGCGTTCACGGAGCACATCAGTGACACCCAAGGGACGGCCGGGCAGACCAGCGCAAGGATCCGCGCCAAGGACGCGGCCGAGTGAACCCTCCAGGCACTGGAATACCCCGGGTGGCGGGGCGGAGTGGAGTCCGCCAAGGTGGTGTACCGGTAGCTCGGTGGTCGTGTCGTCGTCGACGACGGCGGGTGACGTCCCGCGGCGCCGGGCGACCCGCAGTGGTTCACAGGTGACGGACAGACCCGGTTGTCAGCCCTTGTCGTGTGACCGGTACTCGGTCGGGCTGATTCCGTGGATCCGGTGGAACTGGCGCGAGAAGTACAGCGGATCGGCGAACCCGACCTGCGACGCGACCGACGCGATCGAGCGGTCGGTCGTGTCGAGGAGCTCGCGGGCGGCACCCATGCGCAGCCGGGTCTGGAACTCGAGCGCGCCGTAGCCGGTGGCCCGACGGAACAGTGCGGAGTAGTGGGAAACGCTGAGCCCGGCCATCCCGGCGAGCTCGGCGAGCGAGACCCGCGTCGAGACGTTCGACCGAAGATGCTCAATGGTCGCCTCGATCGGGTCGGCCTGCTGCCGACTGATCGTCCGCCGGTCCGCTGCGAGTAGCGCCATGGCGTGCCAGGCCGCGCCAGACGAGGCGAGAAGTGTCGCCATCGTCTCGTCGCGCTCCATCCGGCGAATGATCGTGTCGATGAGGGACACTACGCGCGCGGGGTCGCCGAGTCCGAAGACGGGTTGTTCCGGGGTCGCGCCGATGGTGGCCAACAGGTCCGGGACCTGACGCCCCACCAGGTGCATCCACCAGATGGTCCATGGGTCATCTGAGTCAGCTTCATACCGGTGCGGGAGCCCCGCGGGGATGGCCAACGCCTGGCCCGCCCGAACGGAGTGCACGCCGGTGGGCAACGTGCACGTGCCCCGACCGGCGGCGCAGACGATGACGATGTGCTGACCCGCCCCGTTCTTCCGGGCGCGGCCGTGGGACGAGGCCCGGGGGAAGAAGCCCACATCGGTGACGAGAAGCTCGGCCGTCGTGGACGAGGCCATCGCCTTGGAGACAAGAGGACGGGGGAGCACTCGCATCCGCTGCCCAGGGAACCCCTCGGGCCGACGCGGCTGTCCGACGGTCGCGCTGATCATTGATTCGTCCATGTGTCTCGGGAGAATGCCCATTCTGCACGATGCTGCGGCGACCTAGCGTTTCCCGCATGCTCGATGACGAGTCCTACCTCGACCTCCCGCCCGTTCCCGCGCACCTGCAGGGAAGCGGAGTTGCGGCATGGCGCCAGCCGGTCACGATCGACACGTACCTGCCCGAAGCGGCCGACCGGTACCCGGCCTTCCTCGAGAACCGCGTGTACCAGGGCTCGTCCGGACGCGTGTATCCGCTGCCCTTCCACGAGCGGATCAGCTCGACCAAGGCCCCGCGCACGTGGGACGCGATCCACCTCGAGAACCCGTGGATCCGGCTGATGATCCTGCCCGAGCTCGGTGGGCGCATCCACGTCGGGATGGACACGAGCAACGGCTACGACTTCTTCTACCGCAACAACGTCATCAAGCCGGCGCTGGTCGGGCTCGCAGGGCCGTGGCTCTCAGGTGGCGTCGAGTTCAACTGGCCTCAGCACCACCGTCCCGGCACCTTCCTCCCGGTTGAGGCGACCATCGAGCACGAGGCCGACGGGGCCGTGACCGTCTGGTGCTCCGACCACGACCCCTTCGCTCGGATGAAGGGTATGCACGGCATCCGCCTGCGTGCGGACAGCTCGGTCATCGAGCTCCGCGTCCGGCTGTTCAACCGGACCGACGACGTGCAGACCTTCCTGTGGTGGGCCAACGTTGCTGCCGCGGTGAATGACGACTACCAGTCGTTCTTCCCGACGGATGTCCATGCTGTCGCCGACCATGCCAAGCGGGCAGTCACGGCGTTCCCGGCGGCAGACCGCCCGTACTACGGCGTCGACTACCCGATCCGCAAGAATGCCGAGCACCCGGACGGCGACCGCATCGACTGGTACCGCAACATCCCCGTGCCGACCTCGTACATGTGCATCGGTACGCAGGACGACTTCTTCGGTGGCTACGACCACGGCCGGCGCGCCGGCTTCGTGCACTGGGCCGACCACCTGGTCGCGCCGGGAAAGAAGCAGTGGACCTGGGGGAACGGGGCCTTTGGCAGGGCATGGGACGCGAACCTCACCGACACCGACGGGCCGTACGTCGAGCTGATGGCCGGCGTCTTCACGGACAACCAGCCGGACTTCACCTTCCTCGCCCCCGGCGAGACCAAGACGTTCAGCCAGTACTGGTACCCGATCCAGGAGACGGGCCCGGTGCACCAGGCCAACCTCGAGGCCGCCGTGCGTCTCGACGTGAGCCCGCTGGGACGAGGGACGGCCGTGCGGGTCGCGGTGGCCCTGACCCGCAACCGCGCCGGGATCCAGTTGCGGCTGCAGGCGCCCGATGGCATGAGTGTGTGGCAGAACAGCTCGGACGGCGGCCCGGATCAGCCGATCATGCATGAGGTGGTCCTGGCCGACTCCTGGCAACCCGAGGACCTCACCCTGGTCGTCGAGCACGACAGAGAGGTCCTCATCAGTTGGCGCCCCCGCCTCAGCGCCGCGACGGCCATGCCGGAAGCGGCCCAGGAGCCGCCTGCGCCGGAGGCTGTCGACACGGTCGAAGAGCTCTACCTCGTCGGCGTCCATCTTGAGCAGTACCGGCATGCCACGCGCTCGCCCGAGCCGTACTGGCTCGAGGCGTTGCGGCGCGACTCCGGCGACTACCGATCTCACCTCGCCCTGGCAGCACGGCGCTACCGTGCCGCGCAGTACGAGGAGGCAGAAGGGCACCTGCGGGCCGCGCTCGCGCGGCAGACACGACTCAACACCAACCCGGGCGACGGCGAGGCGAGCTTCCGCCTCGGTCAGGTGCTCGCACGGACGGGTCGGCCGGAGGAAGCCTACGAGGCGTGGGGCAAGGCGACCTGGAACCAGGCGTGGCGCGGGCCCGCTCATCTGGCGATGGCACGTCTCGACGCGGCACGGGGCCGCGACTCTGCCGCGCTGGAGCACGCGGATGCGGCGGCTGCCACCGACCCCGACCAGACCCAGGCCCGGGCGGCTCTAGCGGTGCTCCTGCGCAGGGCGGGCCGGGTCGATGAGGCGAACGCGGTCCTCGCGCGTTCCCTCGAGCGCGACCCGCTCGACGTATGGACACGGGACCTCGTGGGTCGCGAGGTCGGTGCTGACGCCCCGACGCTGGTGGATGTGGCCCTGGAGTACGACTCACTCGGGGCGTGGACGGACGCGATCCGTCTGCTCCGGGTTGCCGCCGAGCTCGAGCCGGCACTCGGCCAGGTCGAGGTCCGGCCAATCGTCCACCTGCACGCGGCCCGGATCTTCGAGGCCGCGGGCGAGGCCGAGGCGGCACAGCGCGAGAGGGAGCTCGCCGGTACTGCTCCGGCCACCCACTGCCTCGCGTCACGGCTCGACGACGTCGACATGCTCCGGGCGCACCTGGCCGTTCACCCGGATGACCCGCGGGCCTGGGCGATTCTTGGTCACTGGCTCTACTTCCAGCGCCGCCACCACGACGCCATCGAGGCATGGCGCCGTTCGGCGGCGCTGGACGGCACCGACCCGGTCGTGTGGCGGAATCTCGCGGTCGCGGCGTTCAACGTCCTGGACGACCCCGTCCAGGCACGGGTTCTGTATGAGAAGGCTCGTGCTGTCGCGCCGCAGGACGCACGGCTGGTCTACGAGCTCGACCAGCTCGCCAAACGTTCCGGATCGAGCGCCGAGGCGCGGCTCTCCGTTCTCGAGGCCGAGGCCGCCGCCGTCGCCGCCCGCGACGACCTCAGCGTGGAACTGGCCCAGCTCCTGACGGCAACGGGCAGAGCCGAGGCGGCCCTCGAGATCTTGCGTGGCCGTAGATTCCAGCCATGGGAGGGCGGCGAGGGGCAGGTGCTCTCGGCCTGGGACGAGGCCCTGCTGGCCCTGGCCCGCGGCGCCCTCGAGGCCGGCGACGCCGAACGGGCCGTCAGCCACGTGCAGCTGGCGCTCGCACCGGTCCCGAGCCTGGGGGAAGCGCGGCACCTGCTCGCCAACTGCTCGCACCTCCACCTGCTTCTGGGCGATGCCCTGGACGCTGCGGGGGACGCGGAGGCCGCTCGTGAGGCGTGGTCCCTGGCTGCGAGATCTGCCGGCGACTTCCAGGGAATGGCGCCCGTGGCCTTCTCGGAGATGACCTACTACTCGGTGCTCGCCTCGCGTCGGGTCGGCGACCACGCACGGGAGCAGGCGCTCATCGCCGGTCTGGAGGACCACGCCCGGTCGCTGCGTGGCGCGACCGCAGGAGTGGACTACTTCGCGACCTCGCTGCCCAGGCTCCTCCTCTTCGAGGACGACCTCGGCGCGGTGCAGGCGACCACGGCGACCCTCCTCGACGCCCAGGTGCTCGCGCTGCGCGGCGAGCCTGCAGCCGCAAGGGAGCTCGTCGACGAGGTCCTCCTCCGCGAGCCCAGTCGCCTGCGGGCCCTCGACCTGCGGCGCGAGCTCGTGGCTGTCCCAGTGAGTGGGGCGAGGCGATGACCGGCGGTCCGCGGACCGCGCCGTCCGCACCGACCCTTCCCGACCGTTCGACGACGTCCGTCCGATCAACACCCCCGCAACAGAGAGAATGGCGATGACGATGAAGACATCCCACACCAACCGATGGGTCGCCGCCGGCGCGGCGACCGCCCTCATGCTCGCACTGAGCGCCTGCAGCTCCGGCATGGAGGAGGAGGCGGCCCCCTCGGCTGCTGCTTCCGGCGCGGCTGCGACTGGCCCGATCGAGATCGTCTACATGCAGAAGCAGGGCGACCAGCAGTACTTCGTCGACGAGGCCGACGGCGCCAAGGCGGCCGCCGAGGAGCTCGGCGATGTCACGGTGACGGTGGTCAACCTCGGCACCGACGCCAACAAGGCGATCAGCGAACTCGACGCCGCCATCGCCCGCAAGGTGGGGGGCATCATCATGGTCGCGCCTGACCAGGCGATCGGTCCGCAGGTCATGAGCGCGGCCGCTGCGGCAGGCATCCCGCTCTTGGCGTCCGACGACGGCCTCACGTCCGCCGACGGCACCGCGGCACCGTTCGTCGGGTTCAACGGCACAGCGATGGGCAACGCCATCGGCGACAAGGCTGCCGAGCTCTACACCCAGGCGGGCTGGACCGCGGACAACACCAAGATCATCGCCGTGGGCAAGGAGGACCTCTCGGTCTGCGTGCAGCGCCTGGATGGTGCCGCCGACTCCTTCTCGAAGGGCGCCTCGGACGCTCCGGAGGTCATCAAGCTCGGGACGGATAACTCCGTCACGGACGCGCTCAACAAGGCCGGCGCCGTGCTGACAGCGCACCAGACCGTCACGAACTGGGTCGTGTGGGGCTGCAACGACGAGTCCGAGACCGGCGTGGTCACGGCACTTCAGAACCAGGGGATCGCGCCGGCGAACATCATCGGCGTCGGCCTCGGCGCGTACCTCACGTGCAAGGACTGGGCTGCCGGCCAGGACACGGGCAACAAGGCGGCGCTGTTCATCTCCGGCTTCGACGTCGGCAGCGCCGCGCTCAAGGCCATGGTCGCCCAGGTCCGTGACGGTGTAGCCCTCCCGGCAGAGACGATCGCGGACACTCACATGGTCGACTCGACGAACTGGGAGTCCGAAGGCGTCGTCTGCACCTGACGTCCGGGTGAGGGGCGGTTCCATCTCCTCGTGGCGCCGTCCCTCACCACCCACCTCCGTCCCCTCAGGGAGCAGCAATGACGCCGACCTCCATCCATGCCCGGGCCGATCTGCACGCCCGAGGAATCGTCAAGAACTTCGGCAGCGTCCGGGCGCTGGCTGGCGTCGACCTCTTCCTGCCCGCCGGCCAGGTGACCGCCTTGATGGGTGAGAACGGTGCGGGTAAGTCCACCCTGCTCAAGATCCTCACCGGCGATTACCAGCCCGATGCGGGAACGCTCGAGATCGACGGGCGTCCCGTGAGCTTTGCGACGCCGATCGACTCGCGAGCAGCGGGCGTTCGGGTGATCGCCCAGGAGCCGGAGATCGTCCCGTTCGTCAGCGTCGCGGAGAACATCTATGTCGGTGCGCTCCACTCCCGTGCCGGCTTCGTCTCGCAGCGCGACCTTCAGGAACGTGCCGCGGCGGACCTGGCCCGGTTCGGCTTCGAGCGATTCCTCGACCCGACCACTCGTGGGATCGACCTGTCGCCGGCCCAGCGCCAGATGGTCGAGATCGTTCGGGCCCTCATCGACGACCCGCAGATCGTGTGCTTCGACGAGCCGACGTCCTCGCTCTCGGACACCGAGACTCGGATGCTCTTCGACCTGATCGCGCGGCTGCGAGACGAGGGGCGCGCCGTCGGCTACGTCTCGCACCGGATGCGCGAGATCTTCGACATAGCCGACACCGTGACCGTTCTGCGCGACGGGGCCCTCATCGGCAGTCGTGCCATCGCGGAGACCTCCGTCGGCGAGGTCGTCCGGATGATGGTCGGCCGCGACCTGTCCGCGATGTACGAGCGGAACCGTCAGGAGCCCGGCGAGATTGCTCTGGAGCTGGAGTCGGTCAGCACCGACGATGTCACCGACATCAGCCTCACGGTTCGTCGTGGCGAGGTCGTCGCGCTGGCCGGGCTCGTCGGCGCCGGGCGCACCGAGCTCGCTCTGGCCATCGCGGGTGACCGGCCGATCACCTCCGGGGCTCTGAAGGTGCACGGGTCGGCGCGCCGATTCACCAGCCCCGCCGATGCCATCGCCGCGGGGATCGGGCTCGCCCCCGAGGAGCGCAAGGCGGACGCCCTGATCATGGTGCGGACCGTGCGCGACAACATCGCTTTAGCGGTGCTCGACACGCTGAGCCGATTCGGCTTCGTCAACAGGCGAGAGGAGCGGCAGCTGGCCGAGCGGTACATCGCCGCGCTACGAGTCCGAACGCCGTCCATGAGTCAGCTCGTCGGGAACCTGTCGGGCGGGAACCAGCAGAAGGTCGTTCTCGCGCGCTGGCTCGCACGACAGACCGACATCCTTGTCCTGGACGAACCCACCCGCGGGGTGGACGTCGGGGCGAAGGCCGAGATCTACGCGATCATCGACGACCTCGCAGCCAAGGGCGTAGCGGTGCTGGTGATCTCCTCCGAGCTGCCAGAGGTCCTCGGCCTCGCGGACCGGATCGTCGTCATGCAGGAGGGCCGGGTCACCGGCGAGCTCCACCACGCGAATGCAACAGAGGAGCGCATCCTCACCCTCGCCATCGCCGATCACCTGTCTCCCGAAGGAGCCCGACCGTGACCACCACCACCACCGCGGCACACGCCGTGCCCATCGCTCTAGCCGGGACGCGGGAGCGACCGATCACCCGGGTCTTCCGTGCGATCGGTGTGCAGAACATCAGCCTCATCGCGGCGATCATCGCCCTGGCCGCCGCGATCGGGTCGCAGAACTCGGCCTTCTTCCTCGCGTCCAACATCAAGACCATCGGGATGGCCGTGACGATCTCGGGCCTGCTGGCCTTGGTCCAGACCGTGGTCATCATCATGGGGGGGATCGACCTGTCGGTCGGCTCCGTCGCGGGGCTGGCCTCCGTGACGTCGGCGATGATCTTCATGAACGCCGGCTCGATCGCGAGTGTGCTCGGCGCCCTCGCGATCGGTGCGGTCTGCGGCGTCATCAGCGGCTGTGTCGTGGTCTTCGGTCGGGTGACCCCGATGATCGCGACCCTCGCCGGGCTCATCGCCTTCAAGGGCGTGGCTCAGCTGGTCTCCAACGGCCGTGCGCAGGGGTACACCGGAGCCGACCCGTTCTACGTCTTCCTCGCCCGGGGCACCGTGCTCGGCATGCCGACGCTCATCCTCGTGCTGATCATCGTGGCGATCTTCATCCACGTGATGCTGAGCTACACGAAGGTCGGCCGGAACATCTACGCCGTCGGCGGTAACGACACGGCTGCGCGCCTCTCGGGCATCAACATCAACCGCTACATCCTGGGGGTGTTCGCGTTGGCCGGCACGATCGCTGCACTCGCCGGCATCCTCATCACGGCGCGCACCGGCTCGGGTCAGCCCATCTCGGGCTCCGAAGGTCTGGAGTTCCAGTCCATCACAGCTGCCGCCCTCGGTGGCGTGGCTCTTCGGGGTGGCAAGGGCTCCATCGGAGGGACGATCCTTGCCGTCATCCTCTTGGGGATCCTGCTGAACGGCATGTCGCTCCTCGGCGTGAACCCGTTCTGGCAGAACCTCGCCCAGGGGACGCTCCTCGTCTCGGCGGTCATCATTCAGCAGGTGCGCAACGGGGAGCGGCGGGTCGGGCTACCCAAGTGAGGCTGCCAGGAGCGGCCCGGCGGGGTGCGGACCGGCTGGTCGCTCTCACCTCGCCGAGCGGCAGCCTCCGCGCCACGGTCGATCTGCGCGGCGGCGGGCTCCACAGCCTCACGCTCGACGGTGAGCCGCTGGTCCAGACGTACGACATCGAGGGCCCCGCGCCGATGTGCTCCGGCGCGGTTCTCTTCCCCTGGCCGAACCGAGTTCGCGGAGGCCGGTGGACCCATGGCGGGAAGGATCTCCAGCTCGAGGTCACCGAGCCTGAGTTGAGCAACGCGAACCACGGCCTCGTGCTCGATGCCTCCGTCGTCGTCATGTCGCAGCGGGACGACGCCGTGGTGGTCTCGACTGTCGTCGAGCAGCGAACCGGCTACCCGTTCACGGTCGCACTGGACACCACCTACACGGTTGCGGATGACTCGGCACGTATCGAGCACTCCATCGACAACCGGTCTGCGGTTCCCGCGCCAGTCGCACTCGGCCTCCACCCGTACGTCCGGGTGGGTGAGGTGCCCATCGAACTCCTGCGCTTGACGGTCGACGCCGCGCGTCACCTGCCCGTTGACGGCTCACTCATCCCGGTGCGTGACGAGAGCGTGGTCGGCAACGTAGACCTGCGCGGGGGACCGGTGCTCGGCCGCCGCGAGCTCAACGCATGCCTCCATCAGCTTGCTGTCGTCGACGGTGAGCATCGCCACGTGCTCACCGCGCCGGACGGCCGGTCGGTCCAGGTCTGGACAGATACGTCGTTCGGCTATCTCCAGGTCTACGTGACCGACTGCTTCCCCGACCCAGTGACCGGACCGGCCCGCGCGATTGCCATCGAGCCGATGACGGCCGCGCCGGATGCATTGAACTCTGGGCGCGGCTTGCGGTGGCTCGAGCCCGGCGAGCGGTGGGACGTCTCGTGGGGTCTTCGCGCCGTTGGCTGGGGGAGCGCTGACGCCGTCTGAGGTGGTCGTGCCTGGGGCTGTCCCTGGGCTATCACCGGGCCAAGTGCGGACTGGATGCGGACTAGCAGCCCAGACGAAGGCCGATCCGGGCCTCCGCTGGACGCTCGCGCATGCCTTTGAACTGCACAAACACACGAGTGGGCCCCGTGGGACTCGAACCCACAACCTACGGATTAAAAGTCCGCAGCTCTGCCATTGAGCTAGAGGCCCGGGCGGTGAGGAGCCTGGTCGGGTACGCCCTCGGGACAAGGCTGGGGGCACCCGGCGATCCTCACGCCGAGGACGAGGCTACGCGCTCGCCCCGGGCCCCGCGGCCCCGCCCGCCCGTCCGCCCCAGGCCTCAGCCCCACGGGTCCGCGTCCCCGTCGTCGAGGTCCGCCCGGACCTCCTGGTGCGCCTCGAGCCCGATGGCCACGCTGCCGCCGGCGGGGAGGGTGTGCACGGTCCCGTGGTGGCCGACGCGCACGGCGGGCAGGTGCGAGGGCGGGGCGCTGACAGTCAGGGTCTGCTTCTCGATGTCGACGCTCAGGCGATGGCCACGAAAGTGCAACGGGAAGGCGAGCCGATCGACCTCGGCCGGCAGCGCGGGTTCGAGCCAGATCACGTCGTGGCGGATCGCGATCCCCGCATAGCCGC
>NZ_JBFHHB010000037.1:0-17498 GCF_041597215.1 Actinotalea sp.
GCCTCCCGGCGAGCGTTCCGTACCTGCTTCCGGCGCTGCGGCTCGCCGCGGCGAACAGCGTGGTCGGCACCGTCGTCGCCGAGGTCTCGACGGGTCTGCCGGGAGGAGTGGGGCGGATGATCCTCGAGTTCGCCAGCTTCGCCAGCGGGGACCCGGCCAAGCCCTGGGCTCCCTTGTTCGGGGCCGTCCTCCTGGGTCTCGTCGTCGCGGGGCTCGTCGGGCTCCTCTCGCTCCCCCTTGCTCGATTCCGCCGCGCGGAGGTGGTCGCATGAACGCCCCAGCCGTTCTCGTCGAGGGGGTCAGCCGTGTCTTCGGCACGGGTCCCGGAGCCGTCACGGCCCTCGACGACGTCAGCCTGCGGGTCGCGCCGGGGGAGTTCGTCTCGCTCATCGGCCCCTCCGGCTGCGGGAAGTCGACCCTGCTGCGCCTCATCGGCGACCTGGACCAGCCGAGCGACGGGCGCGTCGAGGTCTTCGGGAGGAGCGCGGAGCAGGCCCGTCTCGCCCACGACTACGGCATCGCGTTCCAGCAGTCGGGACTCCTGCCGTGGCGGACGGTGCGCGCCAACGTCGAGCTCCCGCTCGCCCTGCACGGAACCGGGCGCAAGGGACGCCGGGAGCGCGCGGACCACCTCCTCGACCTGGTGGGCCTTGCCGACTTCGCCGAGCACTTCCCCGACCAGCTCTCCGGCGGGATGCAGCAGCGGGTCGCCATCGCCCGTGCCTTCGCCGAGGAGCCCAGCCTCCTGCTCATGGACGAGCCGTTCGGTGCCCTGGACGAGATGACCCGGGAGCGCCTGCAGGGTGAGCTCGTGCGGATCTGCGCCGAGACCCGCGCCGCCGTCGTCTTCGTGACGCACTCGATCCCCGAGGCCGTCTTCCTCTCGGACCGCGTCGTGGTGATGTCGGCAAGGCCCGGGCGGATCACCGACATCGTCGACGTCGGTCTCGGCGGGGAGCGCGGCGAAGGGCTCCGCGAGGACGCCGGCTACTACGAGGCCGTCATCCGCGTCAGGGAGGCTCTGCACGGCGGGGCCGAGGTCCCGAGCCGAGGAGTGGAGACGCGGTGAGCGCGGGCACCCGCGCGGGCCTCGAGCGCGTCCTGGCACCCGCCCTGCTCTTCGCGGCACTCATCGCCGCCTGGCAGGCGCTGACGGTCGTGGCGGAGATCCCCCCGTTCCTGCTGCCCAGCCCCGCGGCGATCGCCGAGGAGTTCGTCGCCCGGTGGTCGACGATCGGCGGCGCGATCCTCGTCACGGGCCGCAACGCGCTCGTCGGGCTCGTCGTCGGTGCCGTGCTCGGGATCGCGGCGGCGGTGCTCGCCGGGCTGAGCCACGTCGCCGACCGGATGATGGCGCCCCTGGCCGCGGCCGTCGCCGTCGTCCCGATCGTCGCCCTCGCCCCTGTCCTCTACACGATGTTCGGTGCAGCGGCGGAGACGGCGCGGCAGATCGTCGCAGCGATCGCGGTGCTGGTCCCGGTCTTCGTGACCACCCTGCGCGGGTTGCGACAGGTCCGCCCGGTGCACCTGGACCTCATGCGGGCGTACGCCGCGACATCGGCCCAGGCCACCCGGACGGTCACGATCCCCGCGGCGCTGCCCTTCGTGTTCACCGGCCTGCGGCTGGCCTCCTCGCTCGCGGTGATCTCCGCGATCGTCGCCGAGTACTTCGGCGGGCCGCGGACCGGGATCGGCTCGTTCATCACGACCGCCGCTGCCGGGAGCAACTACGCACGGGCGTGGGCCTTCGTCCTCGGCGGGATCGTCGTCGGGCTCCTCTTCTTCTCGGTGACCCTCGCTGCCGAGCACCTCGTCTCCCGCAGGAGCGGCCCGCGCAAGGAATGAGCACACCCCCCACTGTCCGCCTGCCGACGATGCCAGGACGGTCGTTCACCGCACCACCACGACAGATCCGCAGTCCAGGTAATGGCACGGCCACCGACCGCATGGGAGGCAATCGCATGACCATCACGACACGAGCAGGGGCACGCGCCGTCGTGTTCGGCGTCGCAGCAGCACTGGCACTCGCCGGCTGCGCGTCGTCCGACGCCGCCGCAGAGGCGACCTCGAGCGAGGCAGGTGAGACCGCAGCGGAGCTCACCCCCGTCACGCTCCAGCTGCAGTGGCTCACCCAGGCGCAGTTCGCCGGGTACTACGCCGCGCAGTCCGAGGGCTTCTACGAGGCCGCCGGGCTGGACGTCGAGATCATCCCGAGCGGCGGCGACATCGTCCCGCAGGACGCACTGGCCAACGGCGAGGTCGACTACGCGATCGCCTGGGTGCCGAAGGTGCTCGGGTCCATCGAGCAGGGCGCAGGCGTGACGAACGTCGCGCAGATCTTCGAGCGCTCGGCCACCCTCCAGGTCGCCTTCGCCGACTCGGGGATCACCGGGCCCGAGGACCTCGCAGGCACGAAGGTCGGCAGCTGGGGCTACGGCAACGAGTGGGAGCTGTTCGCCGGGCTCAACCAGGCCGGCGTGACGGACTTCGAGATCGTCCAGCAGGCCTTCGACATGAACGCCTTCCTCGCCGGGGACATCGACGCGGCGCAGGCGATGACCTACAACGAGTACGCCCAGCTGCTCGAGGCCACGAACCCCGAGACCGGCGAGCTCTACCAGCCGGAGGACTTCTCCCTCATCGACTGGAACGAGGTCGGCACGGCCATGCTCCAGGACGCCATCTGGGCCGACAGCGCCCGGCTGGAGTCGGACGAGGACTACCAGGAGACGACGGTCGCCTTCATCAAGGCGTCGATCCAGGGCTGGATCTTCGCCCGTGACAACGCCCAGGCCGCGGCCGACATCGTCACGGCCGCGGGCTCGACCCTCGGCGCGAGCCACCAGCTGTGGATGACGAACGAGGTCAACAAGCTGATCTGGCCGAGCACCTCCGGCGGCATCGGCATGATCGACCCCGCCGCCTGGGATGCCACGGTCGAGATGGCGCTGGGGACCTCCAACGAGACCGGCGCGACGATCATCACGGCCGAGCCGCCCGCCTCCGCGTACACCAACGAGTACGTTGAGCAGGCCCTCGCCGAGCTCACCGAGGCAGGCGAGGACGTCACCGGAGAGAGCTTCACGCCGATCGACGTGACCCTCAACGCCGGCGGCGCCTGAGCGCACCCCACCTGCGGCCGGGGCGGGCTCCCGCTCCGGCCGCAGGGCACGTCCACGATCAGAGAACGAGAGGCAGGGTCATGACCAGCACGACGACGGGTGCTCGTGGAGTCGAGTCGGACGGAGGAGCGACCCTCCGCCTGGACCGGGCTCATGTCTTCCATTCGTGGTCGGCGCAGGCGTCCCTCGCTCCGATGGCGATCGCCGGAGGGCGGGGCTGCGAGGTGTGGGACGTCGAGGGGCGCACCTACCTCGACTTCTCCAGCCAGCTCGTCAACATCAACATCGGTCACGGTCACCCGGCCGTCGTCGCGGCCATCCAGGAGCAGGCCGCGGTGCTCCCGACGATCTCTCCTGCGCATGCCAACCTGGCGAGGGGCCGGGCCGCCGAGGCGATCGTCCGGCACGCCCCCGAAGGCATGTCGAAGGTCTTCTTCACCAACGGCGGCGCCGACGCGAACGAGAACGCGATGCGGATGGCCCGCCTGCACACCGGACGGGACAAGGTCCTGTCCGCCTACCGCTCGTACCACGGCAACACCGGTGCCGCCGTGGTCGCCACGGGGGACTGGCGGCGCATGCCGAACGAGTTCGCCCGCGGCCACGTGCACTTCTTCGGTCCCTACCTGTACCGCAGCGACTTCTGGTCCACGAGCGCGGAGCAGGAGTCCGAGCGCGCGCTCGCGCACCTGGCCCGGGTCGTCGAGAGCGAGGGCCCGGGGACGATCGCCGCGATCCTCCTGGAGACGGTCGTGGGGACCGGCGGCGTCCTCGTCCCGCCGCCCGGGTACCTGGCAGGGGTCCGTGCCCTGTGCGACGCGCACGGGATCATGCTCATCCTCGACGAGGTGATGGCGGGCTTCGGCCGGACCGGCTCGTGGTTCGCCTTCGACCAGTTCGACGTGCGACCCGACCTGGTGACCTTCGCCAAGGGCGTCAACTCCGGCTACGTCCCGGCGGGCGGCGTGATCATCTCCGACGAGATCGCCGCGACCTTCGACGAGCGCGTCTTCCCCGGAGGGCTGACCTACTCCGGTCATCCGCTCGCGATGGCAGCGATCGTGGCGACCATCGAGGCGATGGAGGAGGAGAAGGTCGTCGAGAACGCCGCGCGGGTGGGCACCGACCTCCTCGCTCCGGGTCTCGCCGCCCTGGCCGAGCGTCACCCCGTCATCGGTGACGTCCGTGGTCTCGGGGTGTTCTGGGCCCTCGAGCTGGTGACCGACCGGGCCACCCGCACGCCGGTCTCCGCGGCCGCGATGGGCCGGCTCAAGGCCGAGCTCCTCGCGCGCAACCTGCTCCCCTTCCTCGCGAACAACCGGCTGCATGTCGTCCCGCCCTGCGTCGTCACCGACGACGAGGTCAACCGCGCCCTGGCGATCGTCGACGAGGCGCTCACCGTCATCGACCAGGAGGTCACCGCGTGAACATCGGTCGTGCCGTCGTCACCGGAGCGTCGTCGGGGATCGGAGCCGCCACCGTGCGGCGACTGCGCGCCGACGGGTGGGAGGTCGTCGCGGTCGCGCGGCGGGCGGACCGGCTCGAAGCGCTCGCCGCCGAGACCGGGGCTGTGGCGTTCGCTGCCGATCTCACCGTCCAGGAGGACGTCGACCGGCTCGCCGCCTTCGTCGAGGAGTCGGGCGGCCTGACCTCCTTGGTGAACAACGCCGGGGGAGCCTTCGGTCTCGAGCCGGTCGCCGAGGCCTCGCTGGAGGACTGGCGCCGGATGTACGAGCTCAACGTGCTCGGGACCTTGCGCGTCACCCAGGCCCTGCTGCCGATGCTCACCGCTTCCGGGCGGGGCGACGTGCTCGTGCTCACCTCGACCGCCGCGCACGGACCCTACGAGGGCGGGGCCGGCTACACGGGGGCGAAGCACGCCGAGCGGATGCTGACCACGACGCTGCGCCTGGAGCTCATCGGTCGTCCCGTGCGGGTGATGGAGGTGGCCCCCGGTGCCGTCGCGACGGAGGAGTTCTCGCTCGTCCGCTTCGGTGGGGACGCCGAGCGTGCAGCCAAGGTCTACGAGGGCTACGAGCCGCTCGCCGCCGCCGACGTCGCCGACGTCATCGCGTTCGCGCTGAGCCGCCCGCACCACGTGAACATCGACACGCTCGTGGTGCGTCCGCGCGCGCAGGTCTCGAACACGCAGACCGCCCGGAGCTGACGACGGCCGCGGTCCGGGCGGGTCAGCCGACGACGGTCCGGTCGCGCCCGGCGCCCTTGGCCGCGTAGAGCGCGGCGTCGCTGCGGCTGAGCAGGGTCTCGGTCGAGGCCTGCCCGTCCCAGACGGTCAGGCCAACGCTCACCGTGATGCGTCCGCGTGGCATCTCCATCGGCCAGGTCAGCGCGGAGACGGAGGTCCGGATCCGCTCGCACACCGCCGTGGCCGCGTCGAGGTCGGCGTCGGCGATGAGCAGGACGAACTCCTCCCCGCCGTAGCGCGCGGCGAGGTCGCGGTCGCGGACCGCACCGGCGATCGTCGCGGACACCCGGGCGAGCACGTCGTCGCCGACCTGGTGCGAGAGGGTGTCGTTGACGGCCTTGAAGTGGTCGATGTCGATGGTCGCGAGGGCGAACGGCATGTCGGCGCTCTGCCAGAGCGAGATGGTCTCGTCGAAGGTCCGTCGGTTCGGCAGGCCGGTGAGGGCGTCGTGGGAGGCCTGCCACGCGAGGGCCTCGTTGTGCGCCTCCAGCTGGCGTGCACGCCGACGCTGCGCCTCGGCCTCCCGCTCGGCCCGCTCGATGTCCAGCCGTGAGCTGAGCAGCACCGCGCGACGTTCGGCCACGGCCGCGTTGAGCTCGACGGACAGCTCGTGGAGCTCGTGCAGGGCGTCGAGCGCGCCGGTGGTGTCGCCGGCGGCCTCGCGGGCGGCGACGAGGGTCTCCAGGAGACCCAGCCGCTCGGTCGGTCGTTCCATCGCGTGGCACTGCGCCACCCCGGTCTCGGCCTCGGCGACGGCCTCGGCGATCGCACCGGTCTCGAGCAGCCATCGGGCGTGCAGCCCTCGAAGGGCGAGCCGTGCGCGGTCGCTCGGGAACCTCTCGAGCATCGCCGACGTCGCCTCGAGCGCCGACCCGCAGTGCCCGAGGTCCTTGGCGAGCAGATGAGCGGTGGCGAGGGCGATCCGGGCGTCGATCGCCGCTCCGGTGAGCCCAGCGGCGTCCGCCTCGTCGATGGCCTGCTGAGCGACTCCGGCGGCACGTCGGGCGGCGGCGACGGCGCCACGGGGGTTGGCCGACGTCAGGCGCTGGGCCGTGACGACGTAGTGGCGTGCCAGGTTGGTCTGGGCGACCGCGGCCATGTCCGTCTCGCCCGCCGCGATCCACGTGCGACGGGCGTTCTCCAGCGACTGGAGGGCCTGCGGGGCGAACTGCGGCATCGCCGTGTACACGAGACCGAGGTCGTTGAGCACCTCCGCGGCGCCGATCGTGTCCTCGGCGAGCCGACGCAGCGCGATCGCTCGGTGCAGGTGGTCGACGGCGTCCTCGTACTGGCCCAGGTCGTGGTGGACGAGCCCGCGCACGCTCAGCGCCCTGGACTGCCAGGAGAGGTCCTCGGCCCGCTCGGCGAGCTGCTCGGTCCGGTCAGCAGCGGCGAGGGCGTCGCCGTCCCTGCCCAGCAGACGGTAGGCCGAGGCCACGATCCAGGACAGCCGCATCTCGGCGTCGAGGTCCCCTGCGCCTCGCGCGCACTCGACGGCGTCGGCGGCGCGCGTGGCGCAGGCGTGCGGATCCGCGTGCAGGAGCACCTCGAGCTCGTCGATCTCGAGCGGGAGCCGATCGCAGGGGCGGGCGGGAGTCGTCAGCTGTGCGGTCGGCACCGAGTGCACTGTCGTCCCCTCCCTGCGACCCGTGACGGCTGTCGGATCGTTCATCGGCCCATCCTTGCCGATCCTGAGAGGTCCACGAGGCGTTTCGCCCCGACCCACAGGGAGGTCCCAGGTTGATCAGGGGGGCAGGTCCGGCAGGTCCGGCCTCAGGCCTGCTCGTGCCGCCCGGCCCAGACCCGGAGGCTGTCCCTGACGAAGCGGGCGCCGTCGACCCCGCCGTAGTTCGCCGCGAAGCGCTCGTCGGCGACGTACATCTCGCCCAGTCCGCGGACGTACCCCAGGTCCGGCTCGCCGGGGCTGCCCGGCGTCCCCGGGATGCTCCCGAGCCACGCGACGTGGCGGGAGGCGAGCGCCTGGGCGGCGGGGGAGGACGGGTCCGTCCCTGCGGCTGCTGCGGCCGACCAGTCCTCCGCGAGTCGCCGCTGGTCCGCTGCCCACCGCCCGCGCTCCTCCGGAGTCATGCCGCGCCACCACCGGTCACCCGAGGCCCAGGCCTCGGACCCCCAGCGCTCCTCCACCTCCGCGCGGTGCTCGTGGTGGTCGAATCCGTCCAGGATCTCCTCTGCCATGAGGTCCTTCCCTTCGTGCAGTGCTGTGAGGGTCCGGCGGACCGATGCGGTCCGCCGGTCGAGCAGCTCGCGTTCCTTCGCGAGCCAGAGCAGGTGCTCCTCCAGGGCCGGCACCGGACTGGTCTCCCGGTCGAGCACGGCAGTGATGCGCGGAAGGGCGAGGCCGAGCTCGCGCAGCAGGAGGATGCGTTGCAGCCGTCGGATCTCCTGCGGCCCGTACCAGCGCATCCCTGACCCGTCGACGAGGGCCGGCCGGAGCAGGCCGATGGCGTCGTAGTGCCGCAACGTCCGACTCGTCACCCCGGCCAGCCGGGCGAGGGTCTGGATCGACACGTCCGTCGTGGTGCGCGCTGCCATGCTGCGACGGTAGAGGTTGACGCCGCGTCAACCGCAAGGGGTGCCCTCCGGACGTCCGGGCGCCGCTCGGCTCGGGGCGACTAGCCTCCCCGCATGACACATCCCGAGCTCGCGACGGGCGGCACTCTGCCCACCACCCGTGAGGTGATGGACTGGGCCCTCTTCGGGACCGCGACGAGGGAGATCGCCCAGGCCGTCGTCGACTCCGGTTTCGAGCCGGATGTCGTGGTCGCCGTGGCGCGCGGCGGGCTCCCCGCGGGTGGGGCGGTCGCCTATGCGCTCGGCACCAAGGCCGTCGCCACGCTCAACGTGGAGTTCTACACCGGGGTGGACGAGCGGCTCGCCGATCCGGTCGTGCTCCCGCCGTTGCTCGACACGGCTGCGCTCGACGGCCAGCGGGCACTGCTCGTCGACGACGTCGCGGACACCGGCGAGACCCTCGCCCTGGTGCGTCGGCTGCTCGTCGAGCACTGCGCCGAGGTGCGCACGGCCGTCCTGTACGCGAAGCCGCACTCGGTGATCGATCCCGATGTCGTGTGGCGGCGCACGGACCGATGGATCACCTTCCCGTGGTCGGCGCTCCCGGTGGTCACCGCGTCGTCCGCCGGTGCCGAGCGAGCCGGGGCCTAGAGCTCGAGGGTGGCGACGGCAGTCCCGGTCGGTGCGGGTGAACCGCCGTACGGCTCCTCGGTGACCATGAGCTCGTAGACGTTGCCGAGGTCGGTCTTGACGACCGCCGTGACGTCGCCGTGCTCGGGCATGAAGGTCTCGCCCGGCTCGCAGGTGCCGTCGGAGCGCATCATCCAGACCTGGTAGACCATCCCGTCGCCGTCCGGCATCGGCACGTCCTGCCCCATGATCGCCACGGCCCCCATCTCGGCGCTCAGCACGACGTGCGACGCCCCGAGCGCCACGTCGTGGCTCACCGCGTCCGGCGCCGACACGATGCGCATGACGGTGGCCTGCACGGCCTCGGCCTGGAGCGCATGACGTCGGTCGTTGACCACCGTCGTCCCACCTGCGACGCCCACGACGAGTGCCGCCGCGACGGCGGCGAGGGTCGTCCACCGCGGGAGCCGCCGGCCGTCGAGTCGTCGGACCGTCGCCGCCCCGGTCCCGCGGTCCCGGACCGCTGCGGGCTCCTGGTTCGTCGCACGGCCCCCAGCCGCCCCGGTCGAGGGTGCGGGCGGGACCTGCGGGGTCCTGGCGATGCGTGCCCTGACCTCGTCCTTCATCGCCGAGGGTGGCGCGATCGACTCGGCGAGTGCGAGTCGCACGAGCACCTGGTCGAGGGACCTGACCTCCGTGCGGCAGTCCTCGCAGCTGTCCAGGTGCGCCTCGAACTCCGCCTGCTCGGCCTCGTCCACGGCACCGAGGATCCAGGCGCCGGTGAGGGCGTGCGGATTGGTCGTCACTGCTCCACCCCCATGGCGTCGCGCAGGCGGATCAGCCCGTCGCGGATCCGGGTCTTGGCCGTGCCCAGTGGCACGTCGAGCGCCGCCGAGACCTGCTGATGGGTGTACCCGCGGAAGAAGGCGAGCTCGATGGCCTCGCGCTGGATCGTGGTGAGCGTCCCCATGGCGCGCCGCACGAGTGCCGCGTCCCACTGCCGTTCGAGGGTGTCGACCACGACGTCGTGGTCCGCCGCGACCCACGTCGCGGCCTCCTTGGAGATCGTCGCCGTCCGGACCTCCTCGCGGCGTACCCGGTCGACGGCGCGCCGGTGCGCCATCGTCAGCACCCAGCCCATCGCCGTGCCGCGCTCGGGGTCGAAGCGTGCGGCGAGCCGCCACACCTCGCCGAGCACCTCCTGGGCGACGTCCTGCGCCAGGTCGCGGTCGCGCAGGATCCGCACCGCGAGGCCGAAGACGGGCCCGGCGATCCGGGCGTAGAGGAGCTCGAAGGCGTCCTCGTCGCCCAGGGCCACGTCGGCGAGGAGGGCCTCCGGGGCTCGCTCGGCAGGGGGCTCCGCAGGGTGCGGAGCCCGGTGCGGCTCGCTCGGCAGGTCCATCGCTCCTCGTCGTTCGTCTGCGGCACTCGTCACGTCCATCATGGCGGCCGCCGGCTCGGCCGGTCGACGCCGTCATCCTGGTCTTCGCATGCCGTGGGTCCCCGGATGGGTCCTGGCGAAGGCGACCGCGCGCACCGGACGTCCGGGATGACGTGCCCGTCCGCCCATGAGCCGCAGGCCCCTTCCCGTGGGCGCCGCGATGCGCCACGGTAGGGGTACGCCCCGGGGGAGGTGGCTCGCATGAAGGTCGTGCAGTGGATCCTGGTCGGCATCCTCGCCTTCGCCGCGGGGTGGGCATCCGTGAGCTACCTCACGACGGATCCCGTCGACATGGCGGGGGCGCTCGCCCTCGCTCTCGTCCTGCTCTTCCTGCTCGTCGGCCTCATGGCGTGGAGGTTCCGCGGTCGCGCCCTGGCGGGTGCCTCGCTGGTCGCGCTCGTGGCGGTCCTCGGCGGCTACACGCTGAACGCCTCGGTCGTCCTGGGGCGTCAGGACCCCCGCGAGGTGCCGACGCTGACCCGTACGGCCGACGACCAGGGCGACGGCCACACGGCCGTCATCTACTTCACCCACGGCGAGCCGGAGACCTACGACCCGATCGGGTGGCTCAACCAGTTCCGCGAGTTCGACGAGCAGGGCGTCTCGTTCGTGCCGTTCCTCGCCCGACCTGCCTTCCTCCAGCAGCTGCGTGACGCCTACCTGACGGTCGGGTCCAGCCAGCACCGCCAGCGGCACCTCGTGATGGCCCAGGCCGTCGAGGACGAGCTCCTCTCCCACGGCAAGGACGTCCGGATCTACCCCTCCTTCCTCGACGACGACCCCCGGCCCGACGCGGCGCTCGTCCGAGCGCTCAACGAGGGTGCGAGCCAGGTCGTGGTGGCCGAGGTGTTCGTCTCGATCTCCAACCACACCGCCGAGGGCGAGGAGCAGATCCGGTCCGTCGACGCGGAGTCCCTCGGCGTGCCGGTGCAGTTCACCGGTCCCCTCTGGGACTCCCCGTCCCTGCACGAGATGTTCGTCGACAAGGTCGAGGTCGCGCGGGGGGACGTCCCGCGCGACGAGGTCGGCGTGCTCCTTGTCGGGCACGGTCAGCCGGACGAGTGGGACCGGGAGTGGCCCACCGAGACCGAGCACGAGCTCGGCCTGCGCACCCACATCATCGACGCGCTCGTCGAGTCCGGGTACACCCGGGCGAACCTCGAGCTGGCCTGGATGTCCTTCAAGGAGCCGAACGTCCCCGACACGGCGGAGCGGCTGGCCGCACGGGGCGTCTCGACGCTGATGGTCTTCTCCACCGGCATCAGCGCCGAGTCGATCCACAGCCAGTACGACGTGCCGGAGCTCGTCGCCGAGGCGACGCTCCCCGCCGGTGTCGAGGTCGTCAACCTCGGCGCCTGGAACGACCACCCGCTCGCCATCCGGGCGATCGTCGAGCGGGTCGAGGCGCTCCTGCCTGCCGGGTCCTGACGCCCGCGCGCCGAGCCACCCGGTCGCGGATCGCGGGTCCGTCGCGGCTACGGGTACGATCACGCCCACAGGCATCGACCCGGCCATCACCGGTGAGCCTCCGGAAGAACAGGGCCGGCAGTGCCGGGCCCCCAGTAGAACCGGACGGGGCAGGCCCGTCACAGCCGTCGTCGAGGGGTCGTCGTCCACCTGCGGTGGGCGTCGGCAAGCGAGGTGGTACCGCGGTGGTGCCCGGCCGGTCCGGGTGTCGTCGTCCTCGTGGACCGCCTGCCGCGTCCATCGGGACGCCGAAGGAGACCACCCGTGGCCTACCCGCTGCACCGCTCGACCGACGCCCTCGCGTCCGTTCCCGCCTCGCCCGACCTCCCCGCCATCGAGCGCGAGGTCCTGGCGCACTGGCAGGAGGACGGGACCTTCCAGGCTTCCGTCGACCAGCGCGCTGCCGGCGAGGACGGAGGGAACGAGTTCGTCTTCTACGACGGCCCGCCCTTCGCCAACGGACTTCCCCACTACGGGCACCTGCTGACCGGCTACGCCAAGGACATCGTCGGGCGCTACCAGACCCAGCGCGGCCACCGGGTGGAACGCCGCTTCGGCTGGGACACCCACGGCCTTCCTGCCGAGCTCGAGGCCGAGCGGATCCTGGGGATCACGGACAAGTCCCAGATCGACGAGATGGGCATCGCCGCGTTCAACGAGGCCTGCCGCAGCTCCGTGCTGCGCTACACCGACGAGTGGCAGGAGTACGTCACCCGGCAGGCACGCTGGGTCGACTTCGAGAACGACTACAAGACCCTCGACG
Source organism: Actinotalea sp. (assembly GCF_041597215.1). Taxonomy (GTDB): domain Bacteria; phylum Actinomycetota; class Actinomycetes; order Actinomycetales; family Cellulomonadaceae; genus Actinotalea. The sequence continues at coordinate 12,162 of NZ_JBFHHB010000037.1, forward strand.
TCACCTTCATGGAGTCGGTGATCTGGGCGTTCAAGCAGCTGCACGACAAGGGTCTCGCCTACGAGGGCTACCGGGTCCTGCCGTACTGCTGGCGCGACGAGACGCCGCTGTCGAACCACGAGCTGCGGATGGACGACGACGTCTACGCCTCCCGGCAGGACCCGGCGCTGACCGTCGGTGTCCGGCTGGAGACCGGTGACCTCGCACTGCTGTGGACGACGACCCCCTGGACGCTGCCCTCGAACCTCGCGCTCGCGGTCGGGCCGGAGATCGAGTACGTGACGGTCGTACCCGGCGAGGGCACCCCGCTCGCGGGCGAGCGCGTGCTGCTCGCCGCCTCGCGGCTCGCCTCCTACGCCCGCGAGCTGGGCGAGGAGCCGCAGGAGGTCGCCCGGGTGACCGGGCGCGAGCTGGCAGGCCTGCGGTACACCCCGCCGTTCGACTACTTCGTCGGCAACGAGAACGCCCACCAGGTGCTGCTCGGCGACTTCGTGTCCACCGAGGACGGCACCGGCCTCGTGCACCTCGCTCCCGCTTTCGGCGAGGACGACATGGCCGTGTGCGACGCCGCAGGGATCACGCCCGTCGTGCCGGTGGACGCCAAGGGTCGCTTCACGGCGGAGGTCGCGGACTACGCGGGGCAGCAGGTCTTCGAGGCCAACCCGCACGTCATCGCCGACCTCAAGGCCGGAACCGGACCGCTCGCGCGCGTCGAGGAGGGCCGTCGCTCCGTCGTGCTGCGCCACGAGACCTACGAGCACTCCTACCCGCACTGCTGGCGCTGCCGGAACCCGCTCATCTACAAGGCCGTGTCCAGCTGGTTCGTGCGCGTCACCGCCTTCCGCGACCGGATGGTCGAGCTCAACCAGGACATCACCTGGGTGCCGGAGCACATCAAGGACGGGCAGTTCGGCAAGTGGCTCGCGGGTGCGCGCGACTGGTCGATCTCCCGCAACCGCTACTGGGGAACCCCCATCCCGGTGTGGGTCAGCGACGACCCGCTGCACCCGCGCGTCGACGTCTACGGCTCCCTCGCCGAGCTCGAGGCCGACTTCGGCCGGCTGCCGCTGAACGACGCAGGCGAGCCGGACCTGCACCGGCCCTTCATCGACGACCTGGTCCGCCCCAACCCGGACGACCCGACCGGGCGGTCGACGATGCGCCGGATCCCCGACGTCCTCGACGTGTGGTTCGACTCGGGCTCGATGCCCTACGCCCAGGTGCACTACCCCTTCGAGAACGCCGACTGGTTCGAGCACCACTACCCGGGCGACTTCATCACCGAGTACATCGGGCAGACGCGCGGCTGGTTCTACACGCTGCACGTGCTGGCCACCGCGCTGTTCGACCGCCCTGCCTTCCGGACCTCCGTCTCGCACGGGATCGTGCTGGGTTCGGACGGGCGCAAGATGAGCAAGTCGTTGCGCAACTACCCGGACGTCAACGAGGTCTTCGAGCGGGACGGCTCGGACGCGATGCGCTGGTTCCTCATGGCCAGCCCGATCATGCGCGGCGGGAACCTGGTCGTCACCGAGGAGGGCATCCGCGGGGAGGTCCGTCAGGTGCTGCTCCCGCTGTGGAGCACCTGGTACTTCTTCACCCTGTACGCCAACGCCGCGGACGGCGGCGCCGGGTACACCGCGAGCAGGGTCGATCCCGCGCGCGTGCCCGGTCTCGCGCCGATGGACCGCTACGTCCTGGCCCGGACGCACGACCTCGTCACGAGCGTCACCGCCCAGCTCGACGAGTTCGACGTGCCGGGAGCCTGCGAGTCCGTGCGCGAGCACCTGGACCTGCTCACGAACTGGTACGTGCGCACCCAGCGCGACCGCTTCTGGGCGGAGGACCACGACGCCTTCGACACCCTGTGGACGGCGCTGGAGGTCCTCACCCGGGTGATGGCACCGCTCGCACCGCTCCTGACGGAGGAGATCTGGCGCGGACTGACAGGTGAGCGCAGCGTGCACCTGGCCGACTGGCCGGCGACGCTCGGTGCCGAGGGTCTCGTCGTCGAGGCGGGTCTCGTCGCCGATGACGACCTCGTGCGGGCGGTGGACGAGGTGCGGGCGATCGTCTCGGCGACCCTCGGCGTGCGCAAGGCGAAGGGGCTGCGCGTGCGGCAGCCCTTGCGCGAGCTGGGTCTCGCACTGACCGACCCGGCAGCCGTCGAGCCCTACACGGAGCTCATCGCCGCGGAGCTCAACGTCCGGCACGTCACGCTGGTCGACCTCGCGCAGGTCGGCCCGGCCGAGCTCGGCGTCGAGACCCGGCTGGCCGTCAACGCCCGCGCGGCGGGGCCCCGCCTCGGCCGCGGCGTCCAGGAGGTCATCCGTGCGGCGAAGGCCGGCGACTGGCGCGAGGTCGAGGGGAGCATCGTCGTCACCACCCCGACCGCCGAGGTCACCCTGGAGCCGGGGGAGTACGAGCTCGCGACCGTGGTCGCCGAGGGGCGCGGTGACGACCAGGCCGCAACCGTGCTGCCCGGCGGTGGCGTCGTCCTGCTCGACATCGCCCTGGACGAGGAGCTGCTCGCCGAGGGAATCGCTCGCGACGTCGTGCGTGCCGTGCAGGACGAGCGCAAGGCGAGCGGGCTCCAGGTCGCCGACCGGATCCGCCTGCACCTGACCGTCCCGGAGGAGCAGCTCGTGGCTCTCGGGACCCACCGCGCGATGGTGGCGACGGAGACGCTCGCCGTCGAGGTCGAGATGGTGGCGGGCGAGGTCCCTTCCGGGACGGTCGCCCTCGTCCGGGTCGCGGCGGTTCCGGCCGAGAGCGCGGTGCAGTCATGACGGCCGACCCGGGTCAGGAGGCCCTGCGCGAGGTCTACGCGGGGATCCTCGACCGTGCGCCGGAGCACGACTTCGAGCCGACGCTCGGCAGGGTCGCGGACGTCTGCGACCTGCTCGGCCACCCGGAGCGGGCGTTCAGGGTCGTCCACCTCACGGGGACCAACGGCAAGACCTCGACGACGCGCATGGTCGAGCGGCTCCTGCGGGAGCACGGCCTGCGGACCGGCCGGTTCACGAGCCCGCACCTGAGCAGCGTGACCGAGCGCATCGCGATCGACGGGGAGCCCCTCAGCCCCGAGCGCTTCGTCGAGGTGTGGCAGGACGTGGCTCCGTACGTGCACCTGGTCGACCAGCGCTCGCTCGAGGCCGGGGGGCCGCGGCTGAGCTTCTTCGAGGTGCTGACCGTGATGGCCTTCGCCGCCTTCGCGGACGCACCGGTGGACGTGGCGGTGATCGAGGTGGGTCTCGGGGGGCGCTGGGACTCGACCAACGTGGTGGACGGCGAGATCGCCGTGCTCACCCCGATCGCCCTGGACCACGAGCGGTGGCTCGGGCACGAGCTCACCGAGATCGCCGGTGAGAAGGCAGGGATCATCAAGGACGGTGCCACCGTCGTCATGGCGGAGCAGCGTCCGGAGGTCGAGGGCGTCGTCCTGCCCGTCGCCGCCGAGCACGGCGCGAGGCTCCTGCGCGAGGGCGTGGACCTGGGGGTCGCCGGGCGGCGGCTCGCCGTCGGGGGGCAGCTGCTCGACCTGCGCACCCCGGGTGGGCTCTACACGGAGGTCTTCCTGCCGCTGCACGGGGCGCACCAGGCGCACAACGCCGCGCTCGCGCTCACGGCGGTCGAGGCGATGATCTCGGGGAGCGGGACGCTCTCCGGAGAGATCGTCGAGGTGGCCTTCGCCGACATGCACTCCCCGGGACGGCTCGAGGTCGTGCGGTCCTCGCCGACCGTCCTGGTCGATGCGGCCCACAACCCCCACGGGGTCGATGCGCTCGTCGCGGGCGTCCAGGAGGCCTTCGCGTTCGAACGACTGGTCGGCGTGGTCGGCATCCTCCAGGACAAGGACGCGGAGTCCATCCTCGCCGGGCTGGAGCCGCTTCTCGACGAGGTGGTGGTCACCCGTTCCGGGTCGCCGCGCGCGCAGGAGGTCGACGAGCTCGCCGAGGTCGCACGGGAGGTCTTCGGCGAGGACCGCGTGCACACCGCCGAGCGGCTCGACGAGGCGATCGCCCTCGCCGTCGAGCTCTCCGAGGCGGCCGTCGAGGGCTCCCCGACGGGTGCCGGTGTGCTGGTGACCGGCTCGGTGACGATGGCTGCGGAGGCGAGGACGCTGTTCGGTCGGCCCTGATCGGGAGCGGACCGACGTGGCTGCCGAGGGTCTGCACGAATGTGCAGACCCTCAGCACGTCGTCGCCTTGACCATGGCTTGACCGACCCCAATGCTGAGGTGCGGGGGCACCGGACACATCGAGGTGCCCCGGGACGCGCGGTAACGATGCCGCGTGCGAGGGGTCGTGACACAGGGAGTCAGGCATGAAGAAGCTCATCAACGATCCGGCACACGTCACCGACGAGTCCGTCGAAGGATTCGGCCTGGCGCATGCCGACCTTGTCGCCGTGCACACCGACCCGACCTTCATCAGCCGCGCCGGCGGGGCTGTGCAGGGCAAGGTCGGCCTGGTCAGCGGCGGTGGCAGCGGTCACGAGCCGCTGCACGGGGGCTTCGTTGGCGCAGGGATGCTCGACGCCGCCGTCCCCGGCGCGATGTTCACCTCGCCCACGCCCGACGCCATCGCCCCGGCGACGGTCGCGGCCAACGGCGGTGCGGGCGTCCTGCACATCGTGAAGAACTACACCGGCGACGTCCTGAACTTCGAGACCGCGGCGGAGCTCGCCGACGCCGACGGCATCGAGGTGCGCACCGTCGTGGTCAACGACGACGTCGCGGTGGAGGACTCGCTCTACACCGCCGGCCGTCGTGGCGTGGCCGGGACGCTCTGCGTCGAGAAGATCGCCGGCGCCGCTGCCGAGCGCGGGGACGACCTCGCAGCGGTCACCGCCGTCGCCGAGAAGGTCATCGCCAACGTGCGGTCGATGGGTGTCGCGCTCTCGGCCTGCACGGTCCCGCACGCCGGCGTGCCGAGCTTCGACCTGACCGACGAGGAGATCGAGATCGGCATCGGGATCCACGGAGAGCCCGGTCGTCGCCGCGTCCCGATGGCCCCTGCCGACGAGATCACCTCGATGCTCACGACCCCGGTCCTCGACGACCTGAAGCTGGCCTCCGGCGAGAAGGTGCTCCTGCTCGTCAACGGCATGGGCGGCACCCCGCTGTCCGAGCTCTACGTCGTGTACCGCGCCGCCCGCGCGATCATCGAGGCGCGCGGCGGTGTCGTCGAGCGCTCGCTGGTCGGCAACTACGTGACGTCCCTCGAGATGCAGGGCGCCTCGGTCACCGTGCTGCGGCTCGACCCCGAGCTCACCGAGCTCTGGGACGCACCGGTCACCACCCCCGCGCTGCGCTGGTGACGCTCGGCGCCGCCC
>NZ_JBFHHB010000038.1:0-17486 GCF_041597215.1 Actinotalea sp.
ACTCCCGGCCGAATCTTTGAAAGACTGGCGGTATGAGCAGCGACACCCGGCCGTACGTGGCCTTCCAGGCGGGAAGCGAGCTACCCGTCGTGAAGGACGAACTCCGGCGGGCGATCATCGCCGAACGGGAGTCCCGATCACCCCATGAGCGCGAGCTCGCGGCAGCCGACTTCGCGCAGGTCGTCGGGGACATCCCCGTCGTCCGCGCGGCCGCGTGCGTCGCGGCATATGCCGCACGCGCCGCCGAACCGGCAACGACCCCGCTCCTGGACCGGCTGGCCCAGCGCGGGGCGACGGTGCTGCTCCCGGTGCTCGGGACCGGCCTGCAGCGGCAGTGGGCGCACCTGACCACGACGGAGGAGCTCGCGGTCAGGGCTCCGGGACGTCCGCCCGAGCCGCCCGGCCCCGCCATGGGGGCAGAGGCGCTCGCCGAGGCCGACGTCGTGCTCGTCCCCGCGCTCGCGGTGGACTCCTCCGGGGCCCGTCTCGGTCACGGGGGCGGCTGGTACGACCGCGTGCTCGAGCACGTCCGGCCCGGCGTGCCGGTGATCGCGATGGTCTTCCCCTCGGAGATCTACGACGCCGAGACGCACCCCCTCCCGCAGGAGCTCCACGACCGGCACGTCGACGCCGTCGCGACGACCTCCGGGTGGCGCGCCCTGGGCGAGGCCGCGGCCCAGCGCTGAGACCACGGACGGCCGGGCGGCCGGACGGTGGGAGGATGGCACGAGACGCACCACTTCCTGGAGGACCCGACCGTGCCCACCTACTCCTACGCGTGCACCGACTGCGGACACCGTTTCGACGCCCAGCAGGCGTTCACCGACGACGCGCTGACGAGCTGCCCCGAGTGCGGCGGCCGGCTGCGGAAGATGTTCGGGAACGTGGGCGTGGTGTTCAAGGGCTCCGGCTTCTACCGGACGGATGCGCGAGCCGAGGGCAAGCGCACCGGTGCACGAGGCTCCTCGAGCAGCTCGTCGGCGTCGACGGCCGGCGAGTCGTCGAGCGGCCCGTCCAGCGAGGGGAAGGCCTCGTCGAACGGCGACTCCTCGTCGACCTCCGGCTCCGGCGCCTCGAGCACGTCCGGGGCCGGCTCGTCGAGCACCACGAGCACGCCGTCGACCACGAGCTCCGCCACCCCCGCCGGCTGACCACTCGTCCCGAGGCCGGGACGCCGACGGCTCGTCCCCAGCGGGCGATGGCCGGATCCGCCACGGAGCGGCGCGCCGCCTAGCGTGCAGCGGGTGCCTCGACTCCTCCCCCTGCGCCGGGCGGCATGGCGCTCACGCCGCGTGCTCCGTGCCGCCCTGCTGGTCACGGCGGTGGGCATCGGGGTCCGCCTCGCCCTCCCGCCGGGCGAGGCACTCGTCCCGGTCGCCGTCGCCGCGCGCGACGTCCCCGCCGGCGCGGCCCTCACCTCCGAGGACGTGCGCCTCGTGAGCCTCCCGGCCCGAGGTGTGCCGCAGGGGACTGCGCGGTCCGCCGGTCCGGTCATCGGTCAGCGGGCGGCGATCGACCTGCCCGCCGGGTTCGTGCTCGTGCCCGCAGCACTCACCTCCGGGCGCTTCGGTGCCGAGCCGCCGCCCGGGACGGTCGTCGTGCCGGTCTCGCTCGACGGGGCCGACGCCATGCGGGTCGGCGACACGATCGAGCTCGTCCCGGGATCCGACTGCCCGACCGAGCAGGGGCCCTGGTCGGTCACGGCCCTGGTCGTCGGTCCGATGTCCGACCCTGCCGACAGCACCACGCCCTCGGGGACGACCGGTGGGCTCGGGCTGGGCGGCGCGACCGCGCTCGTGGGTGGGACCGATCTCGGAAGGACCCTCGTGGCCGTCGAGCCGGAGAGCGGGCGAAAGATCGCCGCACTCGCCCCGAGCTGTCGCTTCGGCGCGGCGATCATGCCATGATCCATGGCCGCGGGGCCCGCCTCGCTCGCCCGAACGGAACCCGATCGCCCCCGACCCGTCCTGGAGGACTCCGTGCTCGCTGGCTTCAAGACCTTCATCATGCGTGGGAACGTCATCGACCTCGCCGTCGGCATCGTCATCGGCGCCGCATTCGGTGCTGTCGTCACCGCGTTCGTCGAGAACATCATCAACCCGCTGATCGCCGGGATCTTCGGTCAGCCCGACCTCACTCGCGTCCTCGCGTGGACGATCAGCGAGGCGCAGGGCGACGTCCCGGCGAACATCCTGTCGATCGGCGCCTTCCTCGGCGCGGTCCTCAACTTCCTGATCGTCGCAGCGGCGATCTACTTCGCCGTCGTGCTCCCGCTCAACACCCTCGCCGAGCGTCGCAAGGCCACGGAGGTCGCCGAGCCGGAGGCTCCGGCCGCCGATGTCGCGCTGCTCACCGAGATCCGCGACCTGCTGGCAGCGCCCCGGTCCTGATCCGCCGGCGGCTCGGACCTCACCAGTGCGGGGGCACCTCGCGCAGGAATCGCTCGTCGTCCGACCCCGACGGCTGCTCGCCCCAACCCACGTCGAGGTCGTCGGGGCTCGGTCCGTTCGTCCGGGGCTCGGGGCCGGGCGGGACCGTGCCGCCCACGGCGCGCCGATGGCGACGGCGGCGCGGCCGCTCGGTCTCCTGCCCCTCGTCGGCAGCGGCCCCTTCGTCCGCGGGCGTCCCGCCGGGCCGGGCCGCGTCCACCGGCTCCGTCGCGTCCTGGCTCGGTTCCGGCGATGCCTGCCCGGTCCGGGGTTCCCGGCTCACCGGGATCGACGCACCGCAGCGGTGAGGGTCGCGTCGATCCGCGAGCCGCGGCGGCGAAGACCCAGCTCGGCGCGCAGGGCCTCGACGAGCGCCTCGTCGTCCTTGTCGCTCCCGTCGCCCCGGAGCCAGGCCACCAGGTCGTCGAGCTCGTCGTCGCTGTAGGCACCGATCGGGAGGCCGGGCCGCACGTCCGGCCGACGCAGGACGCGGCCCTCCGGCGCCGTCGCGAGCTCCACTGCCGCGTGGTCGTGGCGCACGACGGCCGGGTCACCCACGGGGTCGCCGACCTCCTGGCCACCGTCGGACGCGACGGTCGTCGCCGATCCAGGAACCGGCGCAGCGCTCGTCCCGTCCACCTCCGGAACGGGAAGACCGTCGGCCAGGTCGGGGCCGTCCTCCTCGTCCTCGAGCCGAGCAGGCGCCTGGACCACCTCGACGGGACGACGTCGCAGCCGCTCGGCAGAGGCCTCGAGCACGGCGGCGCAGACCGCGTCCGCCTCGCCCTGCGGGTCGAGGAACGCCGCCGTGGACCAGATGTGGATGACGGTCCACCCGAGGGCCTCGAGGCGTTCCGCGACCTGTCGGTCCCGCACGCGCACGCTGGGTTCGCCGACGTAGGCCTCGTCGTCCGTCAGCACGGCGACGAGCATCTCCCCTGGCACGTCGGGATGCCCGACGACCAGCGGGATGCGAGGACCGCCGTCGACGCCGTGGTCCAGCTGCACCACGAGGCCCGTCCGCCACAACCGCTCGGCCAGGTCGAGGATCAACCGGTCGTGACCCGAGTAGGACTCGGGAGAGGGCCGTCCGCCCTGCTCCCGCGGCCGGGGAGACCCGAGGAGCCGCAGGAGGTCGGCGAGCAGTCGCGGACCCGGCACGGTCAGGCGGTGCTCGTCGAGGTCGTCGGCGGTGAAGCAGCTCACGACGGTCAGCCGGTGCCGGGTCGCGCCGAGAGTCTGGAGCAGCCTCGCCCGGCCACCCTCCGCGCCCAGGGCGCCGAACCTGTGCAGCACGCGCCCGTGAGGCGTGCGGCCGAAGCCGACCGTGAGGATCACCGCGTCGCGGCTCAGGCCCTCCGCCCCGGTCACGTCGGCCACGACGAACGGCTCGGGACGCTCGGCGGAGAAGAACTCCTCGAGCGCGGGGTTGTCGCGGACCTGGGCCAGCACGGCCTCCCTGACCCGATCCGCGTGCAGGGTCGAGACGCTCACGACGGCGAGGGACTCCTCCGGCCGGGCGAGCGCATGCTCCACGACGAGGTCGACGACGTGATCGACCTCCGCTCGGGTCGCCTCCACGGTCCCCGACGGGCCCGGCATGCCCGTCCCGTCCACGACGTCGAGCCGGAGCAGCGACTCGGCCGTCGGCAGCGGCGTCGCGGTGACGTGCTTCGCGTAGCCGTGCGTGGCGAGGAAGGCCGTCAGGTGCGGGTCGCGCCGCGAGGCCGCGACCTGGAGACCGACGACCGGAAGGACCTCGGTGAGCTGGGCGAGCGCCGTCCCCGACGCGCAGCGGGTGTCGCCGACGACGAGCACCTGGCGACCCCGAGCGATCGCGCCGACGACGGTCTCCATCGGCAGGTGTGCCGTGGCGTCGAGGATCACGAGGTCCTCGGTGCGCGTGGGCGGGAGGACGTGCGGGACGAGCATCGGCCCGACCACCAGGCAGGGGCGCAGGTGCCGGGCGACGTCCGGGTAGCGCTCCACGGCGTGCCGGAGGCTCGTGAACCTGTCCTCGACGATCTCGCCGAACAGCGCCTCGGTGTGCACGCTCGACTCCAGCAGCCGCAGCCGCACGGCCTCGCGGGAGCTGGCCCGGTACACCGATGCGCGGTCGGCCAGGTAGCGCCGGTCCAGGGCCCGGAACTCGGCCGTGAGCCGGGCGAGCGCGGCACCGTCGTACCCGGCCATGCCCGGGTCCTGGCGGAGGATCTCCTCGAAGACGGCGCTCCACCAGGAGAGCTCCAGCTCGACCGCCACCAGACCGGCCGGGACGCGACGGGCCGTGAGGTCGTCGAGGAGCGCACCCAGTCCCCGCTTGCGCAGGTCGCGCAGCAGAGCGGTGCGCTCGGGCAGCGCCACGAGCGCCGCCTGCTCGAGGCGCAGACGCCGGAGCCGGTCGAGGAGCTGGGTCCAGCTCAGCCGGACGAGGTCGCCACCTGCCGCAGTGGTCGCGAGCGCCTCGGACAGCGCCTCGAGGTCGGCCCGGACCACGGCGAAGGACTGCTCGATGCGGGCGAGTCCTTCCGGGATCCGGGGCCAGCCACCGGCAGGGCAGTGCGCCCGCCACACCTCGCGCTGGGCCTGCACCTCGACGAGGGCCGTGTGCAGGTCGGCGACCGGGCGGCCCGGGCGCACCATGTCCTTGGCCTGGCGGCGCAGTCGGCGGCGCACGCGGCCCGGCATGTCGATCCCGTGCTCGGCACGCCAGGCCGGGGTGGCCGTCGCTGCGACGAGGTCGGCCGCGGAGCGTTCGAAGACGATCGGCTGGAAGATGTCGAGCGCACCGCGCACGCCCGCGAGCATCTCGAGCTGCTCGGCCCACTGCGCCGGCGTCTCGGACCGGGTGAGCCCGGTCGCCTCGGCGACCTCGGCGGTCTGACGCTGGAGCAACGGGATGCTCTCGAGCAGGCGGGCCACGCGCTCCACCGCCGCATGGGCACGTTCCGGGGTGAGGATCTCCGCCCCGAACCAGGAGGTCGTGGCGGTGCTCTCGGTGAACGCACCGAGCCCGGCGACCGTGACGAGGTCGGCTGCCGCCTGGGCGCGTCGCTCGGCGGTGAGCGATGCCGCCACGGCCACCGGCAGCCGGACCGTGGTCCGGGGCGCCGGTCGGGCGGCGGTGAGCTTGGCGAGGGCCTGCAGGGCGTCGTGCGCCGAGCACTCCCACGGCTCACGGCGGGCGTGCAGCGCATCGACGTAGCGGTGCAGACGCTCGCGCCGGTCGAGCAGCTCGCGCTGCACGATCCCGATCTTCTCGGCGTCGACGCGGAAGGAGTCGCCCGTCATCGCGCCGAGAAGTCGCTGTCCCGCCTCGGCCCGCCAGCCGGATCCCGGTGCGACGTCGAGGACGAGCTCCGAGAGCCCGAGCTCGTCGAGCCGACCGGTGAGGGCCTCGGCCGCCCTGCGGTGTCCCGCCACGTACAGCACCGTGCGACCGCTGGCAGCGGCGTCGGCGACGACGGCCGCGAGGGTTCCCGCGACATCCGCCCCGGCAGGGGCGTCGAGCAGGAGGTGGTGCCCCGCGGCGATGACGTCGAGCACATGGGCCTGCGCCGGGTCGAGGTCCCCCACGCCGCGCTCCTGGTCGAGCGGGCGGTCCCCGGTCAGCTGGGCAGGAAGGGGACGGGTCAAGGCCTCGGCCGCGCGATGGTCGCCCGCGACGGCGGCGACGACCTCGTGCTCGCGCAGGACGGGTGCCAGGGCGTCCAGGTCGTCGACGAGGACCTGCTCGGGATGGACGAAGGTGCCGATGACGACCCGGTCGACGAGCTCGAACCCGTCCAGCACCGCCGCTCCGAGGGCGCCGAGCCGGTCGACCGCCGGACGAGGGTCGAAGCCCGATGCGGTGAACGCCCCCCTGGCGAGGGCAGCGGGATCGAGCAGCGCCCCTCGCCGGCGCAGCGCCGCCGCGAGCAGCGGGTTGATCTCGAGAGAGGGCTCGAGGACGAGGTCGTAGTCCGCCTCGCCACGTCCGCGCGCGGTGATGGACACGGGGCGCAGGAGCACCGGCCCGTGCATCCGACGCACCGGGTCGGCGGGCTGGGCGCCCTCCTCGTCGGCCGCGACGGCAGCGTCGGCGGTACGGGACGGGACGGTGTCCTCGTCGAACCCCGGGTCGGTGTCGTCGTCGTCGACCCAGGAGGCGATGCCGATGGCGAGGAACGCGGAGGCGAGCCCGAAGCGCACGGCATGGTCCTCGGCCTGGGCGCCGACGGCACGCGCCCGGCGCTTGGCCTGGACGAGCGCGGAGCCCTCCCGCACGAGGTTGCTCAGCCGCGTGGGCCGGCCGGCGAAGAGCTGGGCGATCCCCGAGGGGTGCGCGGCCGAGAGGTCGAGCTGGGCCTCGCCGAGCCGGGCGACGTCGCTCAGCGCCGAGGCACCCGAGCGGGTGACCAGGGCCGCCCGCCACTGCTCGGTCGCGCCGTCGACGAGGTCTCGGGTGGTGGCGACGGGGACGGCGACGGGACCGTCGGGCCTGGCCTCGTCGGGTCCCGGGCCGGGAAGGGGCTCAGGAATCACACCAGCACGCTAACCGCAGGCCGCCGTGCCGGCCGGTCAACGCGCCGCAGGAGCGCCCGGTGGAGCCCCGGGGAGGGCCAGAGGGGTCACGCGGCCGGACTCGCACGGTCGGGGACGGCCCTGTCGCTGCGCGCCGCGAGGGCGGGAAACGGCGATGGCCCGCCGGGCGCTGAGCACCGACGGGCCACCGAAGCTGAGGACGGTGCGCACCGCGCAGGGGGCAGGCGATGCGCACCGTCTGAGACAAGTGTGTCCTCGCGGGAGGCCTCACGTCAAACTGACGGGGCGGGCCGGATGATTGCGCTCACATGGCTCCGACCTGCGGTCCTTGATCGGATCCGGGGGTGCCGTCGAGCCCTCGCCGCGGCCCGCGGCACCGCCGGACCGTGGGTCCGTGGCAGCCTCGGACCGGGCGCCGGTACCGGCACCGGAACCCTTCAGCCCCCGCGCCGTCCTGCCGATGGACATGCATGGCGAGAGAGTCGGCCGACCGGCGGCCGAGCGAGTTCTGGCGGCACCATCTCCGCTCGGGCCAGGTGATCTCCGCCGTGGTGCCCGTCGCGGTCGCGGTCCGCACGGCTGTGCGCCCGGACGCCCCGCACCCGACGGCGATCTACGTGATCTGCGCGACGGTGCTGCTGCTCACCCCGCTGACGCGGCTGACCCCGATCGACCGCCTGGTCTCCCGCAACCGCGTCCAGCGCGTCTTCTACTCCTGGGAGGTCCTGGGGATCGCGTTGCTCACCGCGGTGGTCGTCCTCGACGGCGGCGCCAGCAGTCCCTTCCGGGCCTTTCTCTTCGTTCTCGTCGCCCATGCGGCCCTCGCGTTCCCTCCGTCCGGCACCCTCGCCATGGGGGCGCTCGGCGTTCTCGCGTACGCACTGGTGGGCGCACTGGGACCCGCTCACGAGGCGGACAGCACGACGATCGTCGCCGGCGCCCTCGCCCTGACGACGGTGGTCTGCGCGACCGCGAGCCACAACTACCTCGCCCTGCACGAGCAGGTCCGCGCCGTGGCCGCCCGGGCCACAGCGCTCGCCGACGAGGACGGCCTCACCGGTTGCCTCAACCACCGGGCATTCCACGAGAAGGTCTCCGCCGCGACCACCGCAGGCCCGCCGGACCTGCCGATCAGCGTCCTCGTGCTCGACGTCGACCACTTCAAGTCGATCAACGACGAGCACGGCCACCCGGTCGGGGACGAGGTCCTCGCCCGGCTCGGCCAGGCCGTGCGGGCGGCCTGCCGCGCCGAGGACACCCCTGGCCGGATCGGCGGGGACGAGTTCGCGCTGCTCCTGGTCGGGGCGGACGAGTCAGGCGCCGCCGCCGCACGCGAACGCCTTCAGCGCCTCGTCGGCGATGGACGGCTCCCGCACGGAGCCACCGTCACGATCGGCACGGCCTCCGGACCGGCAGGGACGCCTGCGCGGACCCTGATGGCCCGCGCCGACGCCGAGCTGTACGCGGCGCGGCGGCGCGCCCGCATCTGAGCCGGTACCCCTAGCCCTTCGGCTCGACCGCGAGGGCGCCCATGATCGGCTGCAGGGCCATCCACCACTGGTCGAAGGGTCGGTTGAACCGCATGTCGACGAGGTCGGGCATCGTCTTGAGCGGAACCGTGCCGACCTTGCCGTCCACGAGACCGACGAAGCCCCATTCGCGCTTGCCCGCGTCGATCTGCCCCGAGAGCCAGTCGACGCAGTAGGCGGCGAGCCGGGTGGCCTGCACGCGGTCGAAGGGCGTCGGGTTGCCCCCCTGCTGGAGGTGACCGAGCACCATCGGCCGGACGTCGAACGCGCCTCCGGACTCCTCGGTGAACAGCTGGCACATGAAGTCGGTCGTGTACCCCTCGCTGACGGCCTCGTTCCGGATCGCCAGGTGGAACCGGCGCCCACCAGCGAAGCTCGCGGTCATCTCGTCGACGTCGGCCGAGAGGTCGGCGAGGGTGACGCCCTGCTCGTGCAGGTACACCCGCTCGGCGCCGACCGACATCGCGCCGACGAGCGCGAGGTAGCCGCAGTAGCGACCCATCACCTCGACGACGAAGCACCGCCTCGCGGCCATGGCGGACTGCTTGAGCCGATCGACGGCACTGGTGATCTCGCACAGCGCGGTGTCGGCACCGATGGACACCTCCCAGCCGGGGAGATTGTTGTCGATGGTCGCCGGGAGGCAGATGACCGGGATCCGGAAGCCGGGGTAGCGATCGCGCTCCTGGAGCATCCGATAGGTCGACTCGTAGGCGCGGTGACCACCGATGACCAGCAGGGCGTCGATCTCGTGGTTCTCCAGCGCGCGGCTGATGGCGTAGTAGTCCTCGACGCTCGGCATCGCGCGGCTCGTGCCGAGCTCCGCGCCGCCGATCCCCACCCAGCCCTCGACGTCGCCCCAGGTGAGCTCCTCCACCTGGCCGTCGATGAGCCCCTGGAAGCTGCCGCGCACACCCAGCATGGTGTGGCCGTTGGAGATGCCGAACCGGACGGCTGCCCGCACGGCGGTGTTCATCCCCGGTGCGAGCCCGCCCGCGTGGAGGATCGCGATCCGCGATCCCGACCCCGTCTGGGTGGGGGCGACCCTGGCGATGCCGCGGAAGACACGGACCATCTCGGAGAACGAGGCTCCACGCCCGGCCATCGCCGCCTCGTACTCCCCGGCGTCGACCAGGCGGGAGATCTCCTTGGTGGCCTTGACGGCCGCCATCAGCGGGCTGCGGTGCACCCGGTTGTTGCGCACCCCGATGAGCTGGGGCTCGTGGTCGGGCCCGGCGTTGACCACCTCGAGCGCCGCCGCGTGCCCGACCACCGTGGGCATCCAGCGGTCGTACGCGCTGGGCGTCCCACCACGCTGGACGTGCCCGAGGATCGTGACCCGGGTGTCCTCACCGAGCCGGTCCTGCAGGAGGTTCTGCACGTCCTGACTGCTGATCGGGTTGCCGGCGCGGTCCCGCGCCCCCTCGGCCACCACGACGATGCTGTCCCGGCGCCCTGCCGCGCGGCCGGCGCGCAACCGGTCGCACATCTCGTCCTCCCAGCCCTCCCCTGGCGGGTACTCCGGGATGAGCGCGTAGTCGGCGCCGCCGGCGATCGCGCTCATCAGCGCGAGGTACCCGCAGTGCCGGCCCATGACCTCGACGACGAAGGAGCGCTGGTGGCTCGCCGCGGTGCTGGACAGGGCGTCGATCGCCTCGAGGATGCGGTGCAGGGCCGAGTCGGCGCCGACCGTCATGTCCGTGCCGACCATGTCGTTGTCGATCGAGCCGACCACACCGGCGATGATCAGGTGCCCGTGCCGAGCGGACTGCTCCGCGGTGATCTCCCCCCGCTCGACGAGCTCGGCCAGCAGTCCCGGCCACTCGCTGCGGAAGAGATCGGTCCCGGTCAGCGAGCCGTCGCCGCCGATGACGACCATCCGGTCGATACCGTGCTCGATCATGTTGCGGGCGGCCTTGAGTCGTCCCTCGCGTCCGCGGAAGTCGGTCGAGCGTGCCGTGCCGATGACCGTTCCGCCGCGGTGCAGGATCGAGCCGACCGAACCCCAGTCGAACTGGACGATCCGGTCGCCACCGTCGACCAGGCCCTGAAGGCCCTCGTAGACCGCGTAGACGTCGGCGCCTGCACCGATCGCGGTCCGGACCACCGCGCGGACCACGGCGTTCATGCCCTGGGCGTCGCCGCCAGAGGTGAGGACGGCGACGGCGGTACGGGCTGTGCTCGGGTCGTTCTCGCTGCTCACGCTCACGCTCATCTCTCGAATCAGGGCAGGGCTCACAGGAGCCTACGGGTACTGCCCGTCGTCCTTGCAGGCCCATCGTCGCGGTGGGCCGTCCGGGTGGTGGGCGGCGAGTCGATCGTCGGCCCGACGACGCTCGTCCCCCGCCTCGCCGGCCGCGTCACGCGGGCCGCGTCACTCGGACGCGCAACGCCGCGCCCTCCCGCTGCGCGGCCCGCCGTGCGACGATCGACAGCGACAGTCCGCTCTGAGCAACGGCACGACCCGCCAGTCCGTCGAGGGACGAGAGGCAGATGGCCCGCCACGACTCGATCGACGCCGTGATCACCGAGATGGACCGGGTGATCGACCGCAGCATCGACACGGCCGACGCCCGGGGATGGTTCGCGATCGTCTACCGCGCCGTCACCGACCGGGTCCGCACCGGCCTGGAGGCCGGGCAGTTCGACGACGTCGAGCGAATGGAGCGGTTCGACGTCCGGTTCGCGCGGTACTGGCTCGACGCGCACTCCGCCTGGGACCGGGCCGAGCCGGTGAGCGCCTCCTGGGCCGTCTCCTTCGAGGCCGCACGGCGCCCAGGGCTGATCCTCCAGCACCTGCTGCTGGGCATGAACGCCCACATCAACCTCGACCTCGGCGTGGCGGCGGCCGCCACCTGCCCCGGTCCGGCGGTGGCGGACCTCAGGGACGACTTCGAGCGCATCAACGACGTCCTCGCGGAGCTCGTGGACCAGATGCAGCTCGCCATCGCTGACGTCTCCCCCCTGACCCGCTCACTCGACGCCGTCGGGCTGCGGTTCGACGAGGCACTCACCTGCTTCTCGCTGGAACATGCGCGTCGACGCTCCTGGGAGTTCGCCGCCGACCTCGCGGCAGCGGTCGGCGACGCCGGGACCCGGGACCCGGGGGGCGCCGCGGCCATGATCGCGTCCAGGGACGAGGCGGTCGCACGCAACGGCGCCCGGATCGCGGATCCCGGTCGACCGCTGCGCTGGCTGCTTCCCCTCGCGCGGCACCGGGAGCGCGCCGACCTCGCCGGCGTCGCCGAGTCCTTGTGCGGACGCGGCGCCGCCCTCGCCTGATGCGCACCGCTCAGGTGGTGACCGCCGCGGCCTCCACCGTCGCCGAGATGTCGTCGTGCGCGGCCGGCCGACCGTAGACGTACCCCTGGGCCAGGTCGCAGCCCATCTCCCGCAGCGCGTCACCGACCTCCTCCGTCTCGACCCCCTCTGCCACCACCCGCAGCGAGAGCCGATGAGCGAGGTCGACGACGGCGTGCACGAGGGAGCGGTCCTGCGCGGAGGAGAGCAGGTCGATGACGAAACCCCGGTCGATCTTGATCTCGTCGACCGGTAGCCGCTTGAGATAGCTCATGGAGGAGTAGCCGGTGCCGAAGTCGTCGATCGAGAGACGCACACCGAGCGCCTTGAGCTCGTCGAGTGCCACGATCGCGCGCTCGGGGTCGTCGACCAGCGTCTCCTCGGTGATCTCCAGGCACAGCAGGCCCGGAGGGACCCGGTGCTGGGCGAGCAGACGCCGCACCCGGGTCACCAGGTTGGGGCCCACCAGCGCCCGCGGGGAGAGGTTGACGCTCATCCGGAGCGCGGCGCCGTCCGCGACGAGCCCGCCGAGGACGCCCAGTGCCTTGTCCAGGACGTGGTCGGTCAGCCCGTGGATGAGCGAGGTCTCCTCCGCGACCTGGATGAAGGTCGCGGGCGGGATCGGACCGCGATCCGGGTGCGTCCACCGCAGCAGGGCCTCGAAGCCCTCGACCCTCCCGTCGGCCAGGTCGACGATCGGCTGGTAGTGCACGTCGAGCTGCTCGGGATCGGCGAGGGCACGGCGCAGGTCGCCCAGCACGGCCAGGTGCCCGGAGGTCACCTCGTCCTGGATGTCGCGGTAGCCGACGATCCCTGCGCGCGCGCTCTTGGCCCGGTACATCGCCATGTCCGCGTGCTGGACGAGCGTCTCGACGTCCGCGCCGTCGTCCGGGGTGCAGGCGATGCCGATGCTCACCTCGAGGTCGAGGGTGAGCTCCCCGACGCAGAAGGGCGCGTGCAGTGCCGCACGCAGTCGACGGGCGAGATCGCCGAGGGCCGACTCGCTCAGCCGCCCGGCCGCGACGACGACGAACTCGTCGCCGCCGACCCGGGCGCACAGGTCGTCCGGGCCGAGCAGCCCGCTGATCCGCTCGGCGACCTGTGAGAGGAGCGCGTCGCCCGTCGCACGGCCGAGCACGTCGTTGACCGGCTTGAACCGGTCGAGATCGAGGTACAGCACCCCGACCCGCCCGCCCTGCAGGGCCTGCTCGGCGAGCATGCGTCGCCCGCGGTCCCCCAGCAGGGTCCTGTTCGGGAGCCCGGTGAGGTCGTCATGGCCCGCCTGGTGGGCGAGCCGGTCGTCGACGCCTCTGTCCTCCTCGTAGCGGGCGGCGTTCGCTAGCGCCACGCTCGCCTGGGTGGCCAGGAGGGCGAGCCCGTCGGCGTCCCAGTCGACGACCGGTGACGGGCGACGGGCGGCCAGCAGGGCACCGACCGCCCCCTCGGTGGTGACTGCCGCGACCACGAGGGTCTGGTCCGTGCGCAGCTCGACCGGGCAGTCCTCACCCTCGAGGGTCGCCCAGCCGGTGTCCTGGGTCGCGGCCGCCAGCCGGTCGAACCACGAGGAGTCCAAGGGGTGCGCAGCACCCCCGCGGTCACCCGAGGCACCGAGGACTCCCGCGCGGGTCCAGACCTGCACCTCGAAGAAGCCCATCCGCTCGGCCGCCCGCCTGACCTCACGGATCACCGTGGCGACCTCGAGCTCCGACATGAGCCGCGCCGCGGTCGCGACGGCACGCAGCTGGTCCGCCTCGGCCTGGCGGGCAGCGGTCGTCGCGATCTGCTGCTGCAGGCGACGGCTCATCCCCGCGAGGATCAGCGCCATGATCCCGACGATGCCGAGCCGGTAGGTCACCGAGTCGATCGTCAGGCCATCTGCCGACCACAGCGACTGCGCCAGCCACCTCACGCCGACGTAGCCGACCGCCACGGCCGCATAGGTGCCGATGGCGCGCCGGGGCCAGCCGCGGAGGGCGGCCTCGGCGACGGGGAACATCATCAGCGTCCACAGGGCGCTGCTCGCGTCGAAGGCGAAGACCGCGATGAAGAGGAGCACCGCGACGGAGTCACCGCCCAGCCCGACGAGCCGTCGCGTCTCGCCCGCCACGCGGGCGAGAGGGCCGAACCGCGTCACCAGGTCGGTCGCGGCGAGCACAGCCGCGGGGAGCAGGCCCCACCACACGGAGTGCGGAAGCGCCACGCCCGGGGGTGGCACGAAGAGGACGATCTGCAGGACGGCGAGCGCCACCCCTGCCCACCGCGCACGGGACACGACGTGGTCGGCCGAGGCCCGCCCGACCTCGGTCGCCTCCCTGCCACCTCCCCATGCCTGTGCGTTCTGCTCGCCCATCATCTGCTCCCCCCGGCTGATGCCGTCGTCTCCCTGTTCATCGGACGTGAGGGCGCCGGCTTGAGCCGAGGGAATCACCGAGGTCCGGGGCCGGGTTCCCCTCACGTCGACGGGCCACCCGGCCCCGACGGAAGGAGAGGCCGATGAGCACCACCACCTCGACCACAGCGGCCGACGGGGTGACGGACGCCCTCGAGGCAGCCCGGTGGCCGATGGTCGGGGACGACAAGGGCCACGCGAGCCTCCGTTCCCTGCTCGGGGACGGGTACCAGATCCTCACGTCCTGATCATGGACGACCCTGTGCTCGGCTCGCGTCCCGCCCCACTCGCGACCGCGACCCCGACCCCGCCGACCAGCGTGGTGCACCGGCGCCGCGGACCGATCGCGGCGCTGGCAGTCACCGCCCTGCTGCTGGCCGGCTGTGCCGGGAGAGCGCAGGGGCCCGCCCCTGCGTCCCCGTCGGGATCGGCCCTGTCGGGGTCGGCCGTCGTCCTCGAACCGATGGTCTCCGGGCCGCGCGAGGACGTCCCCTCGGCCCTGGACGATCCGGCGGACCCGGCCCTGCCCACGCCGGCCGTCGACCCGGCACGGATCCTGGCCGGCGGGCCGCCGCCCGACGGCATCCCGGCGATCGACGAGCCGCGATTCCTGCCGGCGGCCGGCGTGGACTGGCTCGGCGCGGACGAGGCCGTGATCGCCCTCGACCTCGACGGGCACCAGCGGGCCTACCCCGTGCAGATCCTGCACTGGCACGAGATCGTCAACGACACGGTGGGTGGCCGGCCGGTCGCCGTGACGTACTGCCCGCTGTGCAACACGGCGCTGGCGTTCGATCGTCAGGCAGCGGGCCGGGTGCTCGACTTCGGGACCTCGGGGAGCCTGTACCTCTCCGCCCTGGTCATGTACGACCGGCAGACGCAGTCCCTGTGGTCCCAGGTCGAGCGCTCCGCCATCGCGGGGACGTTGACCGGGACCGAGCTCGAGCTCATCCCGGTCACCATGCTGCGGTGGGCGGACTGGCTCGCCGCCGCTCCCGAGGGCTGGGTGCTGTCCCGGGAGACGGGTGCCCAGCGTCCCTACGGGACCAACCCCTACGTCGGGTACGACGACATCGACAACACGGACACCTTCCTGGACGAGGCCGTCGATACGCAGTTCGCCGCGAAGCTCCGGGTGGTCGTCTTCCCGGGGGCGGCGGACCCGGTGGCGGTGCTCGCCGGGGACCTCGCCGCGCTCGGCGTCGCGGAGATCCTGGTGGACGGCTCGCCCGTCATCCTCTTCTCCGCACCGGGACTCGCGTCGGCGCTGGACGTCGCCGACGTGGCCGACGGCGCACCCGTCACGGCGACAGGGGCCTTCAGACCGGAGGTGGACGGCCGGGTCCTCACCTTCACCACGCTCATCGGCGGAGAGCCCGGTGTCGGGCCGGCCGCGGGCGCAGCGGTCGCACGGGACGAGCAGACCGGCTCCGACTGGGACCTGCTCGGGCGAGCGGTCGACGGGCCGCTGGCCGGCGCGCGGCTCACCGCCGTACCGCATGTGAACACCTTCTGGTTCGCGCAGGCGGCGTTCCGGCCGGACACCGAGGTGCTGCGGCTCCAGCCCTGAGCGCGCGGTGGATTCAGCGGTACTCGGGGTTCGGGTGGTCGAAGCGTTCTCCCGCGTCCCAGGCGCTGCGCTGGTTCCCGTGGGCGGGGAAGCCGCCGCCGCGCTTGAGCATCGCCGCCAGGTGCATGAGGTTCCAGCTCATGAAGGTCGTGTTGCGCTGCGTGAAGTCGTTCTCCGGACCGCCCGACCCGGGGTCGAGGTACGACGGGCCGGGGCCCACCGCACCGATCCAGCCCGCGTCGGCCTGGGGCGGGATCGCGTAGCCGAGGTGCTGGAGGGAGTACAGGACGTTCATCGCCACATGCTTGACGCCGTCCTCGTTCCCGGTCACGAGCACCCCGCCGGTCCGGCCGTAGAACCGGTACTGGCCCACGTCGTTCAGCTCGCCGGACAGGGCGTACAACCGCTCGATCACGCGGGTGCACACGCTCGACTTGTCGCCGAGCCAGATCGGGGTGCCGAGGACGAGGATGTCGGCGTCGAGCACCCGCCTGGCGAGCGCCGGCCAGTCGTCGCGCGCGGCCCCGCGCTCGGTCATGTCGGGGTACACGCCGGGGGCGATCTCATGGTCCACTGCGCGGATCTCGTCGACCTCGACGCCCTGGGCGCGCATGATCGCCGCGCTGACGTCCATCAGGCCTTGCGTGTGGGAGAGCTCGGGTGAGGGCTTGAGCGTGCAGTTGACGAAGACGGCCCGCAGGTCGGCGAAGGCGTGATCGGTCATCGGGGCGCTCCTGGGTGACGGTCCGGTGGTCATCGGCTCGGCCCGGAGAGGCCGGCGGCGAAGGTCCGGAGCCGGGTGACGGCGTCCTCGTCCACCGGGGGAGACGCCGTCGTCGCGATTGCCGTCTTGATCGCGAGGTAGGTGCTCGCCTCCAGCCCGCATCGACGGCAGGCCTCGAGGTGCTCCGCGACGCGGCGCGCCGACGGCGGCTCGAGCTCACCGTCGAGGTACGCCTGGAGCACCCTGGCCACGTGGTGGCACTCGGACCGGGTGAGTCGCATCATCACATCCCCCTCTCCGTGAGGCGCGGGGCGAGCCCCTCCTCGTCGAGCCGTTCCCTGATCCGCCGCCGTGCGCGGTGGAGGCGGCTCATCACCGTGCCGCGAGGCACGCCGAGGCGGTCGGCCGCGTCCTGGTAGCTCAGCCCGTCGAGGTCGACGAGCCGGATCACCTCACGGTGCTTCTGGGGCAGCGAGGCGAGCGCATCGGCGACGGCGTCGTCGAACAGCTCGTCGACGACGACGTCCTCGGCTGCGGGTGAGGCCACCCCTGCCCGGTCGAGGGCGGCAGTCACCCCGTCCCCGTCCTTGAGCAGGACGGGGCTGCGCACCCGCACCCGGTTCAGGTGGGTACGACGCAGGATCGTGAGCAACCACGCTCGTGGGTGCGCACCGTCGAACCGTCCGATCGCCCGGTACGCGCGGATCAACGTGTCCTGCACGAGGTCCTCGGCGTCCGCCGAGTGACGGGTGAGCGAGAGCGCGACCCGGTACAGCACGGGGATCTCCGGCACGACGTACTCGTCGAACGGCGACGAGGATGCGCGCGGGGCGGGCTGGCTCACGGGTGGGGAACCCGCCCGGCGCGGCGAGGATTCCCTCTCGCGGCACCGGCCGCGCGCCTCATCCGGTGATGTAGGCCGTGAGCTGGTCGCGCTCCGCCTGGAGCTCTGCCAGCCGGTGCTTGACCATGTCCCCGATGCTCACGATCCCGTGCAGCTCACCGTCCACGAGGATCGGCA
>NZ_JBFHHB010000039.1:0-17333 GCF_041597215.1 Actinotalea sp.
GACATAGGCCTCGACCGCGGCGGTCACGTCCTGCCGGGCCACGGGCGCCACCGCGTCGACCGGAACGAGGAAGGTGCGGCCGTCCGGCGCGGGCGGGCCCGCGGCTCCGCGACGGTGCGGCCACGGGTCGGGGAGGGCCATCCGCACCACGGGGGGAAGCCCAGGCGCGTCGAGCGCGTCGGCCGCCCCGAGCACCCAGATCTCGTCGAAGGCCCCCAGCACCCTCACCTGGTCGGGCGAGACGGGGTCGGCGCATCCCCAGACGGCGATCGTCTTCCCGGGCCGGGCCGCGAGCGCCTGGACGACACGGTCCTCGGAGAAGTGCTCGGCATCGAGCACCACGACGAGGTTCTCGTGGTGCTGGCCGGCTCCCGGCCCACTGCGGCGCCACGCCCGGTCCTCGCCACAGGCGGAGGGGGCGTCGACGTGCTCGTACGGGACTCCGACGCGAGCGAGCTCCCAGCCGATCCACTCGGCCAGCATCCTGGACTCCCCCGAGGGTTCGGGATCTCCCAGAGCCGCCACCGACCAGCCGGTGCTGCGGATGAGGGGCGACCCCGGTGCCACGGGCGCGTCGAGCCCGAGTGCCGAGTGGTAGGCCGCGAGGTCGGTTGAGCTGTCGAGCCACTCCCGGTAGTAGCGAGAGGCCGCGCCGAGCACGGAGGGGAACCGGGAGCGGAGATCGGCTCGGGACCGCCACAGGGCGATCTCCACGGGAGAGAACGAGGTCCACGGGCAGCACGCCACGGGCGTCACGAGCCAGTCCCTCAACGCCACCGGGTCGGTCAGCGGACGCACCGGCGGCCGCGGGAGCGGGAGGTCTCCGAGCAGCGCGTCGCGATAGACCCTGCGGACCTCCGCGCTCAGGCGCACGCCGACGACCTCGCCATGTCCGTAGGGCGTCGCCTTGCGGTTCTGGTGGTCGGCCGAGACCAACGCCGCCGCGTAGGACGCGCAGAGCTCGACGAGGTGGACGTTCTCCGGGACGAGCACGCGGGGTTCCTCACCGGTGAACCGCGACAGGTGCCAGGGAGTCGAGGAGTCGAACCCGCTGAAGTGGAAGAAGCGCAGGGGAACGCCGTTCACGGTGTACCCGGTGGCGGCATCGCCTGCCAGCGCGCGCTCGTGGATGTTCCAGTACGCGACGTTGAGGCCCGGGTCCCGGAGCACGACATGGTCGAAGAGAGCCGGCACCCAGTCGATCCACCGCTGATCGGTGAAGAGGGCATGGTCGAAGTCGATCACCGCGTCGAGACGGAGCCGCTCCGCCCACCACTCCAGGAAGCGCTCCGACCCCGGCCCGACCGCGATGAACCCGAGGTTGAAGATCCCGGCACGACGGATCGTCAGCTCGGAGACCTCGAGACCGTCCCGCGGCATCGGCTCCAGCGCATGAGGTGTGAGCGCCACGCCGTGCCCGGCAGCCGCCGCCACGACGTCGTCCAGCGGGCCGAGCACCAGGATGTCCGGATCGAGGTAGAGCACGACGTCATGGCCGAGGGACCTGAGGTACCGCAGCATCGCCGGCTTGAGGGCCGTGGCCAGCTCGATCACCGAGTAGGTGACGATCATGGACTCGAGGTCCTCGGCTGCCATGCCCAGGTCCGCCGGCAGGACGACCGTCCCCAGCCCGGTCGCGAGACGGTCGTCCTCGACGCCGTCGATCAGCAGCGTGGCGAGGTGCAATCCAGGGTTGTGCCGAGCCACCGAGGAGTGCAGGACCTCCGCATAGGCCGTGTAGTTGCGCGCGACGATCGTGCAGGCTGCAGCCACATCCCCACTCAGCACGTCAGCAGTCCCGCCCCCATCAGTCCTCACGGCCGAAGCCGCCCGCGCGGGGCCACGACCACCGGCTCGCTCGTCCGCACCGATCAGCATAGGCCACGGGTCGCCCATGGATCTCCCACGGGAGGGGCAAGACCTCGCCGAGGTCCGGGTCGGCACCGGAAGGAGACCCCGGACGGGGCACGGGCTCGATTGCGGGTGACACGAGAGGGGAGGACGGTGGACGTAGGCAGTCGTTCGCCGGAGGTGCGCGATGAACCGTTGGGTCGTCCTCGTGAGTGCAGTGGTGCTGGCCACTTCCGGGTGCGCAACCCCAGAGGTAGCGCCGGTCGAGACGTCCGGCACGCCGTCCGAGTCGACGGTCTCCCCGCCTCCTCCCGCCGCCATCACGTGGAGCGGGCCCCAGGAGCTCGACGACGACAGCACCGTGCCGCTGGCGGCGACGGCAGTCACGGGGCCGGGAGGTCGCGTCGCATATCGCGAGATGCCCGACACCGCCGAGCAGGGGCCGATCACCTGGCTGTACACGTCCCCCGACGGGGAGTCATGGGAGATGGTGCTCGAGTCGGCACACCTCGAGATCGCTGGACTGATGGCCGGCGGCCCCGGGTACGTCCTCGTCGGTACGCGGTACCTCCCTCCGGGCGCGAGCGATCTGCACCTCGCCCCCTGGGCCGCCTGGTCGGCTGACGGCGAGACCTGGCAGGAGGCCGACATCGTCCTCCCGACCCTGGACACCGTCGGCCGTGCGGTCTCGTCCCTGGACCTGACGCCCGGTGGCGTCGGCGTGGCCGCGCCGATGTCGGCCGACGGTCCGACGATCGCGGGGGCCTGGATCAGCGACCTGGTCGCCACCCGTGACGGCTTCGTCGCGCTCGGTCACAGCCAGGATCCCGACCACCGCACCATCCTGTGGACGTCCGTCGACGGCTCGACCTGGATCCCGGAGGCCAGCGATCCCTTCGGTGACGATGTCACCGTGCGTCGACTGGCCGCCGGCACCGACGTGTTCGTCGCCTACGGTCACCGCGACGCCGGGGGCGACCAGCCCGGCGCTCTCCTGACGTGGTACTCGAGCGACGCCGTGCACTGGGCGCCTGCGGTCGGCGACCCCTCCTTCGAGGACGCGTTCGGCGCCGGGCCCCTCGTAGCCGGGGTGGTCGCCGTCGGTGATGGTCTCGTGATGCTCGGCACCGAGTGGGTCGGCCCGCCGATGGCGTGGGTGTCGACCGACGGCCGGACCTGGGGCGCACCGTCGCGGCTGCCCAGCCTGAGCGAGACCAGCGCCGAGATCCGCGCGGTTGCCGCCTCGCCCGACTGGGTCGTGGCGGTCGGCCGAGAGGTCACCGTCGGCGACGACGCCGCAGCGAGCCAGCACCCGGGGATCTGGGCTTCTTCCGACGGGGTCGAGTGGAGCCAGGTCCCGCCCGAGATGCTGCGCGGAAGCAGGACCGAGGCCGGGATCTCCGTCCACGCGGTCGCTTGGGTGGACGACGGCTGGCTCGCTCTGGGGACGGTGTGGGACTACCCCGACGAGGTGCCGACCTCGGTCGCCTGGACCGGCCGTTGAGCGCGCCGATCGCCGGCTACTGCCTGGCCATCACGTTCCCCGTCCCGGCCTCCGTGCTCAACCAGCACGGGGCTGAGACGACCCGGGCCGAGGGCTCGACCGAGACCTGCCACGCGGTGACGAGGAAGTCCACCGAGTACCAGCCGCGGTCCCCAGCGGGCTGAGCGAGGAAGAGGACCGGCTCCTCCACCGTCCCGAGCGGCTCGATCACGACGTCGGGGCGCGCGAGCCGCTCGTCGGCGGGCTGTCCCCCGGTCGACACCTCGAGCAGGACGTACTCGCTGACCTCGGCGCAGGCGGCGACGTACGGGATCTCCTGCGGGAGCAGGAGGTCGTCGGGCTCGAAGTCCTTGGTCGTCCCCCGCGAGACGTTGAACACGTCGACGCCGAAGGTGCGCTCCATCGGGACGGCGATCGCCATCCACGTGTTCGGGAAGGCGGTGTAGCCGGTGACGGTGGCCGCGGCATCCGATCCCCAGTAGACCGGGCCGCTGCCCATCGCTGCGAGGTCGACAGCCTCCGAGGTCAGGGCGTAGGCCCCGCGCAGGAAGGCGTCGGAGCCCGCGAGCCGCAGGGCCGGGATCCCTGGGACCACCGCGAGGGCGACGACCACCAGGGAGGCGAGACCGACGGTCGCTCGAGGCGCCCGAGTGCCGAGCCGACCCGCCCGGCGCTCCGCCACGAGGCGCCGCGCCCCCCAGCCGACGCCCAGGAAGGTCAGCACGATGACGAAAGGCAGCACCTCGCTGACGAGGTAGCGATCCCAGTAGAGATAGAAGGAATGGTCTCGAGCGGACCCGAGCCGTGACGCGTGCAGGGCGAGGAAGACCACCGACGTCGAGCCCATGAGCAGCACGGGGAGCTGGACCGCACCGCTGCGCTCCCGGCCCGCTGCCGCACTGCCGAGGACGGCACCGACCACCAGCACGGGTGAGATGCGCAGGAGGATCTGGCCCACCTCCCCGCCGACGGCCACCTGCCAGGAGACGACGAGCAAGAGCCCGAGAGCGAGGAGGAGCAGGATCGATCGCGCCAGTCCGCGGCCCTCGTTCAGCGGCCCGGTCGGGACGGGGAGGCGGGCAAGGCGGCGCGCCAGCAGTCCGAGCAGGGCCAGCCCGAGCAGGAGACCGAGAGCCACACGCACATCGGCCTCGAAGGCCCCGTTCTCGTCGAGGAAGGACCAGAGCGGGCGCGGCAGCATGCTCTTGAGCTGGGTGTCCACGAAGTACTTGTGGATCCTCGCGATCCCGTACCAGAGCGTCACGGCCGAGGCGATCGCGGAGGCGAACGTCACCCACGCCAAGGGCGCCACCCACCGCCGCCACGCGGGCACCACGAGCGCGCAGGCGACCGCGAGGAGCAGCGGTGGCAGCAGCAGTCCCGCGCTGCTGCGCAGCATCCCCAGGGCGAGCATGGTCACCCCCACGCCGGAGGCCGCCCAGATCCGGTCGTTCGCGGCGCCCGCGGTCAGGGCGCGGTGCACCAGGGAGACCCACAGCACCGTCAGCGGGGCGACGAGGCTCTCGCTCGCGGGAAAGGTCGAGTACCAGACGGCATGGAGGCTCAGGGCCGTCGTCGCGCCGGCAGCGAGGGCGGCACCGCGACCGCCGCCGAGCTGGTGCACGAGCCGAGGGACGCCCACGACGAGGGCGAGACCGACCGCCGTCATCCCGATCGTCGTGTGCTCCGTGCCGAAGAGCTGCGACGCGACCGCGAGGAACGCGGGGAACAGCGGCGGCCACGTCGCGTTGAGAGAACCGGTGCGGACGAACTCGTTCGCCCAGTTGACGTAGGCGCCCATGTCCCCGAGCCACGGCAGGAAGTTCACCTCGTTCAGGCGGAGCAGCCCGGCGACCGCGAGCACGAGCACCCAGGCGACCCCCAGCACCACGGTGCCGCGATCCGGCCGTGGCGAGCGGAGCGACGGCAGCGGCGAACGGCCCGTGGCGAGCATCGCGACGCCCGCGCCCCAGGCGAGCAGGACGGCTCCGAGGCCGAATGCGCCCAGCCATGCCCACCCGGTCACCGCGAGCGGGATCCAGACGAGCCCGTGGAGCAGGGCGTCGACCGTCAGCGCCGCCCAGCCGTCCACGCGCCGTCGCAGCACGGTGGCGGACGGAAGCCCGACGGCAACGAGGATCGCCAGCAGCACCACCGTCGCGAACGCGACCTCCCGCACGCGACCGAGCCCCTCTCCTGGACGTCCCCCCGATCAGCCTGGACGGATGATCCGGAGATCCTACCGTCGCAGGGTCAGTAGCTCGCCTTGAGCCAGTACTCGTCCGAGGCTGCGAGCGCCGCCGCGAGCACGAGGTCGCCCTGGGCCTTGACGAAGGGCTTCCAGCTCGCGCTCCCGCCCGGCTCCGCAGGACGCCCGAGCAGGTCCCGGTAGAGCGCGTCCACCCGGACGGCGAGGGTCTCGGGCGACTGGTAGAAGCCCATGGCGAGCTCGTCCCGGGGCATCCCCGAGCGCAAGGCACCGACCCATCCGGCCACCCCTCCCGCATCGGGCGAGCGGAGCAGGAGCTTGCGGTACAGATCACTCACCCAGGTCGAGTAGTCGCTGCGGCCCACGGTCGAGAAGTACTCCGGAGAGGCGTAGAAGGCGCTGGCGATCTGCGCGACCGGCATGCCCTTCTTCGCCGCGGCCACCCACCCGGCGAGGCCTGCCGCGTCGGGAGCCCTGCCGAGGGTGTCCCGGTAGAACTTGGTGATGACGGTCGAGATCCACTCGTCCGAACGGGACAAGGACGTGGCGACGTCGTACCTGCTGACCTGGTGGCGCGTGAGGCGGTTCGTCCAGGTGCTCAGCTCGGCGCTGCTCGGCTGGCGGTCGAGGAAGTCGCGGTAGATCGTCCGCACGAAGGCCGTGGCGCGCGTGCTGTCCACCGCCGGCAAGGCAGCTGCTCCCGTGCGCTGGGAGTTCGCCTTGAACGTCGGCCACGGCGCGGCCCCGAGTGCCGAGCCCGTCCGGAACACCGTGACGACGAGCTCGTCGGCACCGCTCGTGCTCCGTCCGCGCACCGGCTGGACGATCCAGGTCTTCCCGTTCACCTCGGCGATGGTCGGCGTGCTCGCCGGCGCCAGGATCGTCCCGGTGTAGCCGGACCGGGCGGTGGTCTCCAGGGTGCCGGTCGTCGCGTCGTACACACGGAGCTTCTGCTCACCCTGGGTGACCGCCTCGATCTTGCCGTCACCATCGATGTCGGCGAGCGCGACCCCGGTCTTCGTCCCTGCGTCGAGGTTCCCGCAGGACCCGCTGTCCGTGATGCACCTGTTCCAGCGCTGCGCGCCGGTCGCACCGGAGAAGGACATCAGGTACCCACCGTGGGTCACGACGAACACCTCGGCCTTGCCGTCGCCCGTGACGTCGGCGAGCGACGGCGAGCCGACGACGCGGGCAGGGGTGCCCGCCTGCCACAGGACCTTCCCCGTCCTCCCGTTCAGCGCGGTGATCACGCGACCGTTCGGCTCGCCCCAGTACCCGCCGGTGCCGACCACCACGTCCTGGGCTCCGTCACCGTTGAGGTCCGCGAGCGCGGGCGACGACCAGATCACCTGGCCGGGGAGGAACCAGCGCCACTTCTCGCTGCCGTCGCGGTTGAAGGCCCAGACGTAGCCGCCGCCGGTGGACCCGCAGGGCTGGGTCCCGATCGTGTTGCCCTCGCAGTCGCCGCCGACGACGACGTCGTGCACCCCGTCGCCGTCCACGTCACCGATGGCCGGAGAGGACCAGATGGTGTCCTTGAGCCACTGCGGCCAGCCGGTCAGCGTGGCGCCGGTGCGCCCCGACTGCGCGGACAGGGCCTGTCCCCAGCTCCCCGTCGCGACATCAGGGGTGTCGTCGGAGTCGAGGTACGCGATCGCCGGAGTCGCGATCATCCCGTTCGGTCCGTTCGCCACGATCGGCGCGTCCTGACGGCGCCAGATCGTCGAGGCCGCGCCGTTGCGGAAGGAGTAGGCGGCCAGCACGTTGGAGGTCGTCGCGATCGTCACGTCGAGGACGCCGTCACCGTTCAGGTCCGCGAGGGCGGGCGAGGCCTGGATCCCTCCGCTCCTGCTCGCGGTGTCGATCCCGCCCACGTCGATCGAGGCCACGATCGCACCGGAGATGGTGAACACGCGCAGCATGCTGCTCAGCCCACCCCCGACGACGATGTTCGGCTCTCCGTTGCCGGTCACGTCCCCGACGGCAGCCGAGGACCAGACCTCGCCGGCCGAGAAGGTGAGGAGAGGCTGGCCGGCGGTCGCGAGCGAGACCCGGGAGAACGGTGCTCCGACCTCGGTCAGCCCCGTCGTGGCGGCCGCTGCCCCGCTGGTCACCGCGCCGGAGACGACGAGCGGCAGTGCGACGGCAGCGGCGAGGACGGCGCCGAGGCCGCGTCGCCCGGACCTCGGTGTGGCGCGTCGTGGCGTGCGTGTCATCGGGTGCTCACGATCCTCGTGGGGACTGCGGTCGGTTCTACTTACTGATCGGCGCTCAGCGCCCGGCCTTGAGGTAGTACTCCTCGGACGAGGCAATCCACGCCGCGAGAGCGAGGTCGCCCTGCTCCAGGACGATCGGGGTCCAGTGGGCGACCCCGGCCGCGTCGCCGGTCCGGCCGAGCAGGGTGCGGTACAGCGACTCCACCCGGACCCGGCCGGTCTCGCGGGACTGGTAGAAGGAGTAGGCGATCGCGTCGCGGCCGGTGCCCTGCTCGAGGAGGCCGAGCCAGTGCGCGACACCGGCGGCGTCCGGGGCGCGGAAGAGCAGGACGTCGTACAGGTCCCTGACCCACACCCCGCGGTCCCCGCCCACCCGGGCGAAGTACTCGGGGGACCCGTAGAAGGCTGCGGCGATCTGGGCCACGGGCATCCCGGACCGCGCGGCGGCGACCCATCCCGCCAGCCCCGCCGCGTCGGGCTCCCTGCCGAGGGTGTCCTGGTAGAACCGGGTGATCACCGACTCGATCCACTCAGGGGTCTGCGTCATCGCGGTGGCGACCTCCTGCCGCGACATCCCGCGCCCCAGGGCGTCGACCCAGCCGGCCACCTCCGTGCTCGAGCCGGTGCGTCCGAGCAGATCGCGGTACAGGGCCCGGACGAAGTCCTCGGCCCCCGAGCGGTCGAACGGGTACGAGGCGAAGACCTGCACCCAGTAGTGGGTGTAGGGGCTCCCCGCGACACTGACATGCCCGACACCGATGTGCGTGTACGACCCGAGGATGTTCGCGGCGTGGCCGCTCGAGCTCATCCACCCGCCCATCACGGCTCCGGCCGAGGAGTACCCCGCGGCGATGTTCTCCCCGCAGCACGAGGACCAGCCCGCCCGCGCGTAGGACTGCCGGAAGGCGTTCGACGCGTGCGCGAAGGTCCCGGTCGTCCCCATCTGCCGGGCCCAGGCCACCGCCGCCGCGTCGAGCGCCGGGTCCCTGGTCAGGGCGCCGAGCCCTGCTGAGGCACGTTCGGCGTTGACGGCAGCGGAGACGTCGTCGGCCGCCTGGTCGGCCGACGCCGGCAGCGCCCCGGCGACAGCCGTGAGCACGGCGAGCAGCACGACCGTCACGAGCCGCCGCAGGCCCGCCCCGCGATGCGCCCTGCGGACGGGCGGACGGGGGTCCTCGCAGGAGCTCGTCAGGGTGCGCATCCCCACAGGGTCGCGCTCGGCGCGCGCGCCGTCACGAGGCACCCTCGGCAATCCCGACGAAACTGGACGAGCCGCCCGAACGCGTCTCACCATGCGGACAGCCGGCTCGACTAGGCTCGCGGGGATCGCCAGGACCCGGAGGAGGTGTGCGGTGCAGGTCGCCGTCGTCAGCTGGACCGCCGTCTCCGGGCGGGCCCGGTCCACCGTGCGTCATTCCCTCGCGCTCGGCCTGCGCGTCGGCGTGCTCGACCTCGACGGCTCCTACCTGCCCTGCGGCGCCGAGACCGTCCTGCGGGGGTCGGACCTGGGCCGACCCGACGCGAGCCTGCGCCGGTCGGCCGCTCGCCTCGGCGCCCGCCTGCTCGCCCGCTCCCTCCAGCCGGCCCTCGCCCGCCGGCTCGCCGGTGGCACCGAGGAGGTCGTCCTGCTCCTGGAGCCGGGAGTCCTGCTGCTCGCCTCACCGACGGACCTCGAGAGCGCGGCCGTGGAGCACGGGTTCGCCCTCGTGGCGCGGGATCCCGGACCCACGGACGGCGACGGGCTCCACCCCGATGCGCAGGACCTGGCAGAGCTCGGCGCCCACCACCCCGGCATGATCGCCGTACGAGCGGATGCACGCGGCGGTGACGTGCTCGACCGCTGGGCCGCGGCCACCGGTCAGGAGGCGCGCTGGCTCGACGTGATGGCTGCCGGCGCCGAGCACGGGACGCTGCACGGTCCCGCCGCCCTGCTGAGCGCCTGGACGCTGCACCCGGGCCACCGGGCCGAGGCCGGCCCGCCCCTCCTGGTCGACGGCCGAGCCGTCGTCGCCGTCGACCTGTCGGCACTCGACCCTGACGCGCCGTGGGTCCTGGACCCGCGGATGCCCGCCCCGCGCGCCCGGCTGAGCGACCATCCTGCTCTCGCGGAGCTGGTCAGGGACGAGCTCGGCCGGTGGTCGCAGGACCCCGGGACCGACGGGGAGTGGGACCCGGACCGCACGGGCTTCGGCCTGCCGCTCGACGACGCCCTGCGCCACGCCGCGAGTGCCGCCGGCGACTCGGACCCCGACGTGCTCGACCCCGCTCAGGCCGTCGCCGCGCGCGACTGGCTCGCAGCGGCGGACGGCGGGCCAGGACCGTACCTGCGCGGTCTGCACGCGCGGCCCGACCTCAGCGCGGCGTTCCCGCACGTCCCCGGCGCGGACGAGGCCGGCTTCCTCGCCTGGGCCCGCCGACATGCCGGGGACGACGGGGCGGAGGCGACTCTCCTGGTCCCCGCCCTGGACGCGGCGGACCGAAGCCTTGCCGCCCGGGTCTCCGCCGAGGAGCGGGGACGCGCGCAGGGCCGCCCCCGCCCCGGCGTCAACGTGATCGGCTTCATGGGGGCCGAGCTGGGGATCGGCGAGTCGGCACGACTCGTGCTCTCGGCCCTCGAGGCGCACGAGGTCCCGTGCGCCCCGACCTCGGTCGACCGCTTCTCCCAGAGCCGGGTCATGACCCAGGCGCAGGACCGTGCACGGGCCGAGGCCTTCGACACGACGGTCCTGTGCGTCAACTCCGACCTCACCCCGACGGTGGCCCCGGCGGTGGCCGACCTGCTCGACCGCAGCTACCGGATCGGCATGTGGTACTGGGAGGTCGAGGACTTCCCCGCGACGCAGCACGGCGGCTTCGGCGTGCTCGACGAGGTCTGGGTCGCGACCGACTTCGTGCGGCGAGCGATCGAGCCGCACTCCCCCGTACCCGTCCGCACCCTCATGCCGCCGCTGCCCCAGCGCAGCGGGGAGCCGGTGCTCGACAGGCGCGCCCTCGGCCTTCCCGACCGGCCGTACCTGCTGTTCTCCTTCGACTTCCTCTCCACGGCGGAGCGCAAGAACCCCGTCGGGCTGATCGAGGCCTTCACGGCGGCATTCGCCCCCGACGAGGGTCCCCTGCTCGTCATCAAGTCGATCAACGCGGCCAAGCGTCCCGTGCAGGCGGAGCGGCTCCGGCTGGCCGCAGCGGGCCGACCGGACGTGCTCCTCCTGGACCGGCACCTGGACCCCGAGGCACGCGACGCGCTCGTCGCGCACTGCGCGGGGTACGTCTCCCTGCACCGAGCCGAGGGGCTCGGCCTGACGATGGCGGAGGCGATGGCGTGGGGTCGTCCGGTGGTCGCCACCGGCTACTCCGGCAACCTGCAGTTCATGACCGAGGAGAACAGCTTCCTCGTGCCCTGGCGACCCGCGACGGTCCCGAGCGGCGCCCCGCCCTACCCCGCTGGGGGCACCTGGGCCGATCCGGACCTCGATGCCGCGGCGCGGATCCTGCGCGGGCTCGTCGAGGAACCGCAGGTGGCGGCCGACCGCGCAGCCCGTGCTGCCCAGGACATCGCGACCCTGCACACGCCCGAGGTGGCCGGACGAGCCTTCGCCGCACGCCTGGACGAGCTCGCGAGAGCACGCAGGGCTCGGGCCTCGGGGCTGACCCCCGCCCAGCTGCGCGGCTCGGCCCGGCGGCTCGCGACCGGAGTGGCCAGGCGTCTGCTCGGCTGAGGTCCTCCCCGGCGATCGGTTCCCTCAGGAGCCCCCGAGCACCCGACGCACCCGCCCGACGGCCCGGCGCGTGACCTCCTTGGTCCCCCCTGCCCTCAGGTAGGCCCGTGCGAGGGCGAGGTCGGCCTTCACGC
Source organism: Actinotalea sp. (assembly GCF_041597215.1). Classification (GTDB taxonomy): domain Bacteria; phylum Actinomycetota; class Actinomycetes; order Actinomycetales; family Cellulomonadaceae; genus Actinotalea. The sequence continues at coordinate 11,631 of NZ_JBFHHB010000039.1, forward strand.
TCGGCCGCGGGACCGAACGGCGCCGCCGCGGGGCACTCGCCGACACCGGCTCGCGGTCCGCGAGGTCGGCCGCCCGGCGCGGATGCCGGCAGAACTCCACGAGCGGCGCGAGGACGGTCGACCAGGCGTACTGCCCGGCGAACGCCCGGACCGCCTCTCGGGCTGCGGCGGAGGCGTCCTCGTCGTAGAGCATCGCCTCCAGCGCCTCCTCGAGCGCCTCGACGTCCTGGGCGGGAACCGCGCGTCCCAGCCCGTGCTCCCGGATCAGCGCCCCGAAGGTGTCTCCCTCCGTCGCGACGATCGGCAGCCCCGCCCACAGGTAGTCCAGGATCCGGGTGCGGAAGCTGAACTCGGTCTCCACGTGGTGGAAGTGCGTCGAGACGCCGACGTCCGCGTCCAGCAGGTAGTCCGCTCGCTGCTCGTAGGGCACCCAGCCCTCGTTGAAGAAGACGTGGCTCCCGGTCAGCCCGAGCTCGCGCGCGAGCTCCTGGGTCTGGAACGCCACCGTCATCGCCGGGACCCCCGGGTTGGGGTGCTTCATCCCGAGGAAGTACAGGCGCACCTCGGGATGCCGGTCCTTGAGCCGGTCGACGGCCCGCACGAGCGTGAGCGGGTCGAACCAGTTGTAGACGCCTCCACCCCACAGGATGACCTTGTCGTCCGGCCCGATCCCGTCCACCCCGCCCTTGATCGCGTGCCGCTGCTGGACGGGAGGCTCGTCACCGATCCCGAAGGGGATCACGCCGAGGAGGTTGTCGAGGCTCTGGTCCTCGTCGTAGACGGCCGGGCTGATCCGTCCCTGACCGGCGAGCTGCCCCAGCCAGAAGTCGCGCTGCTTCGCCGAGGCGCACATGAGGTAGTCGGCCCGCCTCAGCTGCTCGTTGAGCGCATGGGTCGTCACCGCGAGCGCGTTGAGCCGTCCGTCCGGGCCGAGGTCCTTGGCCTGCTCGAGCTGCTCGAGGTGCATCGGGTCGTAGATGTCCGCCACGACCACGGCGGAGCTGGTCTTGATCCACGGCGCCGTCTCCAGGAGGAAGCCCTGGAAGACGATGACATCAGCCCAGTCCGTCGGTTCGCGGAGCCCCGTCCCGGCGGCGTACTCGACCGAGAACGCCTCGCTGCGTCGCTGGGCGCCGGCGGTCGAGACGAGCCGCACCTCGTGCTCGGGAGCCAGGGCCTTCGCGATCTCCCAGGCGCGGATCGCCGGCCCGGCCATGCGTTCGAGCAGGGGCTCGCCCGTCACCACGAGGATCCGGTGCCGAGCGGTGAAGTGCTCCACGATGCCGAAGGCCTCCAGGAGCACCTCATGGGCCGCGAGGTACGCGGGCATCCCGTAGGCGGGCTCGATCGCCTCCCGGAACAGGGGGAAGAGATCGCGATCGCTGCGCCGACGCCGCGACTGGAGCTCGGTGCGCGTGGCCAGCAGGCTCGGCAGCTGCTCGACGAAGTAGTCGATGGCATAGGGCCCGGTCAGCGCCATCTTGGGGATCTCGATGCTGCCGACGTCGTCGCCGCCGGGTGAGCGCTGCAGGTCCAGGGCCGTCGCGTCCACGCCCGTGCGGGCGACCGAACGCCGCACGGCAAGGGCCATGGCGGCGGGAAGGGCCTTGGCGAGCGAGACGTCGTCGTAGTTCTTGTACATGCACAGCAGGGCGTTGCGCTCGAGCAGGTAGCTCTCGCGGAAGTTGCCGAACTTCTTCATCGTCACGTGGTGGCGGTGGAACGCGACCGAGCCCGGCACGTACCGCACGCGATGGCCGAGCAGGTTGAGCCGCCAGCCCAGGTCGACGTCCTCGTAGAACATGAAGAAGCGCTCGTCGAAGCCACCGACCTCGCGGTAGAGGTCGGCGCGCACGAACATCGCCGCTCCCGTGCCGAAGAGCACGTCCTTCGCCGTGTCCCACGCGCCCTCGTCCGGCTTCTCGACCTCGCGCTTGTAGCCCATGCCGAACCAGGTCAGCGAGCCGTCGACGTAGTCGATCAGCTTCCCGTCCCAGTCGAGCACCTTCGAGGCGACCGAGCCGATCGACGCGTCCTCCGCCATGGCCTGGACGGCCGCCGAGATCCACTCGCGACCCGGCCTGGCGTCGTTGTTGATGAAGGCGACGAACTCACCTGTCGCATGCGCCACACCGAGGTTGCAGCCACCGGCGAACCCGGAGTTCGACCCCGACTCGACCACCGTGGCGCCGGGCACCGCCGCGCGGATCTGCTCGGCGCCGCCGTCGCCCGAGTCGTTGTCCACGACGATGAGCTCGAGCCGGTCGGCCGGCCACTCGACGTCGTCGAAGGCGCGCAGGCAGGTGATCGTGTCGGACGCGCCCCGGTAGTTGACCAGGATCACCGAGACGACACCCGGCCTGGTCTCGCGCTCCTGGAGAGCCCGCGCGGTCATCGACCGATCGTTCCGGTGCGCACGTGGGGTGGTCCTCTCCTCGTTCGGGGCCTGCGTCGACGGAGCCGACCCTGGCGATCCTATGACGAGCGGCCGAGCACCCTCACTCCGGCACGTCCGTCGGGCTCAGGTTGCTCCGCTAGCCTCCGCCGATGCCCCCCCGCATGTACCTGGCGCTCGTCGCCGTCCTGACCAGCACCTTCGCCGTCGTGGGCGTCGGATGGTCGGTCCTGACGCCTGCCTTCCACGCCCCCGACGAGCCCCAGCACCTCAACAGCACCCTGCGCATCATGACCGGTCACGGGTGGCCGGCTCCCGGCGAGGCCTACCTTACCGAGGGCACCGTCGTCGCCATGCAGGAAGCGGGCTTCGGCTCCGGGTACGCGGTCTTCACCACCGATGCCCAGGTCCCGAGGTTCGGGAGGTCGGTCGTCACCGAGCTCGACGGACCGTACCCGGACGCGGACTCGCCGTCCTACGACCAGATGACGCAGCACCCACCTGCGTACTACGCCCTGTGGGCTGCCCTGCTGACCGTCCTGGGGGCGGACGACTGGCCGTGGGACGACCAGCTCCTCGCGCTGCGCCTGCTCGGCGTCGGGCTGGTGAGCGGGGTCGTCCCGCTCGCTGCCGGGTCGGCTCGACTGCTCACCGGCTCGTCGGAGGTCGGGACCGTCGCCGCCGCCGTCCCGCTGGCCGTCCCGCAGTTCACGCACATCGCCGCGACCGTCTCCAACGACACCTTGACGACGCTGGCGGGGGCAGCCGTGACCTACCTCGTGGTCAGGGCGATGGTCCTCGGCACCGACGGACGGACGACGGTGTGGACGGGGATCGCCCTCGGCGTCGGCCTGCTGACCAAGGGCTTCCTCCTGGCCGCCATCCCCCTGGTCGCCATCGCCCTCCTGCTCGCTCCTCGTCGCGGACGAGCGACCACCGCGCGCACGCGACTCGGGAGCGCACTCCTCGCGCTGGTGATCGCCTTCGCTATCGGCGGCTGGTGGTGGCTCAGGAACCTCGTGGTGCACGGCACCCTTCAGCCGAGCGGTGCGCCGGAGATGCTTCCCGACGCCGAGAGCGCGGTGACGACCTCGACCATCGAGTTCCTCGTCGCGGCGACCGTCCGGCTCTCCCAGTCGTTCTGGGGCAACTTCGGCTGGCTGGACCTCGCCCTGCCGTTCTGGATCGTGGTGGGCGCACAGCTCGCGCTGCTCGCCTCAGCGGTGGGCGCGGCGATCTGGGCCATCCGGAACCGACGCCTGCGGGCTCTGACGGTCTGCTGGCTCTACCCCGGGGCGATCCTCGCGATCGTCCTCGTCGGTGCCCATGCCAACCACCAGCGCACCGGTCTCTACCCGGGGCTGCAGGGTCGGTACCTCTTCTCCGCCATCGTGGTCATCGCTCTGACGGTGGCGCTCGCCACGGCACTCCTGCCCCCGCGCCACCGCTGGGTGCTTCCCCCCGTGGCGGCGACCGTGGCCGTGGCCGCCGCGTGCGGGGCCCTCGTCTTCGCCTTCATCGGGATGTGGGGATCGGACGGGGCAGCGGTCTCGGTGGCAGCGCGGCGCTGGTCGGAGTGGGGATTCGTCCCTCCGGCGGCGCTGGCGCTCGGGAGCGGGCTGATCGTGCTGCTCGGGCTCGCGGCGGCCACGACGGCGCTGCTGGCAGCGCGGCGGGCGCGCCCGGCGGTCACGGCCGAGGCACGCGAGCCCGAGCTCTCGACCGTGGACGCGTGACCGCGGGCTCTCAGGCCTCGGCGCGCACCAGGGCGAGGTCGGCGTCGACCATCCGCCCGACGAGCTCGTCGAAGCTCACCGTCGGGGCCCAGCCGAGCTCCCGGTGCGCCTTGCTCGCGTCGCCGACCATCAGCGGGGCGTCCTGCGGACGAAGGAAGGCCGGGTCGACCTCGACGTGCTCGTGCCACGTGTCGCCGACGCCCGCCCGGCGCAGTGCCGCCTCGGCGAACTGCGCGACGGTGTGCGCCGTGCCGGAGGCGACGACGAAGTCGTCCGGCCGGGTGTGCCGAGCCGCGAGCACCATGGCTGCGACGTAGTCCGGTGCCCAGCCCCAGTCGCGCTTCGCGTCGAGGTTGCCGAGCCGGATGACGCCGGACCCCTCGACCCCGATGCGGGCGGCGGCGGCGGTGATCTTCCGGGTCACGAAGGTCGTGGGGCGACGCGGTGACTCGTGGTTGAACAGGATGCAGCTCGCCACGTGCAGGCCTCGGCCGCGGTAGACCCCTGCCATGTGATGGGCGTAGGCCTTGGCCGCACCGTACGGCGAGACCGGTCGGATGGCGGTGCGCTCGTCCTGCGGGACCACCTCGGCCTCGCCGAACATCTCCGCGCTGCTCGCCTGGACGCAGCGCACGGGACGTCCCGTGCGCTCCTGGAGCTCGAGCGCGGCCTGCAGCAGGACGGCGACCGCCACCCCGCTCAGCTCGGCGGTGAGCACCGGGTGCTCCCAGGAGAACGCGACCGAGCTGATCCCCGCGAAGTTGTAGAGCTCGTCCGGCTCGACCTCCTGCACGAGGGCCGCGAGACCGGCGGAGTCCGCCAGGTCGCCCGGGTGCAGGACCACCGAGGGGTACGCGGCTGCGAAGTCCGGGACGGTCGCGTCCTTGTCGTGGACGAAACCGTGCACCTCGCAGCCCTCGGCGAGGAGCTGCTCGACGAGGTAGCCGCCGTCCTGCCCGGTGATCCCGGTGACGAGGACCCGCCGCACGCTACCGACCAACCTGGGAGCGCTGCTCCTCGAGGTCGTTCTCCACCATCATCGTGACGAGCTCGGTGAAGCTCACCTTGGGCTCCCAGCCGAGCACGTCCTTCGCCTTGGCGGAGTCACCGATGAGCAGCTCGACCTCTGCCGGCCGCATGAAGCGCGGGTCCTGCTTGACGTAGCCGGACCAGTCCTCGATGCCCACGGCGCCGAACGCCACGTCGAGCAGCTCGCGGATCGAGTGGGTCTCCCCCGTCGAGACGACGTAGTCGTCGGCGGTGTCCTGCTGGAGCATGCGCCACATCGCCTCGACGTAGTCGCCGGCGAAGCCCCAGTCGCGCTTGGCGTCGAGGTTGCCCATGACGATCTCGTCCTGCAGGCCGAGCTTGATGCGGGCGACCGCCATGCTGACCTTGCGGGTGACGAACTCCGGGCCACGGCGCGGGGACTCGTGGTTGAACAGGATCCCCGAGGAGGCGTGCATCCCGTAGGACTCGCGGTAGTTGATGGTCATGTAGTGGCCGAAGACCTTCGCCACGCCGTAGGGCGAGCGGGGCCACAGCAGCGTGGACTCGCGCTGCGGGACCTCC
>NZ_JBFHHB010000040.1:0-16825 GCF_041597215.1 Actinotalea sp.
AGACCCTGCACCGAGAGGAGGACGCCGAGCTGGGAGAGGCTGAGTCCGCGCTCGATCGGCAGGAGCGCCATCACCCCGATGACCAGGCCCGTCGGGAACCAGCGGGTGGCGGTGAGGATGAGCAGGGTGTCCCGCGCGGACGAGGCCGAGACCCTGCTGCGCACCGGGCTGGTCACCGCCGTCGGTCCCCGCCGGTGTCCATCGGGAAGAGCACGGTGTACAGGGCGAGGCGCTGCGCGTCGGGATGGCCCTGACCGGCGCGGCGGTACCTCTCGACGAGCCGTCCGAGCTCGGCGGAGAACTCCTCGGCCTGCTCGGCCGTGAGGACCATGAGCCAGTCGCTCATCCCGGCGGCGTCCCGCCAGGCGACGGGCCACTCGGCCTCGACGTCCAACCAGCGCTCGAACTGACTGCCGAGCGCCCTCGCGTAGTCGCGCACGAGCCAGTTCAGCGCCGCCTGCGCGTCCTCGTCGCCGGTGAAGTCGCTCGTCGACCAGCCGTGCGACTCGGTCGCCGCTCGCCAGAGCCGCCGCTTGCCCTCGCCCTCCCCCGTGTCCGAGACGAGGCCGACGGACTCGAGCGTGCGCAAGTGGTAGGACGTCGCGCCCGAGTTGGTCCCCAGGGCGGCGGCCAGCTCGGTGGCCGTGGCAGGACCCCCACGCCTCAGGGCGGTCAGCAGTCGCGAACGCAGGGGGTGAGCGAGGACCTTGAGCGCGCCGGCGTCGAGGCGTCGCGCGTGGCTGACCGGGTCAGGGGTCGTCGACATGCGTGCACAATACCTATGCACAACTTCTCTGCACAAGGCTCGCCTGTCGGCCGCCGGCACCGCGCCATCGGCCGGCACCGCGCCATCGGCCGGGAGGGACCCTCCGTACAGACCGATGACCCGCCGGTTCGGGAACCGACGGGTCATCGCGTCCGATCGAGGCGTCCTCCGCTGCCGGGCAGCGGGGCGCAGCCGCCCTCGGGCGGTGTGGCTCAGTCCTGAGCAGGACGGGCGGTGGGCACGCCGAGCAGCCCGCGGACCTCGGCCTCGTTGTAGCGGCGGTGGCCGCCGAGGGTCCTGATCGCCGTGAGCTTGCCGGCCTTCGCCCACCGGGTGACCGTCTTGGGGTCGACCCGGAACATGCTGGCCACCTCGGAGGGGGTGAGCAGAGCGGCGGGTGCGGAGGCGCGCTGGCTGGGGGTGGTGTACGTCGACATGATGACTCCTCGTCGTTCGGTAGCCCGGCCGACCACGTGGGTCCCGTTGACTTTGCGTCCCCACCTCGCGGTGGGTTTGCCCTTTTCGCTGACGTGGACAGGCTCACACAATCCGGACATTCGCGCAACTCTCGCCTCCAGCGCCACGACTCGTTCACCCGAATGCAGCAGTCGGGCGACGCCGTCTGTCACCGTCGTCGTGACCGTGTCCGGCGAGGTCGGTCACACCCGGGACGGGTCGCCGGTCACCGACACGCTCGCCGCGGGCGTTCACACCCACGACACGTCGGGGCGAGCAGACTGCACCCATGACCGCACTCTGGCTGGACGCCGACCCCACCCACCTGCGAGCCCGAGGCAGCCTCAAGTGGACGGCGACGCCCGCATCGGTGGCGGCCTGGGTGGCGGAGTCGGACCTCGGTACGGCCCCTGCGGTGAGCGAGGCCCTGCACGGAGCGATCGACCGCGGGCTCACGGGCTACCTTCCGCGCGACCTCGCGGCCGAGACGCGCGAGGCCTGTGCGGCCTGGCAGCGCGAGCGCTACGGCTGGGACGTCCCGGTCTCCCGGGTCCACCTCGTCCCGGACGTCATCGAGGCGTTCCGGATCGCCGTGCACCACCACACCCGAGCGGGAGGGGCGGTCGTGCTGCCGACCCCCGCGTACATGCCGTTCGTCACCCTGCCCGAGCAGTGGGACCGCTCGGTGGTGCGCGTACCGATGGTCGGCGACGCGGACGGCCAGGCCACCTTCGACCTCGTCGGCATCGAGGAGGCGCTCTCCGCGCATCCGGGCTCCCTGCTCGCCCTGGTCAACCCGCACAACCCCACCGGGCGGGTGCACGAACGAGCCGAGCTGATCGCCCTCGCGGAGGTGGTGCAGCGCACCGGCGCGTGGGTGTTCGCCGACGAGATCCACGCCCCGCTCGTCGGGCGCGGGCGCACCCACGTGCCCTACGCCTCCCTCTCCCCCGCGACGGCCGCGCACACCACCACCGCGACGGCAGCCTCGAAGGGGTGGAACATCCCCGGGCTCAAGTGCGCCCAGGTGATCGTCACGGACGAGGACGACGCCGCGTGGTGGGAGGCCAACGGGGAGCAGAACGGCCACGGCGTCTCGACCCTCGGCGCCGTCGCGACCACCGCCGCGTACCGCCACGGCGGGCCGTGGCTCGAGGGCCTCCTGGACTACGTCGCCGAGAACTCGACGGCCCTGCGCGAGGCGTTGGGGCCGCAGATCCCCTTCGCCGACCCCGAGGGCACCTACCTCGTGTGGCTCGACCTGCGCGGGCCGCTGGCTGCCCTGCCGTCCCCCCCGCCTCCCGGCGAGGTCGCACGCTGGCTCCTCGAGACGGCAGGGGTCGCCGTCGTGGACGGGATGGCCAACGGCGGGCACCACGGATTCGTCCGGTTCAACCTCGCCACGCCACGGCCGCTCGTCGTGGAGGCCGGAAGGCGTCTGCGCTCAGCGCTGGGCTGCTGAGGATCGCCTCCCGCAGGCAGATCGAGCACGCAGACCGAGCAGGCAGACCGCGCAGGCAGACCGTCGGCCCGGAACCCCGGAGGGGCACCGGGCCGACGGGTCCGTCATGCCGTGCTCTGCGCGATCTCCGCGGGAGCGGTCGCTCCGTGCTGGACCTCGATCCGGCGCGGCTTGGCCTCCTCCGCGACGGGGATCGTCAGGGTGAGCACGCCGTCGGTGTAGCTCGCGGTGATCTTGTCGAGCGCGAGCCCGCGGCCAACGGTCAGCTGGCGGACGTAGGTGCCCGAGGCGCGCTCGCGCAGGTGCCACTGCGCGTCCGCGTCGGTGCGTGCCGTGCGCTCGGCGCGCACGGTCAGGGTGCGGTCCTCGACGTTGACGTCGATGCTGCCCGGGTCCACGCCCGGCAGGTCGACGTGCAGCACGTAGTGGTCGCCTGCGCGGTACAGGTCCATCGGCATGCCGGCCACGGACGGCGCCTCACGCAGGGCACCGACGACGTCCTCCATCCAGCGGGACGGGTCGGTGAAGGGGTACAAGCGGGTAGCCACGCGGATCACCTCCTCGCGGAGCCCCCGGACCGTCCGAGGGCTCGTCGCGCCCCGGGCGGGGCCGTTCCCGCCCGGGTGCTACGACTTCATTATTAGCACTCTCCCCCGTCGAGTGCCAGCCACAGATCTGCAGGTCGCACCCCTCCCCCTGGGTCTTTCGTCATGGGCAGGTAGCCTCACTAGCACGGGACGCCCCGGACCTATGGCACACGCGCGCGGCACCGACGCCACGTAGCGTCGTTCCTGGGTCAACGGTGATCCTCCACCCCTCCGAACAACCGGGAGAAGCCGTGAGTACACGAGCCCCTCGCACCAAGGCCGTCGGCGACGCCGAGGCCATCGCCCCGACCTCGCCGGTCGACAGCCTGGTCGCGAACGCGACGAAGGCCCTGTCCGCCTACGCCTCGTTCACGCAGGCCGACGTCGACCACATCGTCAAGAAGGCCTCCGTCGCGGCGCTCAACCAGCACGGCCAGCTCGCCAAGCTCGCCGTCGAGGAGACCGGTCGCGGTGTCTTCGAGGACAAGGCCGTCAAGAACATCTTCGCCTGCGAGCACGTGACGAACTCGATGGCCTCCGCCAAGACGGTCGGCATCGTCTCCCGTGACGAGATCACGGGCATCGTCGAGATCGCCGAGCCCGTCGGCGTCGTCTGCGCCATGGTCCCGGTCACCAACCCGACCTCGACCGCCATCTTCAAGTCGCTCATCGCGCTGAAGACCCGCAACCCGATCATCTTCGCGTTCCACCCCTCCGCCCAGGAGTGCTCGGTCGCCGCGGCCAGGATCGTCCGCGACGCTGCCGTCGCCGCCGGCGCGCCCGAGAACTGCATCCAGTGGGTCGAGACGCCGTCGATGGACACCACGAGCGAGCTGATGAACCACGAGGGCGTCGCGCTGATCCTCGCCACCGGCGGAAACGCCATGGTTCGCGCCGCGTACTCCTGCGGCAAGCCCGCCCTCGGCGTCGGCGCCGGCAACGTCCCCGCGTACATCCACAAGTCCGCCAAGCTCAAGCGCGCGGTGAACGACGTGACGATGTCGAAGTCCTTCGACAACGGCATGGTGTGCGCCTCGGAGCAGGCCGTCATCCTCGACACCGACATCTACGACGAGGCGATGGCCGAGTTCAAGCGGCTGCACGCGTACGTCTGCTCGGCCGAGGAGAAGGCCAAGCTCGAGAACTTCATCTTCGGTGTCGAGGCCAACAGCGCGAACTGTGGCGGCGCGAAGCTCAACGCCGCCGTCGTCGGCCAGACCCCGCAGTGGATCGCCGAGAAGGCCGGCTTCACGATCCCGGCCGACGCGACGATCCTCATGGCCGAGGTGCCCGAGGTCGGCCCCGCCGAGCCGCTGACGCGCGAGAAGCTCGCCCCGGTCCTCGCGGTCCTGCGCGCGCAGAACACCGAGCACGGGATCAAGCTCGCCGAGCAGATGGTGGAGTTCGACGGACTGGGCCACTCCGGCGCCATCCACTCCGAGGACGTCGACCTGGTCGAGGAGTTCGGCACCCGCGTCAAGGCGACCCGCATCATCTGGAACTCGCCCTCCTCGCAGGGCGGCATCGGCGACATCTACAACGCCTTCATCCCGTCCCTGACCCTCGGCTGCGGCTCGCACGGCCGCAACTCGGTCTCGAACAACGTCTCGGCGGTCAACCTGGTGAACATCAAGCGCATCGGTCGTCGCAACAACAACCTCCAGTGGTTCAAGGTCCCGGCCAAGACGTACTTCGAGCCGAACGCGATCCGCTACCTCGCGGACATGCCCGACATCCACCGCGTGACGATCGTCACCGACGCGACGATGACCAAGCTCGGCTTCGTCGACCGGATCATCGAGATCCTCGGACGTCGTGACGAAAAGGTCTCGCTGCAGATCATCGACAACGTCCTGCCCGAGCCGTCGATCAAGTCGGTCGACCGCGGTGCGGAGCAGATGCGCGAGTTCGGCCCGGACACGATCATCGCCCTCGGCGGTGGCTCGCCGATGGACGCCGCCAAGGTCATGTGGCTGCGCTACGAGCACCCGGAGATCGTCTTCGCCGACATGCGCGAGAAGTTCTTCGACGTCCGCAAGCGTGCCTTCAAGTTCCCGGCCCTGGGTGAGAAGGCCAAGCTCGTCTGCATCCCGACCACCTCGGGCACCGGTGCAGAGGTCACGCCGTTCGCGGTCATCACGGACGAGAAGACGGGCGTCAAGTACCCGCTCGCCGACTACGCCCTGACCCCGACCGTCGCGATCATCGACCCGGCGCTGACCGGCAAGATGCCGGCCACCGTCGCCGCCGACTCCGGATACGACGCCCTGACGCACGCCACCGAGGCGTACGTGTCGGTCTACGCCAACGACTTCACCGACGGCCTCGCGCTGCACGCCATCAAGCTGATCTTCGAGAACCTCGCGGAGTCGGTCAACAACGGCGAGGCTGCGGTCAAGGCCCGCGAGAAGATGCACAACGCCGGCACGATCGCCGGTATGGCCTTCGGGAACGCGTTCCTGGGGATCGTGCACGCGATGGCGCACACCATCGGCTCGAACTTCCACCTGGCGCACGGCCGTACCAACGCGACGCTGCTCGCGCACGTCGTCCGGTACAACGGCACCATCCCGTCGAAGTTCAACAGCTGGCCCAAGTACGAGTCCTACGTGGCTCCGGAGCGCTACCAGCAGATCGCCCAGCACCTCGGCCTCAAGGCCAGCACCCCGGAGGAGGGCGTCGAGTCCTACGCCCGGGCGCTGGAGGAGCTGCGTGACAAGCTCGGCATGCCGAACTCGTTCGCCGCTCAGGGCGTGTCCGAGGAGGCCTTCATGGCCAAGCTGGACGACCTCGCGATGCGCTCCTACGAGGACCAGTGCGCACCCGCCAACCCGCGGATGCCGATGCTGGACGACATGAAGGACATCATGACCGCGGCGTACTACGGCACGTCGACGACGGACGTGCGCTCACGGCGCGCGGCGGAGGGCACCCCGGAGGAGGCCACCCAGGAGGCCACCCCCGCGTCCTGACGCTGAGGTCGACGCCCGGTCGCGCGGGCGGGCGACCCCACCCGGTGGCCGGGTCCCTTCGGGGGCCCGGCCACCGTCGTGCGTGGCCGTCGCCGGACCGTCGGGCCCGTTCCCAGGTCCACGGGGCACACTGGGGCCCTGGCCCCGTCACCGCAGGAGGAACCATGTCCGCTCGTCACGACCGCAGGCGCCCGGCAGCCGCCCTGCTCGCAGCCGGGATGCTGCTCCCCGCGCTCCTGCTGACCGGCTGCTCCGAGGACTCCGTCGACTGGGACTCGGTCGGCCAGGCGGTCCAGCAGGGGGTCGACAAGGCCAGAGGCGCCGTCGACGACATCTCCGCCGCGGCATCGGACGCCGGTCTCGACCAGGACACGCTCGCGCAGGTGACGGACGTCACCGGCTCGGCGGACGAGGCGATCGCCCAGGCGCGAGCAGCCCTCGACAGCGCCTCGGCCGCAGGGGAGACCGCCTCGACGCAGGTCGCCGAGGCCAAGGCCGCTCTCCAGGACGCCAGGACGAAGGTGGCGGAGCTCGGCGACAGGGTCGGGGAGCCCGTCGCCTCGGCGCTCGACGCACTCGCCGACCAGCTCGACGCGCTCGCCGGGGAGCTCGACGGCGCGAGCTGAGACGACACACCCGGGACCTCGGGGAACGGCACGGGGCGCCGCGACCGCTAGCGTTCAGCCGTGAGCACGCTGACGTCCCCCACGCCCCTGTCCGGCCTCCAGATCGTGCTGCGGCTCGGTGACCAGGAGGCCACGGTCACCGACGTCGGGGCGAAGCTGCGCAGCTACAGCGTCTCCGGACGCCCCGTCGTCACGCCCTTCCCCGAGGACGTCGTGGCGCCGGCCGGCCACGGGGCTGTGCTCGCGCCCTGGCCGAACCGGATGCGTGACGGCCGGTACACCTTCGACGGCGTCGACCACCAGGTGGACATCTCCGAGCCGGAGCGCAGCACGGCGCTCCACGGCCTCGTCATGTGGCAACGGTGGTCCGTCGAGCAGGTGGCGGACGCCGGGCACGAGGACGGCCAGGCCGTGACCCTCGCGCTGCGCCTCGCCCCGAGCGGGGGCTACCCCTTCGACCTGCTGCTGCGCACGACCTACCGGCTCACCGCCACCGGCCTGCACGTCCAGACCACGGCGACCAACCTCGGTGCTACGGCGGCTCCCTACGGCGTGGGCTTCCACCCGTGGCTCTCGCCGGGCGACGGTTCCATCGACGACTGCACGCTCCGGCTCGACGCCACGACCCGGGTCCTGGTCGACGACCGCCTCCTGCCGGTGGGCACCACGCCCGTCGACGGCAGCTACGACCTGCGTGAGCCGCGGCCGGTCCGGGGCCTGGACCTGGACGACGCCTACGTCGACGTGCTGCGCGACGAGGACGGACTGTCCTGGATCCGCCTGACCGGCGCCGACGGGCGCACCGCCGCCGTCTGGATGGACGAGTCCATGGACACCTGGCAGGTCTGCACCGGCGACCACCTGGGCGACCCGGAGTGGTGCCGCACCGGCGTCGCCGCCGAGCCGATGAGCTGCCTGGCCGACGCGTTCCGCACCGGCGACCGTCTGGTCCGGCTGGAGCCGGGAGCCGAGCACGAGGTCACCTGGGGTCTTGCCCTGATCTGAGGCCAGCCGGCCGGTCGCAGGTCCGCAGGGACCCGAGGCGGCTCAGTCCCAGTTGGTGCCCTTGGCCTCGGTGCCCGGGACGTACTCCCAGTGCCAGGGCTCGTACGCGCCGGAGCCCCCGGCACGCGCCCACGCGGGGTTCGCCCAGCCGTAGGTGGGCCCGTTCTCCGTGAGCCAGGAGATCTTCGCGCTGTTGTAGGTGACCGAGGAGCACAGGTCGACGGCGAGGCCCCAGCCGTGGTTCGAGGTGCCAGGGGCAGCTGCCAGCCCGGGCTTGGTGTAGGCCAGGCGCTGCTGCTCGGCCAGCGTGCGGTAGGAGTCCGTGATGCACAGCGGCTCGCCCATCGCCGCCGTGAAGTCCTCGTTCAACGCCGACATGGCCACGGCGGCGTCGCCACGGAGCATGTTCGTCCCGTCCCAGAGGGTGCACAGGTCGTCCGTGGCGATCTGGCCGTTCGCCGGGCCCGGGTCGACCGAGGGGTCGCAGGTCGGAAGGGGGTTGCGGTCGACGGACCGGCTCACGGTCACCGCGTCCCGCGAGACCTCGGGAAGGGGAGCGAGAAGCGAGGTGGGCGTGCTCTCCACGGCTGCGGCGGAGAGCACGGAGAAGGCGGAGGGTGCACTGCTGCCCGCGAGCTCGGCGCCGGCCCCCGAGGTATCGGAGCCGATCGCGCCGAAGGCCGGGACGCCGATCGTCCCGACGGCGAGGAAGCCCACCACGAACGCACGCACGGCGACAGCGGGGTGGAGACGACGACGAGGCCGGGATGCCGCTCGACGGCGGTCGCGACGGGAGGCCGGAGCGGACGCCGTCTCGGTGTGCGCTGCCTCCACGGGACCTCCGGGTCGGGCCGCGCTGCGCGCGGCGGTGAGTCGTCGATCTGTCAGGGGGCGACGGCCGCGTATGGGGGTACGAGGGCCGCCGGGGTGATTACAGAAGAGTAACGGTTCGGCGACGCGGAATCCACGTCGCCGAGCGTCGCCTACGTCACATCCTCAGAGCTGGCCCCGCTGCATGGCGTCCCGGACCTCGCCGACGAGCTCCTCGAGGATGTCCTCGAGGAAGACGACACCGAGCACGTCGCCGCCCTCGGAGACCACTCGGGCGAGGTGCGCGCCGGAGCGCTGCATCTCCGCAAGCGCGTCCTCCACCTCGTCGTCGGCGTGCACCTCCGCGAGCGCGCGCACACGCCACAGCGGGATGGCGTCGTCACGGTCCTCTGCGCCGGCGTACAGCACGTCCTTGAGGTGCAGGTAGCCGATCGCCGCACCGGTCTCGTCCTGCACGACGAACCGGCTGAATCCGGTCCTGGCGACCAGACGCTCGAGCTCGGCCGCGCTCGCGCCCAGCGGGACGGCCACGAGGTCGTCGGTCGCCACCATGACCTCTCCGGCGGTGCGGTCGCTGAACTGGAGCGCGCCCGTGAGCAGGCCATGGGCGTCGTCGAGCAGCCCCTCCGCACGCGAGCGCTCGACGATCGACTGGACCTCCTGCGCGGTGAACGCGGAGGCGACCTCGTCCTTGGGCTCGACCCCGAACTGCCGGAGCAGATGGTTGGCCATGTGGTTGAGGACCACGATCACCGGACGCAGGATGCGCGCGATCCAGACCAGCGGCGGGCCGAACCAGAGCACGGCCTTGTCGGGACCGGAGACGGCGAGGTTCTTGGGCACCATCTCGCCCAGCACCACGTGCAGGTAGACCACGATCCCGAGGGCGACGACGAAGGCGATCGGATGCGTCGCGGCCTCGGGCAGCCCCAGCGCGTGGAGGGGGACCTCGAGCCCGTGAGCGATCGCCGGTTCGGCGACCACACCGAGCGAGGTCGAGCAGATGGTGATGCCGAGCTGCGCGCACGCGAGCATGAGGGAGACGTGCTCCATCGCCCACAGCACCACTCGCGCCCGGCGCGAGCCCGCCTCGGCGAGCGGCTCGATCGCGCTGCGCCGCGCGGAGATGATCGCGAACTCGGCGCCGACGAAGAACGCATTGCCGGCCAGCAGGAGCACGGCGAGGCCCAGTGCCATCCCTGTGCTCATGCGTCCTCCTCCGTCCCCTGCTCGGCCAGGACGCCGATCCGGTCGACCCGCCTGCCGTCCATCCGCACGACGGTCAGTCGCACGCCACCCGTCAGGACGGAGTCACCCACCTCCGGGACCCTCCCGAGCACGGCCATGACGAGCCCGCCGAGGGTCTCGTAGGCGCCGTCGTCGGGGACCACCAGCCCGGTGCTCTCGTCGAGCTCGTCCGGGCGCAGCAGGCCGGGGACGTTCCAGCCCGCGCCTGCGCGGTAGACGCCGGCCCGGCGCGGGTCGTGCTCGTCCGCGACCTCGCCGACGATCTCCTCGACCACGTCCTCGAGGGTGACCAGGCCGGCCGTGCCGCCGTACTCGTCCACGACGAGGGCCATCTGCAGGCCGAGGCCGCGCAGCTCGACCAGGAGCGGGCCCAGGCGGACGGTCTCGGGGACCCGGGGTGCCTCGTCCATCAGGGCAGCCGCCGGGACCTCGGCGCGACGGTCGAACGGGACGGCGATCGCCTTGCGCAGGTGGACCACGCCGACGACGTCGTCGTGCGAGGAGTCGATCACGGGGAAGCGTGAGTGGCCGGAGGCCCGTGCGAGGTCGACGACCTCTGCTGCGCTCGCGTCTCGCCGCACGACGACCATCCGGGTGCGGTCGGTCATCACGTCGACGGCGACCAGCGTGTTGAGCTCGAGGGAGTTGGTCAGTCGCGTGGCGGTCCCGACGTCGAGCGTCCCGACCTCTGCCGATCGACGCACGAGAGTGACCAGCTCCTGCGCGGACCGCCCGCCGGAGAGCTCCTCGCGCGGCTCGACGCCGACCCGCCGCAGCAGCGCGTTCGCCGTGCCGTTGAGCGCAGAGATCACCGGGCGCAGCGCGGAGCTGAAGCCGACCTGGGCCCGGGAGACGGCCACGGCGGTCTCCCACGGGCGGCTCAGCGCGAGGTTCTTCGGCACGAGCTCGCCGAAGAGCATCGAGAAGCCGTTGACCAGGATCAGGGCGAGGATCCCCGCGATCGCGGTCGCCACCCCGTCGCTCAGCGTCGTGTCGCCGAGGCCGGCCACCACGAGCCGGGCGATCGCCGGCTGCGTCGTGTACCCGAGCAGGATCGTCGTCGCGGTGATGCCGACCTGCGCCCCGGAGAGCTGGGTCGACAGGGTCGAGAGCGCCCGCCGGACGGACTGGGAGGAGCGGCTCGCCGTTCCTCGGGCCGACGCCTCCTGGACCTCCCGGTCCACCAGCGCGGGGTCGAGCGTGACGAGCGCGAACTCGGCCGCGACGAAGAGCGCCGTGCCGACCGTCAGGCCGACGCCGAGAAGGACCAAGAGCCACTCGCTCAGCACAGTGCAGTCCTCCGGCAAGTCATCGTGCAGAGAGCATAACCGGCTGTGCGACGCTGGCCTCATGGCGAACACGATCGACGGGGCCGGGCGCGCGACACCTCTCGTGCTGGTGGTCGAGGACGAGCCGGCCATCGCGACCGCTGTCGCGCACCGGATGCGCGCGGAGGGCTGGACGGCCGAGATCGCGGCGGACGGCATCACCGCTGTCGAGACGGCCCTGCGGATCCTCCCCGACGTCGTCGTGCTGGACGTGATGCTGCCCGGTCTCGACGGCCTCGAGGTCTGCCGTCGGATCCAGGCCGAGCACCCCATCCCGGTGATCATGCTCACCGCCCGGGACGACGAGACCGACATGCTCGTCGGCCTGGGCGTCGGCGCCGACGACTACCTGACCAAGCCCTTCTCGATGCGCGAGCTCGTGGCCCGGACGCGGAGCCTGCTGCGCCGCGTCGAGCGCTCGGCGCAGCTCGCCGCCCGGCAGTCGACGCTGCCCACGATCGTGTCCGGAGACGTGGTGATCGATCGCGCCCAGCGACGGGTGAGCCGCGCCGGGGCCGAGATCCACCTCACCCCCACCGAGTTCGACCTGCTGATGACCCTCGCGACGAGCCCCCGCACCGTGCTGACCAGGGAGAAGCTGCTCGCCGAGGTCTGGGACTGGATCGATGCGAGCGGGACGCGCACGGTCGACTCCCACGTGAAGGCGCTCCGCCGCAAGCTCGGCCCGGACCTCATCCGCACGGTGCACGGCGTGGGCTACGCCTTCGAGCCGACCCCGGGATCATGAGCGCTCCGCGGCACGCCGTCCGGTCCCGCCTCGACGTACGGCCTCTGGACAGCCTCTCCTCGATCAAGATCAAGCTCGGGGTGCTCGTCACGGCGACCGTCACGCTCGCGGCATTCCTCACCTGGATCGGGCTGTACAACCACCTCGGACCGCGGTGGACGCTCCCGCTCGCGGTCGTCGTGTCCGTCATCGCCGTCCAGGTGCTCGCTCACGGGATGACCTCACCCCTGAGGGAGATGACGGCAGCGGCCCGCGCCATGGCACAGGGCGACTACTCGGTGCGGGTCCGGGCGAGCAGCCGGGACGAGGTGGGACAGCTCGCGGGAGCGTTCAACACCATGGCGGACGACCTCGCCCAGGCGGACACGCTCCGCCGCGAGCTGGTCGCGAACGTCTCGCACGAGCTGCGCACCCCGGTCGCCGCCCTCCAGGCACAGCTGGAGAACATGGTCGACGGCGTCAGCCCGATGGACCGGTCGACGCTCGAGGTGGCGTTGGCCCAGACCGAACGGCTCGGGCGGTTGGTCACCGACCTCCTGGACCTCTCGCGGCTCGAGGCGGGGGCGGTCAAGGTGGAACCGGCCGCCGTCCCGCTCGACGCCTTCCTGCACGAGGCCGTCGCCGGCGCTCGGCTCGTCTCGCCCCGCAAGGCGCTCGAGTTCGAGGTGACCGTCGAACCGGCCGACCTCACCGTGCAGGCCGATGCCCAGCGCCTGCACCAGGTGGTGGCCAACCTCCTGCACAACGCCGTGCGGCACTCCCCGACCGGTGGCCGGATCCTCGTGCGGGCGCGACGGACCGGCTCGCAGATGGTGCTCGACGTGATCGACGAGGGACCCGGGATCGCCGTCGGCGAGCGCCGGGCCGTGTTCGAGCGCTTCACGCGCGGCAACGCACCGACCACCACGGGCCAGATCAGCACCGGGGGGACGGGGCTCGGGCTCGCCATCGTGCGCTGGGCCGTCCTGCTGCACGGCGGGACCGTCGAGGTCGCTGACACGCCATCGGGATGCGACATGCGGGTGACGATCCCCCTCCGGCAGGACCAGCGGAGCGATACCGTGCCCCGGTGAGCGGAACGCACCCCGGCGTCATCGAGATCACGCACCTGTCCAAGTCCTTCGGCGCGGTCACGGCGGTCGACGACCTCTCCTTCAGCGTCGTCCCCGGCCGGGTGACCGGCTTCCTCGGCCCCAACGGTGCCGGCAAGACCACGACGCTGAGGATGCTGCTCGGGCTCGTGCGCCCGAGCGCCGGTACGGCCACCATCGGCGGCGTGCCGTACGGCGAGCTCCCCCGGCCGATGCGGACGGTGGGAGCGGCGCTGGAGGCGGCGAGCTTCCATCCCGGACGGTCGGCACGTGACCACCTGCGCATGTACGCGCCGCAGGTCGCGGTTCCGGACCGCCGCTGCGACGAGGTCCTCGACCTCGTCGGCATGGGGGCGGCAGCGCACCGTCGGGTCGGGGAGTTCTCCCTCGGGATGCGGCAGCGCCTCGGGCTGGCCACCACCCTGCTCGGTGACCCCCAGGTGCTCGTGCTCGACGAGCCGGCGAACGGCCTCGACCCCGAGGGCATCGCCTGGCTGCGCGGATTCCTCCGCCACCTGGCAGGCGAGGGTCGGACCGTCCTGGTCTCCAGCCACGTGCTGTCCGAGGTCCAGCAGACCGTCGACGAGGTCGTGATCATCGCGCGAGGTCGCCTCGTCCACAGCTCCTCGCTCCGGGACCTCGCGGCCCTCACCCGACGCCAGGTGCGGGTCACCTCCCCCGACGCCGACGGGCTCGCCCGCCTCGTCGCCGAGCGCTGGCCCGGGGCGAGCCGTGCCCGGCACGCCGGCGCCGAGGAGGCGGGAACCGCCGTCCTCGAGGAGGTCACAGCCGCCGAGGTGGGCCACGCGGCGTTCGCGGCGGGGCTGGAGCTCCACGAGCTGACGACCGACGTCGTCGACCTGGAGGCTGCCTTCCTCCGCCTGACCTCCGACCCGGGCGAACCACCCGCTGCCTCCACCACGGCGCACGGGGCAGGTGCCCGATGAGCGCCGCCCTCCGCGTCGAGTACCGCAAGCTCGTGACCACCCGGCTGTGGTGGGTGCTCCTCATCGGGATGGCCGCGTACATGGCCTTCCTCGGAGCGGTGATGGCCTTCGCGTACACCGACCCCGCAGCCGCTCAGACCTCCGGCCTCGGCCTCCCGGTCGGCGACACCGAGCTGGCGAGGACGGTCTACGGGCTAGCGCCGTCCCTCGGCTACGTGTTCCCGGCCGTCGTCGGCGCGCTCTCGGTCACCTCGGAGTACCGGAACATGACGGTCACCCCCACCTTCCTCGCCGAGCCGCGCCGTGGCGTCGTCCTGGTCGCCAAGCTCATGGCGAGCATCCCCGTCGGCCTGATGTTCGGGCTGGCAGGGACGGCAGGGTCGGTGCTCGGCGGCGCGCCCGTCCTCGCCGTTCGCGGGCGGGAGACGCTGCTCACCGATCCCACGATCCTGCAGACCCTGCTGCTCTCGGTCGTGGCCCTCACCGTCTGGTGCCTCGTCGGCGTGGGCTTCGGCTCGGTGCTCACGCACCAGGTCGCGGCGGTCGTCGTCCTGCTCGCCTTCACCCAGTTCGTCGAGCCCCTCGTCCGGCTGGGCCTGAGCGCGGTGGAGTCCCTGAGCGGGATCGCGCGCTGGCTCCCGGGAGCGGCAGGGGAGGCGATCGCCGGGGCGAGCATCTACGGGGCAGGCGACCCCGGTGCCCTGCTGACGTGGTGGGGCGGGCTGCTCGTCCTGGTCGGCTACGGCGTCGGGCTCGCGGCGATCGCCCGGGTCACCACGCTGCGACGTGACATCACCTGACCCTCCTGGGGGCCGCACTTGGCCTGGCGAGAGGGTCGATTGCCAGCGCGTGACCAGGGCCACACCCGTCGTAGACACCCGCCCGGCACCGCCCCGATCCGGCCGGAGGAAGGGCCCGTCGAGGGCGCGGATCCGGTGCGCGGTGGCCTAGGCTGAGCGGGCAGAGAGGCCGAGCAACGGCCTTTGGTCCGGGGTTGGAAGAGGCGGTCCTCGCGTGTCGCAGAAGAGTGGGTCGGACGCAGTGAAGGCCGCGTTCGGTGCGAACCAGTGGCTCGTCGACGAGCTCTACGAGAAGTACCTCGCTGATCCCGCGTCCGTCGACCCCGCCTGGTGGGACTTCTTCGCCGACTACCGGCCACGCACCGACCTCGGGACGCCCACCGCCGCTGCCCCGAGCGTGACCGAACCGAGCGGCGGGAGCAACGGGGTGGCAACCGCCGCACCCGCCGCTGCCGCGAAGCCGGCCGCCGGCGAGGAGCCCTCGGGGGCGGCAGCGACGCAGGCAGCACCCGCCGCTCCGCCCCAGCAGGCGCCGACCACCCAGGACGAGAGCCCGGCACCCGCCGCCCGTACCGAGCGCTCCGCCGAGCAGACCCTCCCGCGCACCCCCAGGGAACCGGTGAGCACGCTCACGGGCCCGATCGCCGCGGCCCAGCCGGCCACGGCGCTGTACGCCTACCCGCCCGCCGCCCGCGTCGAGCACCCCAGCGCCCGCGAGGCCGAGACCGTCGACCGGCTGCGCGGGCCGGCCGCACGTGTCGTGGCGAACATGGAGTCGAGCCTCGAGGTGCCCACGGCGACCTCGGTGCGTGCGGTACCCGCCAAGCTCATGGTCGACAACCGGACCGTGATCAACAACCACCTCGCCCGCACCCGCGGCGGGAAGATCTCCTTCACCCACCTGATCGGCTACGCGATCGTCGAGGCGCTGGCCGACATGCCCGCGATGAACCAGGGCTACCTGCTCGTCGACGGCAAGCCGGCCGTCGTGAGCCCCGGGCACGTGAACCTCGGGCTCGCGATCGACCTCGCCAAGCCGGACGGCACGCGCCAGCTCCTCGTCCCGAGCATCAAGCGCTCGGACACGCTGGACTTCGGCCAGTTCGTCGCCGCCTACGAGGAGGTCGTCCGCAAGGCCCGTGCCGGCAAGCTCACCGTCGAGGACTTCTCCGGGACGACGATCACGCTGACCAACCCGGGGACGATCGGCACCGTGCACTCCGTGCCGCGGCTCATGGCCGGTCAGGGCACGATCGTCGGCGTCGGCGCGATGGACTACCCGGCGGAGTTCCAGGGCGCCTCGGACGAGCAGCTCGCCCGGCTCGGCATCTCCAAGGTCCTCACGCTCACCTCCACCTACGACCACCGGATCATCCAGGGCGCGCAGTCGGGCGACTTCCTGCGGATCATCTCGGCGAAGCTGCTCGGCGACGGCGGCTTCTACGACCGCGTCTTCACCTCGCTGCGCATCCCCTACGAGCCGGTCCGCTGGGTGCGGGACAACACCGTCGACGCCGACACCGAGCTCGCCAAGCCCGCGCGGATCGCCGAGCTCATCCACTCCTACCGTTCTCGCGGGCACCTCATGGCCGAGACCGACCCCTTGGCCTACCGCCAGCGCAAGCACCCCGACCTCGACATCCAGAACCACGGGCTCACCCTGTGGGACCTCGACCGCGTCTTCCCCAGCGCCGGGTTCACCGGCAAGCCGAAGGCGACCCTCCGCGAGATCCTCGGGCTCCTGCGTGACTCCTACTGCCGGACCATCGGCGCCGAGTACATGCACCTGCAGGACCCGCGCCAGCGCCGCTGGCTCCAGGAGCGGCTCGAGGCCGGGTACGCCCGCACCCCGCGCGAGGACCAGCTGCGGATCCTGCGCCGACTCAACGCCGCCGAGGCCTTCGAGACGTTCCTGCAGACGAAGTTCGTCGGCCAGAAGAGGTTCTCCCTCGAGGGCG
>NZ_JBFHHB010000041.1:0-16541 GCF_041597215.1 Actinotalea sp.
GCCCGACTCGCGTCGGGCACGGGGCAGGGGTCGATCTCCGACGACGAGCTCGGTCTGCTGTACGACCAGGCCGATGCGCTCGTGCAGCAGTACGCCGGTGCGCGCGCCGCCGAGCTGCTCGCCGCCCAGCCCGCCATGATGACCCGCTGCACCCTGGACGCCGCGGACCGTCTGCACGCCCTGGAGGTCTCGCCCAACGGGGCAGCGGTCTACGGGGACCTGGAGGCCACCCCGCAGCGCGTCGCACGTGACCCCCTCATCGCGGTCTACCCGATCCTGGACCGGTTCCTCGAGGCGGGGATCTCGTGAGCAGCGGACGACTCTCCGCGACCCGGGACGCCCTGGCCGCCGCCCTGGCCGGGCTCGGCACGGTCCACGCGGTCATGCCCTCACGCCTCACCCCACCGGCCGTCGTGCTGGAGCAGGCAGACCCGTGGGTGACCACCGCGGACCAGCCGAACCGGTTCGGCCTGATGCGCTACCAGGTCACCCTCACGGTGCGCCCAGGAGCGAACCCCGACCAGGAGCAGGCCCTGACCGACATGGTCGAGGACGCACTGGACGCGCTCGCCGGTCCGCACGACTGGACCGTTCAGCAGGTCAGCGCACCCCTGAACCTCCAGGTCGGTGAGGCCGTGTACCTCGCTGCCCGCCTCGACGTGACCGCCCCGACCTACCTCACCACCGACTGACAGGAGTCCGCCATGCCCTCCCCGATCGCACCGATCAGCCCCCTGGTCCTCAAGGACGTCGAGCTCATCCTCGGGGCCGCCGACGCCGTCGCCGTCGCCGACACCGACAACGACTTCCGCAAGCACGTGGACACCGTCACCCTGACCCCGACCTCCTCCACCGTGAACTGGACCGGGCTCGGCGCCAACACCCACTCCGACGTCAGCACAGCCACGTGGACCGCGACCCTGGCCGGTGCGCAGGACTGGTCCTCCGACGTGAGCCTGTGCCGGTTCCTGTTCGACAACGAGGGCGACACCCGCCCCTACCTGCTGCGCCCTCGTGCCGGCAGCGGGCCCTCCTTCACCGGGAAGGTCATCATCACGCCCGGTGCGATCGGCGGGCAGGTCAACGCCGTCGCCCCGTTCAACGTGACCCTGGGCCTGACGGCCAAGCCCACCCTGGTCCCGGCGGTCTGATCCCCCGTGGCACCGCTGACCGTGGACCCCGCTGACCGGGCGCGCGTGCGCTCGGCTCAGCGGGCGTTCCGGTCCCTGCCCAAGGACCTCAAGAACGAGCTGCGCCGAGCACAGCGCGCGCAGATCGGACCGATCTGGACCGGGGAGATGACCACCAGTGCGAGCCGTGCCCGACGCGTCGAGCAGCAGCAGGCATTCCGCACGGGATCTCGGGTCAAGGCGGGGCTGCCCCTGCGGCTGGTCGCCGGGGCATCGAACCGCACCACGACCGGCGGGGGAGTGGTCTCCGACCTCGCGCGCCCCTTCGAGTTCGGCACCCACCGCCGCGCCAACTTCACCCGGTACGCGCGGACCTCAACCCTCGGCAAGCAGCACACGGTCACCCGCCGCGCGGCCGCGCAGCTGCCCACGGCCAAGCGATCCGGCTGGGTCGTGTACCCGGCCGTGTCCAAGACCATCCCGCGCCTGATCGGGGTCTGGGTCACCGGGATCAACAAGCGCATCTACGACGCCATGGAGGGACACTGATGGGCCGCCCGATCGAGATCGAGATCGACGCCAAAACCCAGGACGCCGAGCGCGGACTCGACCGCACCGCCGACTCACTCGAGGACCTGTCCGACGGGCTCGGCAAGGCCGAGGACGCTGCCCGCGACGCAGACCGGGTCATCGACCGGGACCTCACCCAGGCGCTGGACGACGTCAAGCGCAAGGCCAAGACCGCGGGCGACGCCCTCGGCGACGAGACCCGCAAGGGCACCCGCCGCGCCGAGCAGGCGACCGACGAGTTCAAGCAGGAGGCGGGGGCCAACTTCTCCGAGGTCGCCAGCAGCTTTTCCGGGGACATGGACTCCGCGATCGATCTGGTCCAGGGCACCCTGGGCGGGCTGGCGGGCAGCATCCCGGGGATCGGCCTTGCCGCGGGTGTGGCCGCTGCCGGCATCGGCGCGATCTACGCGACCCTGCAGGGTGAGGGTGAGCGGGTCCGCGAGCAGATCACCAGCATGACCGAGGACCTGATCGAGTCCGGCAAGACGTTCTTGACCGAGGGGTACATCTCCACCGAGCTGCAGAAGATCTACACCGGCGCGGAGGACGCCACCATCAAGATGGCCGACCTGCAGGCCCTGGCCTCCTCCACCGGGATCAGTGAGGCACAGCTCGCGAGAGCGTTCGCCGGGGACCAGGACGCGCGCGCCGCCGCCCTGCAGACGGTGGTGGACCGGTACGCCGAGGTGGGCGACAAGGCCACGTCGTCCAACGCGGTGGTCGCCGATGCGGCCATCGAGCAGCTCGGGGACCTGGGCCGTTTGCGCGACGCCCTGGAGCAGAACGAGTCGACGTTCGTCTCGGCGCAAGAGGCGCAGGCCCGCTACCTGAACGCGACCAACTCCACGACCCGCGAGACGCAGGGCGCGATCACCGACCTGCGCGGGAAGTTCGACGGGCTGGGCCGCACGATCGAGGAGCTGCCCGCGTCCAAGACCGTGACGGTCACCGCCGACCTGGCCCAGATCGAGCGGCAGCTACGTAACTTCAGGCCCACCGTCACCGTGTCGGGCCGGATCGGATCGGTGGTCCAGTGAGCAGCTCTCTGACGTTGACCCCCCAGCTGGACACCGCATCGGTCAGCGTCCAGATCAACCACCCGTTCTACTCGTGGCTGGGTCAGCCCGGTTCCTCCCAGTCGTCGGCCCAGCTGTCGGGTGCGACCCGGACGAACCTGTGTGCCAACCCCTGCGCGATCAACAACGTGGACGGGTGGTCCGGGTTCACCAACGGTGGAGCGTTCACCGTGGAGCGGGCCGACTCGTCGGCCACGTTCCTACCGCACCCCACCTTCGCCCGTGCCCGGTGGACCACCTCCAGCACCGGCACCGGTGGCCTGGTGTACGTGGTCCCAGGGATCACCCCGGGACAGACCTACTCGGCTGCGGTGGCCGCGGTGCGTCCCTTGAACCAGACCCACTATCTGCGCCTACGGATCAACTGGTTGAACAGCTCGCAGGCATCGATCAGCAACGTCTCCGGCACCGAGCAGTACGTCTCGGCGTCGGACTGGTCGCTGACCCTGCCGCCGATCAACGCAGCGGTGGCCCCCGCCGGCGCGGCCTACGCGCGCGTGGTGATCGAGTCGGTGGCGCTGACCGGTACGGGGTCGTGGGACCCCGGCGAGGACCTGGACGTGTGCGGGCTGCTGTTCGAGAAGTCCGCCACGGCGGGCCCCTACTTCGACGGGGACTACCAGTACAAGGCCACCGGGCTGACCCGCACCGATGCTCAGGGCACGCACGAGGTCCAGCTGCTGGGGAGCACCTGGCCGTTGAACGGGTCGGCGTCGATCCTTGACACGAGCCCGTCGCTGACCGGCCCGATCACCTATGCCCTGACCGGCACGAGCGCGGCGGCGACCACCGCGCTCAACGTGTCGGGCTGGTGGCTCTCGGCGCGGGACGTGGTCGCCGGTCCCCTGCCGCCGGTGCTGGACCTGACCCGCGAGCAGGAGTCCGGGACGGTGGTCCTGTGGCCGCTGAACGCCGCCGAGCCGGTGGTGATCCCCCGCCCGCCGCGCCGCGCCGCCGGCACGATCACCTACCTGTGCCCGACCCGCGAGGACCGGGACGCGGTGCTCGACGTGTACGCGAACACCTACCGGTACTCCACCCCGTGGGTCGCCACCCTGCGCATGGGAGACGAGCACCTGACCCACTGGCCCACGGGCACCGCGACCGAGGTCGAGCACAAGACCGGCAACCCGGAGCACCCCGTGGTGTGGACCGTGGCCGTGGACTACCAGCAGGTGACCGCATGACCGACTACGGGTGGACCGCGCACACCGACTGGCACTCACGGGGTCTGGCCGCTGCGGTGGCCGCCGGGGGGCTCGACCACGTCGTGACCGTGAGCCTGGACCGGGTCGATGGGGTCGGGGGCACCTACGTCCTGCCCGAGATCCTCGACGCCACCATCGTGATGGATGAGGGCTGGTCGCCGCACACGCAGGCGCAGATCGTCGCGCCCATCCCGGAACTGGACGTGCTGACCTGGTTGGACCCGCGCCGCCTGGTGCGCGCCACCGTGCGGGTCACCTACGCGCCGTGGCCGCTGACCGGTGTCCCGGTCGAGTTCCCCTGGCGGCTGTGGGTGCGCTCGCGTCGCCTGTCGCGCGGGGGTGACCAGGACACCATGACCCTGGAGCTCGCGTCCGCTGAGGCCGTGCTGCAGGACGCCTCCCCGTGGGACACGAGCTACACCTACACCGCGAGTACCGCCCCGCGCGCCGCGCTCGACCACCTGGTGGCGTGGGCGTCCAGCTCGACCTGCGCGGTGTTCACCGATGGCCCCGACCCCGCGGTGAGCACCCTCGGGGCTGAGGTCACGGTCGCGCCCGGCGACGACATGTGGGCCAAGGCGCAAGACCTGTCCGAGCTGGCCGGTGGGTGGTTGCGGTCCCTGGACACCCAGGAGCTGTACTGGTCGGCCCGACCCGACGACTGGACAACCGCCCACGGGGACGACGAGCTGGTCACCTACGACGGCGGGTTGATCCTGACCGTGGACGCGACCAACTCCCGCGACGGGTGGGCCGACGCGATCCAGGTGGTCAGTGAGTGGACCGACACCGCCGGGGTCGATCACAAGGTCACCGGGTCGGCGCGCGACCTCACGATCCCCGCCCCGCACAAGACCCTCACGGTGCGCAACGACGTGAAATCGACCACCACGGCCAACACCCGGCAGGCCGCGGCCCTGCTGCGCCGGATGAAGTCCCGCGGTCGGGAGGTGACCCTGACCACGGTGGGCCGCTACTGGCAGCTTGTGGGTGACCAGGTGCGCCTGTTCCACCAGTCCGACCCGCTGAACATGGAGCGGGCCCTGGTTGCCCGGGTCGAGCACCGGCCCTTGCAGGGCATCACGACCCTGACCGTGCGGGACCACCCCGACGAGTCCGCGAACATGGGAGGTTGAGAGTGCCGATCCTCAACGGCAAGCTGCCCGCCGATCTGCTGGTGACCCTGGGCACCGATGCGTGGGGTCGCCCGGTGCGCCTGACCCGGGCTGCCGGGGCGTCCCTGACGCGCCTGTCGCTGCTCACGCACCTACCGGTGGGCCCGACCACCATCGCCGACTCCTACCGGGACTATGCCCGCCAGGAGCGCTATTGGGACGACCCGCCCAACGCCGGCGGTCTGGCCGCTCGCCCGGGCACGTCCGACCACGGGTGGGCGCTGGCGCTCGACCTGCGCGGGGACCTGCTCGCGTGGGCCACCGCGGACGAGCCGACCATGAACGCGCACGGCTGGTTCCGCACCATCGCGGCCGAGCTGTGGCACTGGGTCTACGACCAGACCCGCGACCAGCACCAGACCCCCGAGAGTAAGGACAAGCCGATGCCGCTGACCACCGCAGACCTGTACCAGATCCGGGTGGTGATCGCCGATGAGGTCGCCAAGCTGCTGCGCAACGCCGAGTTCCGCCTCGCCCGGAACCAGCGCAAGACCGACACGCCCGACCCGTGGACGGTGGTCCTGCCGGCCAAGGACGGCTTGGGTCCCGCGCAGGCCCGTGACTGGTTGATCGATGCGCGCGTGGACGTGGCGCGCCTGGTCGAGCAGGTGACCCGATGACCCACACCGCCACCGACCCCGCCGCCCCGGTGTTCAGCCCCCAGGTGCGCACCACCGTCTACGTCGGGTCCCTGATCGTCAACGTGGCCGCGCTCGCCACCCTCGGCGTCCTGGTGATCCTGGGGAGCCTGGACACGGTGACCGCTGCCGCGCTCGCCGGGGCCGTCCTGGGGCCCCTGGGGCTGCTCAACGCCGGGCTGGGCACCGCGTACCGGCCGACCCTGACCCTGGGGTCGTGAGCGACGACGTGACGGTGGCCCTGATCGCAGCGACACCACCGACGATCGTGGCCATCGCGGGCATGGTCCAGAACCGGCGCACGCGCCGCCAGGTAGACGCGATCGGGCACCAGACCCGACCGAACCACGGCTCGAGCATGTACGACCGGGTGACGGCCCTGGAGACCGCCACGACCTACCTGGGCACGGCCGTGCAGGACCTCGTGCGCCGGATGGACCGGCACCTCGACAAGTGAGCCGTCATGCCGCCCAGCGGGCGGAGCGCTCGGCGACCATGGCACGCACCGTGTCTGGCCTGACCGCGACGTACCGCTGGGTGGTGGCCACGGATGCGTGGCCGAGCAGCTCCTGAATGGCGCGCAGGTCGTGGGTCGCGTCGTGCAGCTCGGTCGCGCACAGGTGCCGTAGCTGGTGCATCGTCACGCCCACCGGCAGGAGCCTGCCCACGAGCCGCCCGACCCACCGGGCCGACAGGTGCCCGTGATCGGCCCCGGGGAACGCCCACCCGTCGGGCAGTCTGCGCAGCGCCCGCGCGAGGGAGTCCGGCAGGGGCACGTCCCGGTTGCGTGAGCCCTTGCCGTGCACGTGCAGCGTCCAGCCGAGCAGGTCCCGGCTCAGGTCGCGGGTGTGCACCTGGGCGACCTCACCGCGGCGCATCCCGAGCTCGACCGCGAGACGGATCATCAACCACACGCGCTCGTCCGCCTCACTCAGGGCCGTCACGACGGCCTCAGGCGGAGCCGGGCGTGGGTCGGGCTTTGCCGGCGGCACGGCCGGGAGCCCCGCAGCGACGTCGACGGTGGTGCGCTCGGTCGCCACCCCCCACCGCCAGAATGCGCGCAGCGACGCCCGGACCGAGCGTCGCGTCTCGGGTCGCCAGTCCTGCAACCCGGTCCAGGTGAGCAGGTCGTCCAAGGTCAGGGCCCACGGCCCCGTACAGCCCGCCCACGAGCCCAAACGGCGCAGGTGGTACGTCCGCAGCCCGACCGTCTGCGCGGACCGCCCAGCGGCCCTCAGCGCGGTTTCCCAGGCGCTGATCTCCTTTTCCCATGGCACGGTGACACCATCGGTTTCAACCGATTCGATCTTGAGCGCCGATGTCCCGTCCATGGGTGCTCACCCGCTGGTCAGCGTGGACTTCCGGTGCGCTGCGCGGCCCGGTCGCACCGCGCGTCGATCTCGGCCCACAGCGTGGCCCGCTCGAGGTCCGGCCGGGCCTCCGTGCGCAGCCAGGTACGCAGCCAGTACGCGCACGACTCCCCGGCCTTGGCCCGCACCGCCTCGAGCGCCGCAACCGGGCCGTGCAGCTCGGCCTGCCGGTAGACCTGCTCGGCGCGCCCGATCACCGGCTCCAGGAACGTCGCGACCTCGGGCATCGCCGGGAACCCCTCCGGGGCAGCGTCGAGCGAGTCCAGGGCCAGGGACGGCTGCACGTCCAGGACGGAGCCCTGCTGGGCCGTGGGCGGCTCGACCACGGTCAACCGTGGCCGCGGGTACGCCTTGCCGTCGCGCCCGACCACGACCGGGGCAGGTGTGTCACCTGACACAGGCTCGGGCCTGCTCGCCGCGACGTCGCGGGCGACGGTCTTGGGCGAGGCCCCGACGATCGGTGCGATCGCGCGCGTGGACATGCCCTGCCCGGTCAGGTACGCGACCCACTCCTGACGCTCGGGCCCGGCAAGGCGCAGCTGCCCGCCGAGCACGTCGGCGAGGTACGCGGTCCAGGACGCATAGCCGAGGGTCTGGGCGACCCCGCCGTCCTTGGCCTGCTCCACGAGCTGCACGAGCCGTTCCCAGCGCTCGCGGATCGTGGAGGCCGTCAGCCTGATCCGGTCCGTCAGCGCGCGTGCGTGCTCCACGTCCAGGATGCCCGCCGGGACCGGCGGGACGGCCGGGGCGTCGTCGCCCACGACGTCGACCACCGACAGGCCACCGCCGCCGACCTCAGCCAGTGCCGGCATCGCGGCCCGGGCCCGGCTCACGACGCGCTCCGCAGGAACGGCATGGGCAGGTAGGTCGCGGTGTGGCAGGGCCACCGCTGCCCGTCCTCGACGCAGCACTCGTCCGCGCCGAGCGCGTGCAGCGCCGCCAGGTCGCGGCAGATCATCTCCAGCAGCTCGACGCTCATGCCGACACCGCCATGGCCGATGAGTCGATCGAGCGCGCTGCCCGCCAGGCCGCGAGGTCGATCACGGAGGCTCCAAACCAGCGGGTTCGGGGTTCGAGTCCCTGATGGCGCACCAGCAGTTCGCTCGGTTCGAGTCCAAGGAAGCTCGCGAACCGAGCAAGGTCATCGATCGTAAGCCGCACTCGGCCTGTGAGCCGGTCGGACAGCGCCTGCTGAGACAGGCCAAGCCCAACACACGCGCGCCGCTGCGAGAGCCGCCGCCGCGCGATCTCCGCGCGCACGTTCGACGTCACCACGTCGGTCAGGTCATCCCACTCTGATCCTGCTGCTGTCGTTGTCATGCCCGCACAGTACCGCCAAAGCCGGTAGTTGCACGAGAGCCCATGTGAGTGACGTTCGGCGTGTCGATTTTGATCTGACCGAGAAGTCCGGTCAACTGCGGGCATGGCAACGAATCTCACAGCAGCCATCGCCGACGCCGTGCGTGAGCACCTGCGTCGCCGGGGCGTCAGTCAGCGCACCGCTGGGCCCTTGCTGGGCATGTCTCAGCAGGCCCTATCTGACCGGTTGACCGGTCGTACCCCGTTCACGCTCGCGGACCTGGAGCGTCTCGCCGATCTGCTGGACCTGCCGGTCTCCGACCTGCTCCAGCCCCGCCAGGTGCAGGAGGTCGGGGCATGAGTGCTGACCTGTTCGTGACGCGTCGCCGCAGGGCGATGGTGGGTCCGCAGGCTGTTCAGGTGGGTGAGCTGCTCGACGTGCTGCATTCCTTGACCCCGGAGGAGGCCCTCGCACTCGCGGACGCCGCTTGGGACGCCGCTTGGGCCGCCCCTGCGGCCGCCGCTGCGGCCGCCGCTTGGGCCGCCGCCAGGGACGCCGCTTGGGCCGCCGCCAGGGACGCCGCTTGGGCCGCCGCTTGGGACGCCGCTTGGGACGCCGCTTGGGCCGCCCCTGCGGCCGCCGCTTGGGACGCCGCTGCGGCCGCCGCTTGGGCCGCCGCTGCGGCCGCCGCTTGGGCCGCCGCCAGGGACGCCGCTTGGGACGCCGCTGCGGCCGCCGCTTGGGCCGCCGCTGGGTTGTTGGTGCGGGATCTGATCTCTCGTGAGCACTATGACGAGCTGACGCGGGTGGTGCGGTCTGTGTTGGGTCCGATCCACCCTGAGGACTCGGTCCTGTGAGCGGGCCGAGGTGGCCGGTCGAGCGCCGCGAGGCCTATGCGCGTGCTCGTGCCCTGGGGAACACGTTGTTGGGTGGGGTTGCGCTCGCGCTGCCCGCTTTGCTGCTCGTGGGGTGGGTGGCCTGCCGTGGGTGATCTGCGTGGGACCTACCTGACGACGGCCCCGAACGTGTCCGAGCAGATGGCCCACGCTGCGGCTGTGACGGTGGTCGAGCACTCGCGGGATGAGGCGGACGTGCGCCTGCTGCTGTTCTCGCTGGGTCTGGTGGAGGCGTGCGAGGGCGTGGAGAACCCGCCGCAGGCGTGCGGTCACCCGGCCTCCAGCCGCCGCCGGCGGTCCACCGGCAAGGGGTTCCAGTGTGACGAGTGCCTGCGGGCTGGCGCCCGGGTCAGGCACGCACGGGAGCGTGCCCGGCGGGTGACGGCGTCGTGAGCGGGGCGGGCAAGACGTTCGTCCTGCGCCGTGGCATGGTCGGCGTGCCCAACCGGACGGTCTACGACGAGCGCCTGTCCTACCAGGCGCTCGGGGTCCTCACGGTCCTCCTCGCGCGCCCTGACGGGTCCCCAGCGGGCTACCGCGACCTGCAGGGCCGCGGGCTCGGGCAGACGGCGCTCCTCGCGGCGCTGCGCGAGCTCGACGGCGCTGGCTACCGGCACATGATCCGGCGCTCTGGGCCCCGTGGGCGGCTCGTGACCGACGTCCTCGTGAGCGAGGTCGCGATGCCCGCCGAGGAGGCGGAGGCCCGTCTGCGGGAGCGTCTGGGGGAGTCTCGACTGCCTGTGGATAACTCCTCCACCGTGCGGCGGAATTCCACGCACGGTGTGACCAGCGGAAACGGTGCATCTTCCCAGGTCGCACCGTGCGGCGGTTCACCGCGCCACGGTGGACCGCGCCACGGTGAACCGCCGCATGTCTCTAAAGAGACTCAAAGTAGTTCTTCACTTCGTTCAGAACTACCGCAGGCTTCCAACGCGCGAGACGCCGACACCGAGTGTCCACACGGCATCGAGGACGGCCTGAAGCCGACCCGCGACGGCAAGCCCCGGTGCCCGCTCTGCCGACGCGGCTGGGTGCCCGGTACCGCGCCCTGGGACGCGACCAACGTGATCCCCATCGACAACCGAGCCCGCCAGGCGGGCGACCACCTGGAGGCGAACCGATGAACGACTACGACGACGTGCCCACCCTGGCCGAGACCATGACCGTCCTGGACGAGGCCATCGGCCTGCTCGACGACGTGGTGGTCTCGCTCTACGCCTGGCGAGACGCCCAGGACGACGCCGAGCTGCGCGAGACCCTGGCCGTCGCTGGCGACCTCCTCGCACAGTCCTGGGCCTCAAGCCGCCGGGGACGACAGGTGCTTACCGACGACGTACCGGCACCCCTGCGGACCATGCGACCCGCCACGACGACCACCGACCTCGCAGCGCAGCAGGACGCAGCACTCGACCCGCCCAGGTTCCGAGCCACCAGATGGCGCGACACCGACGGCACCGTCCCCGAGGGAGCCCCGTGGATCGTCGCCCACGGCGGGGTCCTGTACTCCGTCCACCACGACCGCGACCAGGCCCTGACCGCCGCCCACACCCTCGCCACCCAGGCAGGCCCGCGATGAACGACAAGCCACGGGCCCACAACCACGGGATCGACTGGTGCCCCGAGCACGTCCAGCCCGACGGCACGATCCAGGGCGAGTGCCTCGCAGGCCCAAGCGGACCGCTCTCCCCGGCCTGGCTCCAGGCCGTCAGCGGCCCCGTCCGGCCCAGCCCTGCCAAGCCCAAGCCCGTCGAGCTCGTGGCGCAGGCCAGGGCCGAGGAGGATCACGAGCTGCTGACCCGTGCGGTGATCGCTCTCGCCCGGGAGTGGGGCGTGTCCGAGGACGTGGCCCGCCTGCGCCTGTCTGGCGTGGTCGAGCGGGAGTGGCGTCGACCCGAGGCGTACCGGTGAGCGGGTGGGGTGGGCGCAAGGTCGCCCGCCTGCGCCGCGTGGTGCTCGCTGCCTACGGCCCGGTGTGCTACCTCAACGGCCCGTACTGCCGCGAGCACGGCCGGGCCATCGACCTGTCCCTGCGCTTCCCGCACCGGGGCTCGTTCACCATCGAGCACACCGACCCACGCAGCGCCGGAGGAGCCGACCACCTCGCGCTCCTGCGGCCCGCGCACCTAGCGTGCAACTCCTCGCGCGGCAACGGCACCAGCCCGAGGCCGAGCGGGAGGCCACGACGCACACCCGAGACGGGGGCTCGTTTCTCTGAGCAGGGGCACGGGAAACCCCGCTCGCCGCTTCCCTCTCCCCCCGAACCCACCACAAAAAACGGCCAAACGGTCGAGAATGCCGAGGGATAAGGAATGAACACGCACGATTCCGACCCGGCACTTTTCCGCCTGCCAGAGCCCGAGAATGACCACGCCATCGAGGCTGCAGCTGAGACCACGATCGCCGCGCTGCGCGGTGCCGGCGGCCTGGACGCCACCCACGCACTCAAGGTGCAGCTGATCCGCACGGGCTCGCGCGCCCTCGATCGGGAGTTCGCCGGGGGCAAGGTCACCGTCGCCGCGACCACGCTGTTCTCCAAGGTCCTGGACGCGGCCGACGCACTGCCGACGGTGCAGCAGGCCGTCAACGACACGTTCGAGCGCATCGCCTCGGCGCTCGGCGCGGACTACCCGACCGCCCCGCAGCGCGAGCCCGCGACCGAGCAGCAGGCCGATGCAGGCTGAGTACCGCCGTGTCGCGCACCCCTCCGAGCTGCGCCGCCCGCCGAAGTACGCGACCCTCCCGGACCTGACCCTGCCCACTCGAGGTGGCAAGGTCCGGGTCCTGGCCGACGAGATGGGCAAGCCACTGCTGCCGCACCAGCAGTACATCGCCGACGTCGGCACCGAGATGAACCCACCCGGGTCCCCGTTCCTGTTCCGCCGCCGCCTGATCGTGGTCTCCCTGCCACGCCAGACCGGCAAGACCACCCTGCAGCGCCCGCTGTTCGTCGAGCGGTGCATGAGCCGGCCACAGACCAAGGCGTTCATGTGCGCGCAGATGGGCAAGTACTCCTCCGAGCGTTGGAGCGACCTGGTCAGCGACCTGGAGTCCTCGCCGCTGTTCAATTCCTGGACGCGCATTGTGCGCGGCAAAGGCTCCGAGCGGTGCCATTTCCCCAACTCGTCATTCATCTCCCCGTTCGCTCCTGGGCCCGAAGCCCTGCACGGGGAGTCCCCGCCGATCGTCTCGGTCGATGAGGGCTGGGCGTTCAGCGCCGAGGAGGGCGCGCAGCTCATGCGCGCGATCCGCCCCGCGCAGCAGACCCTCTGGGACCGTCAGCTGTGGATCTTCTCCGCCGCCGGGGACCTCGACTCCGAGTGGTGGGAGGCCCTGTGCGAGGCAGGCCGCGAGTCGATCAACGACCCCCTGTCCGACATGGCCTACTTCGAGTGGGCCATCGCCGACGACGCCGACCCCTACGACCCCGCCGCCTGGGACTTCCACCCCGGCCTCGATGGCCTGATCACCCGCGAGACCCTCGCCGAGGAGTCCCAGCCGTCCCGCAACTCGCACGCCGACTGGCTCCGCGGGTTCATGAACCGCTCGACCAAGCAGCGCACCAAGACGGTCCTGGACGTCGCGTCGTTCGCGACCCTGGCAGGACCCCAGCCCGACCCGCAGCCCGACCAGGTCGCCTACGCCTACGACGTCGCCCTTGACCGCACCGCGGCATCGGTCTGGTCCGCGTGGCGCACCAACGACGGGCGGCTCATGATCCAGGTCGTCAAGACCGACGAGGGCGCGGACTGGCTGCCCGAGTTCATCGCCGGGCTGTACCGAGCCGAGCCCGGCGCGACGATCGGGGCCGACGACGGAGGCCCGACCCGCATGGTCACCGACCGGCTCACCCGCGCTGGCATCCCCGTCGAGGTCATCGGCGGCCGCGACGCCGCGACCGCGTGGGGAGCGTTCAAGGCCGAGGCCAAGGCCACCCCCGCCAGGCTCGTCCACGACGGCTCACCGGTCCTGCTCACCCAGCTCGAGGCCGCCGTGGAGCGCACCATCGGGGACGCGACGTCCCTGTCCCGCCGGCACTCGCTCGGGCCGATCGACGCGGTCGTGGCAGCCAAGTCCGCCGCCTGGCTCGCTGACCACCTGCACGGCCCGCAGCTGTTCGTCTGACCCGCGACACGCCGACGGCGCGTGCGTGTTGCTTGACACCAGGTCGAGTGAGCACGTGATCTCCGCTGCCATGGGACGACGACTGAGGGCAGCGGCCGAGATGATCGGACTACTCCCGTCCGGGCTGCTGGTCCGCGAGGCCCTCGACGGGGTCATCCCGCCCGACCGCTCGGCGACCACCTCCGTCTCGCCCGGTCAGGCCCTGACCATCTCGATGGTGTACCGCGCGATGCAGCTGCACGCCGTCGCCGTCTCGCAGCTCTCGATCGACGTCCAGCGCCGCGGGGCCCGCATGGACCCCCCGCTCCTGATCCGCAAGCCCGAGGTCGATCGGCACAGGTCCGCGACCCTGGAGTACATCACCACGTCCCTGGGCCTGACCGGGAACTCCTACTGGCGGCTCCTGCGTCAGGACTCCACCGACCCGGCATCGCCCGTCGTCGCGATCGAGGTCCTGAACCCCAACGGTGTGGTCATCTGGGACGACCCCGTCACCGGCCTGCGCCGCTACTCCTACAACGACGACCGCGGCCGGCACCGCATGTTCGAGGCGTGGGAGATCAAGCACCTGGCGTTCCTGCGGATCCCCGGCACGCCCTACGGGCTGGGCCCGATCCAAGCCGCGCAGGTCGAGCTCGGCGGGGCCATCGACCTGCGCGACTACTCGACCGGGTGGTTCGCCAACGGTGGAGTGCCGTCCGGCATCCTGACCTCCGACCAGCACCTGAACAAGGCGCAGGCCGACGAGTACCGCGAGATGTGGGACTCGGTCCCGGCCGGGCGCACCCGCGTCGTCGGCTCCGGGCTCGGCTACCAGTCGATCCTCGTGAGCCCGAAGGACGCACAGTTCCTCGAGTCCCAGCAGTTCACCGTCACCCAGATCGCGCGGCTGTTCGGCGTGCCCGCCTCCCTCATGCTCGCCACCGTCGAGGGCAACACCCAGACCTACCAGAACGTCGAGCAGGAGTGGATCGGGTACGTCAGGTTCGCGCTCATGGCCTACCTCCGCGAGATCGAGGAGGCGTTCAGCGACCTGCTCGTCAACGGTCAGGAGGCCCGGTTCAACGTCGAGGCCCTGCTGCGCTCGGACACCAAGACGCGCTACGAGGCCCACGAGATCGCGCTCCGTGCCGGGTGGACCGACGTCGCCGAGGTCCGCCAGATCGAGGGACTGGCACCCCGCCCGGACCTGGAGAAGCCCACACCTGTGTCACCTGACACACCTTCCATCGGAGCGTGACCCATGCCCACCCCGATCCTGCGCTACTTCGCGTTCGACCACCTGCCCGCAGGACCCCTGCGGGAGACCTCCCGAGGGTTCAACGCCCTGGCCTCCGTACTGGCCAAGCACCTGCCCGAGGGCCCCGAGAAGTCCACCGCCCTACGCAAGCTGCTGGAGTCCAAGGACGCCGCAGTGCGCGCCGCACTCGACCTGGAGGCATGACCGTGCCCACCGCCCAGCCCACCGGCTCGCCCGTCCTGTCCCCGGACCTGGAGGTCCGCGAGTTCCAGGTCCGCGAGGTCGCCACCGACTCCCGCGAGTTCACCGGTATCGCCGTGCCCTGGGGGACGGTCGCCGAGATCGCCGGCATGTACCGCGAGGAGTTCGAGAAGGGCGCGGTCCAGGACTCCGACGACGCGCTGATCTTCTGGCGGCACGCCGACCCCATCGGCAAGGTCACCGCGCACCGCGACACCGACGCCGGGTGGGAGATCACCGCGACCCTGTCCGACACGACCCAGGGACGCGAGGCGCACACGCTCCTGCGTGACGGGGTCGTGACCCGCCTGTCCGTGGGGTTCCGCCCCGTGGAGCACCGCGAGGAGGTCGCCGAGGACGGCTCGGTCACGATCACCCGGACCAAGGTCCAGGTCCGTGAGGTCTCCCTCACCCCGTTCCCCGCCTACGACGGTGCCACCGTCACCCAGGTCCGCCACACCCAGCCCGCCCCAACCCAGGAGGACACCATGACCGCACCGGTCACCACCGAGGACCTCACCGAGGTCCGCCAGTCCGTCGAGGAGCTGACCCGCAACGTCGCCCTCCTCGCCCAGCGCGAGAACACCCCCGAGCCGGAGATGCAGTTCCGGTCCGCCGGTGCGCTCCTCAAGGCCATCGCCGCCGGTGACGAGACCGCGCAGCGTGAGTACAACGACACGCTGCAGCGGGCCTGGAACCCGGCGGGTGCCGTGGTCGCGGACGGGTCCCCGCGTGCCGGGTGGGCCGGTGACCTGACCCGCCTGATCGATGAGGCGGCCGTCCTCGCGTCCCTGTTCTCCACCGGGGTCCTGCCCGCCGAGGGCATGTCGGTGGAGTACGCGCAGCTCAAGGACAACACCGTGGCCGTCGGCAAGCAGGCCGCCGAGGGCGACGACCTGACCTTCGGCAAGGTCTCCACCGAGATCAAGAACGCCGCGGTCGAGACGTTCGGCGGGTACTCGCGCCTGTCGCTCCAGGCCGTGCAGCGCTCCAGCGTGAACATCGTCGACCACACGCTCAACGCCCTGGCCATCGCCGCCGGCAAGCGCCGCAACACCCAGCTGCGCGCGTTCTACGCGACCGCGATCGCCGACCAGATCACCGCCGGCAACACCGTCACGGTGACCGACTCCACCGACTACGCCGACTGGCTGGACGCCATCATCGACGCCGCCGAGAAGTACACCGACCTGGGCCTGTCCCTCGACGGGATCACCGCGGACAAGACGGTCTTCAAGACCCTCGCCCGGCTCGTCGGCACGGACGGTCGCCCGATGATGACGGTGGACGGGACCGGCAACAACACCGTCGGGACCGTCGACGTCAAGGCCATCTCCGGGACCCTGGCCTCGGTCCCGGTCCGGCTCAACCCCAAGCAGACCGCCCCGGGCGCGTCGTTCTATAACCGCCTCGCGATCCGGGCCTACAACAGCCCGCTCGCCCGGCTCCAGGACGACAACATCGTCAACCTGTCCAAGGACTTCAGCGTCTACTTCTACAGCGCCCTCGCGCTGGAGAACCCCGCCGCCATCGTCCCGATCGAGATCACGGCCTGATCCCTCATGGCCACTGCCAC
>NZ_JBFHHB010000042.1:0-16458 GCF_041597215.1 Actinotalea sp.
CCGGTCGGCCTCGGGGTGCGCTGCTCCGGCGCCTGGTGGGCCCTGCTGGTCAACGGCCGCTCCCCTCAGGTGCGGATCGAGATCCTCGCGGACACCCTTGCGGACCCCGCGTGGGAACCCGTGGAGATCGTCGGGCTCCCGGTGGACACCCCCTGGCGCGGTACCGACTACGACACGCGCGAGCAGGGCCTGGTCACCGCCCTGGGCGATCCGGTCGACGCAGCGCTCGCCCGCCTGGAGCGCGCGGGGCCACCCGTCGGCTGGAGCCCCGTCACCGCGACCGGGCGGTTCGCTCCGCGCTGGGTCCCCCCGGACCCCGCGCTGCTCGTCAAGGAGGTCCGCACCGACCTCCTCCCGCACGTCGAGCAGATCTACCGCCGGGGTCTGACCCCTGGCGACCAGCGGGCACTGGTGGACTCCCCACCCGTGGACCCGCCGTCCAACGGGGCGCGTTCCTCCTCGCTGCCGACGACGGCATCGCTCTCCCCGCTGTCCCTGCTCATGCTCCCCGCCTCGGCCGATCCCTTCCTCGCTCTCGCGACGGGATTCGGCACCGGGTATCCCGCCGGGTCCCTGGGGCGCGGAGCCGTGGAGCACCTGGTGACCGCGGAGTACCCGGACACCCCCTTCCGCGACGGGCCGGTCGAGATGGCGGCCTACGTCCCGCCGGTCGGTGTGCACCGGGCCACCGTCGCGCCGCAGGGTCTCTCGGCCGAGCGCGCGGGGCTCGTCGCCCCGCAGACGCGGGACGCCCCGTGGCGTGAGTCGATCGTGCTGCGCTGGGACCGGGTGCGGTCGACGGCCGCGATGGGCCGGCCGACGGGCGGGGTGCCGGCCCGGTTCGACACCTTCGGCGGGCCGGGCGCCCAGGCGCTCGTCGAGCGCCGCGCCGCCGGCGACCTGCGCCCGCTCGTCCTCGTGCCCGACGGCCCGGAGGACACCCCCGGCGACGCGACCACCTCGATGGTCGACCCCGGCGTCGAGATCCCGCTCGGCTCCGGCGGTCGCGATGCCGGGTACCCCGTCACCGTCCAGGACGTCTTCGGCGTGTTCTCCCCGTGGGTGGACGCCCGGTGGGTCGGGGACGAGCCGCGGCCGCCCGGCCCGCGGGTGCTGGGACTCACCCTGGAGAGCACCTACGCCGGGACCCCGACCTGCTCGGCGACCCTCGAGCTCGAGCTCGCCGTCGAGTGGGCGGACCGGACGCCCGACGGGGTCGACCTCGCAGCGGTCTTCTTCCGCACGACGGGGGCCGACGCCCCGATCCCGCCAGGCGTGGGGCCCACGCTCCCGGCTCCGGCCGGGGCCTTCCGGCGTGACCTCGCCCTCACCTTCGTCGGGGACGAGCTCACCGCGCCCTCGGGAGTGCGGGTCCGGCACCTGGACGAGGAGGGCGACGCGGAGGTGCCGCCCGGCCCTGCTCAGGGCGACCACGCGCGGCGGTACCGGCTGAGCGTCCCGGTGCCGGTCCTCGACTTCGGCTCGACCCCGCGATGGGCCGTCCAGGTGTGGCTGCGCACCAGCCTGCTCGTGGTCCCCGGGGTCGGGTGGCTTCCCGACGCCGCGCATCCCGCGCTCGCGGTCGCGTCGAGCCCCGTCCCGGTCGCCCCCATCCCGCCGCCGCTGCCGCCGGGTGTCCCCCTCGGGAGCACCCCGGACGCCGAACGGCGCAGCCACGCCCGCGTGCACTGGTCGGTTCCCGCCGGGGCGCCCCTCGACCCGCAGCGCGGGATCGTGCTGTGGGAGTGCGCCGAGACGGCGCTGCGCCAGACGGCGGGCCTGGCCGCCCGCGCTCCGGGCACCACGCTCCCGGGGGTACGCCTCGCCGAGCTGTGGGCCGCCTACGACGGCCTGACGCCCGACCAGCGCCGAGCGGCGTTCCGGCGCGTGCAGACCCTGCCCGGGTCGGCGCGGCAGACGGACGTCGCCCTTCCCCCGGGCTCGACGGACATCCACCTGTTCGCCGTGACCACGCTGAGCACGACCGGAGTCGACTCCCCGTGGCCGGGCGGCACCCCCGCGCATGCGCAGCTCCAGGCCGTCGCGGCTCCCCGCCTGCGACGTCCCGCCCCGCCGCGCGTCCGCACCGTGCTCGGCGCGGCCGGGACGGTGACCGTGTCCCTCAGCGCGCCGAGCGACGTCCCGGTCGCCCGGTTCCTGCTCTACCGCACGCGCTCGGCGCAGGCGGCGCTGAGAGCCGAGACGATGGGCCCGGCGTTCGCCGGCGTCCCCGCCTCTGCCCCGGCTCCCGGCACCGCTCCCGACCCGGCCTCCGGTCAGCTGCTGTACACGGGCAGCTGGTCCGGCGCCTTCTCCCCGGCGTGGGAGGACTGGCACGTGCGCGCCGTCGCCGTGCCCGTCGACGGGGTCCCGGTCGAGGCCGTGCGCGGGCTGCCGTCCGAGGCGAGCGACGTCGTCCTGGTCCGGTTGCGCCCCGGCGGTCCGGACCTCGGCCTGCTCGAGGCGCACGAGTGGGGCCCCGGCTCGGCCGGGGTGCTCGTGCTCACCTCGACCTCTGCGCCGCTGCGCCAGGTGCCGGACGGGACGCACCGGTTGAGCGGCGGTGTCAGCGCCGCCCAGCCGGGTGGTGGCGAGGCCGATCTCGGCGTCGTCGACCTCGTCGACGTCGCGGAGGGGCCCCATGAAGCCGGTGCCCTCGGAGCCCCTGCCCCGGGGGCACCCCCGGCACTCCTGCGCGGGCCGAGGGTGGCGGGACGCACCCCGCTGGCCCTGTGGTTCACCCGACCCGTGGCCGCGGACCCCGTGGACGTGGTGCTTCGGCTCACCGATCCGCTCGGTCGGTCCGTCGAGCAGC
Source organism: Actinotalea sp. (assembly GCF_041597215.1). Taxonomy (GTDB): domain Bacteria; phylum Actinomycetota; class Actinomycetes; order Actinomycetales; family Cellulomonadaceae; genus Actinotalea. Next base: position 2,816 of record NZ_JBFHHB010000042.1, read on the forward strand.
GGCTGACCGTGCCGGGGCATGTCGACCCGGTGCCGCCCACCCTCGACGTGCTCGACGTGTTCACGATCTCCGGGCGCGGGACGGTGATCCGGCTGCGCTCCGACGCCTCGCTGACCGACCTGCCACCGACGACCCTCGCCATCGTGGTGGGACCGGCCAAGCGGCGGATCCCCGGGCGCCCGGTGCCCGGCCTGCCGGGCCGTCCGCGTTTCCCTGGCCTTCCGGGGTTCCCCGATCGGGGCGACCTCCTCGGCGCGCTCGTCACCACGGACCGGCTGACGATCGCCCTGGTGGACATCCCCACCCGATCGCGCCCGGGCAGGGGCGTGATCCAGGTGGTCCGCTCGACGACGCGCGAGCCGCACGAGTACGAGGTGATGATCCGGCGCAGCCCCGACTTCACGGCGAGGTTCACGCTCACGACCGGCGACGGGCGGCACGTGACGGTCAGCAGGACGGTGCGGTCCTGAGGGTGGGGTCCGGGACGCTGGACGCTCAGCCGGGACCGTCGGCGCAGCGCGTCGGCCTGCCGGTGGGGCTCACTCGAAGCGGCTGGTGTCCCCTGCGCCGACGCGGACGACCTCCGGGTAGCCCTCGGACCAGTCCACGACCGTCGTCGGCTCGTGCGGGGTCTCGCCCGCATCGATGACCACGTCGACGAGGTGGTCCAGCTCCTCCTTGACCAGCCAGCCGTCCGTCATCGGCTCGTCCTGCCCCGGAAGGAGCAGGGTGCTCGACAGGAGCGGCTCGCCGAGCGCGCGGACCAGGGCGAGCGCGACCGGGTGCTCCGGGATGCGGACCCCGACCGTCTTCTTCCGCGTGTGCGCGAGCCGGCGCGGCACCTCCTTCGTCGCCGGGAGGATGAAGGTGTACGGCCCAGGGGTCGATGCCTTGATCGCGCGGAACTGGGCGTTGTCCAGGAGCACGAACTGACCGAGCTGCGCGAAGTCCGCGCAGACGAGGGTGAAGTGGTGCTTGTCGTTCAGCTGCCGGATCTGCCGGATCCGGTCGACGGCGGTGTGGCTGTCCAGACGTGCGCCGAAGGCGTAGCCGGAGTCCGTCGGGTAGGCGATGAGCGCGTCGTTCTCGAGCTGGTCGACGACCTGCGCGACGGCGCGCGGCTGAGGATCGTGCGGGTGCATCTCCACGTAGCGGGCCATGGGTCGAGCGTAGGCCTGCGCGGACGCCGTCGGGGTCGGGTCGGCGGTCGGGACCGAGGTCCTCGTTCGGGGACCCGCCGTCCCGGTATGCGGACGGAGCGCCCTGCCCCGCGGGTGAAAAACCGGACAAGCCGGGACGGCAGGGGGTGAATAGTGCCGAATGCCTGCCCCCGGACCGTACCCGTCGGTAGCGTGTCCGTGACCGCAATGGCGGCGCCCCGTGGCGCCGCCATTCCTCTGCGGCCATGACGAAAGGCTCTGCCTCCATGCTCGGAAGCGTCCCCACCCTCCGCGGTGCCGTGGCTCCCCGCTCCCTTCGCGCGCGCTTCTCCCGCGCCATCACGCTGCTCACCGCGTTCGCGGTGGCGATGCTGGGCGTCGTGGTGGTCGCACCGACGGCGCAGGCCGACGGGGCGTTGCAGTTCACGGCCTCGCTCGCCTCACCGAGCACGGCGCTCCAGGGCGGGACCTTCAGTGCGACCTTCACGGCGCAGAACCCTGCGGGGTCGAGCACCCCGGCCTACAACGCGGGATACCGGCTCGTCCTCCCGGCGGGCATCAGCGTGGCACCAGGAGTCGACCCCGCGTGGTCCTCCTCGACGACCGACCCGGGCACCGGCGTGACCACCGTCATCTGGTCCAACCTCTCCGACCTGCTCGCCGGGTCCGGCGGCACCGCCGGCCCTGAGGTCTCGTTCACCGTCCCGCTCCGGGCCGCGAGCACCGTCGCACTCGGCCCGGCGACGATCTCCGGTGGTGTGTACGTCGACACCGACGCACGCACCCTGCCCACCTTCGACGCCGCCGGGAACGGCACCGGGTCGACGACGGCCTACGAGCTGGTGTCCACGACGACGACGCTCGTGCCCTTCACCCTGACCAAGTCGTTGATCGGCTGGGCCGAGAACGAGCTGCTCCGTGGCGTCCACGAGAACCGCGCGCGGTTCGACCTGAGGATCGACAACAACGAGGTGAAGTCCTCCACGAACTTCTCGATCGTCGACTACATCCCTGCCGAGCTGGAGTTCCTCGGCTGCGGCGCCGTCGGCGTCGACGGGAACCCCGACGTCAACGGGGACAACTCCCCGGCCGGGTTCCTCGAGGCAGGCACGACCGCGCGGCTCAACGCCGCAGACTTCGGCCTTGCCGCCGGGACCTGCCCGCTGCCCACCTCGGTCGAGACCGTGACCATCACCACGGATCCCGACGGCACCGGCCCGGTGACCGTCGGCAAGGTCTACACCGTGGTCACCTGGGACAACACGGCGCTCAGGACCGCAGCGGCCACCGCCCTCGCGGGTGACGGCGCCCTGGGGGCAGGGGAGTCCGCGAGGATCTCCTACGTCGTCGGCATCCCGCAGAACCCGAACGTCGAGTTCCCCGCGGGCACGTCGACCGCCGGCGTCCAGGCATCCAACCTGAGCAACAACCCCGTCACGGCGACGACCCGCGAGGCCACGCCGGCCTCGACCGCCGAGACCTCCGTGACCAACGCGGCGATGCTCACGGGTACCTACGACGACCCCAACGGGTCCACCGGCGCGCAGACCTACACCGACGAGGGCCAGGAGACGCTCACGCTCGAGGACGTCGCCCTCGTCAAGACCGCCTCGACGGGGGAGATCGTCCAGGGCGGGGACACGCTGTGGACCCTGACGACCCGGGTGAGCGAGTACACGACCTCCTCGACCGGCATCGTGCTGACCGACATCCTGCCGGACGGCCTCGAGCCGCAGGTGACCGGGACGGATCCCGCGTGGGTGAGCCGGACGGACAACGCGGACGGGACCGTCACGCTCACCTGGAACATCCCGCCGCTGGCCAACGGTGCGGTCGAGAGCCATGTGGTGACGCTCGCCACCGAGGCGCTCGCGAGCTACCGCGTGCCCGCCTCGCCGTCCGAGCCGGTGCGCGCCCAGGACTCGTGGACGAACACGGCGACCCTCACCTCGACCACCACGGACCTCGACGGAACGGTCCGCACGGTCGACGACGCGTCGAGCGCCGGCCAGACGGCAGCGCCGATCGAGCTCTTCAAGCAGGTGGCGAGCCCCGACTACTCCGCAGGTCCGGGCATCACCCCTGCTGCGGCGTGCACCGCCGCGACCTGGCCCGGCCTCGACACGCCGCAGGACCCGGCGGCCTTCACGTTCACCCCTGGCGACGTCGTCTGCTGGCGCCTGACGGTGCGCGCGCCGGCCGGCCTCGACACCACCAACGAGGTCCTGACCGACTTCCTTCCGGCCGGGTTCTCCTACGTCACCGACGCCGTCACCGGCCGGAGCGCCGTGGCCACCGGGGACGCCGTGATCGCGAGCGAGACCCGTGCGGGCGCGACCGGGACCTGGACCTTCACCAATGCGGGGGACCTCGAGGCGTCCCAGCTCGCGCAGATCGTCATCCCGACCCGCATCACCGACGTCGACGCCGCCGCCGACGGCGACCTGCTCGGCAACCTCGCGAAGCTCCGCTACAGCAACACCGACGGGACCAAGTTCCAGCTGCGCACGCAGACCGATGTCACCTGGATCGAGCCGGTCCTGGCGCTGGCGAAGACCGCGTCGCCGACCTCCGGGGTGCGCAGTGACGACCCGACGCCGGTCGCCTACACCGTGACCGTCACCAACACCGGTCACGCCGCTGCCGAGGACCTCGCCTTCACCGACACGCTCCCCGCACAGGTGGACTGCACCGCCGTGTCCGGCCTCACGGTCAACGGCACCACCTCGTCCGACCTTGCCTGCACCGACCATGCGGGGTCGGCCTCGGAGCTGTCCGGCACCCTCGAGAAGGTCGAGCTCGGGACCCCGGTCACCGTGACCTACTCGGTCCAGCCTCCCGCGACCCTCGCCCCGGGCGAGGTCCTGCGCAACACCGCGCGCATCACGAGCTTCGTCGTCGTGACCAACGACCCGGCGAACCCCACGACCCCCTACACGCCGAACCTCACCGCCACCCGCGACGTGACCGTGGTGGGCGCCGGGGTCACCAAGACCGCCGACAAGGCGACGGCGACGGTCGGGGAGTGGATCACGTACACGGTGCGGGCAACCCTTCCGCACGGCACCACGCTCTACGGCGCGCGGCTCACGGACGCCGTCCCGGCGGGGCTGGCCGTGGACACGACGACCACTCCGCCGACGGCGACCGTGAACGGCTCCAGCACGGCCGTGACCACGACCCTCAGCGGCACTCCGGCGGGGACCGGGGTGACGACGCTCCGGGTCGACCTCCCCGCGACGTACGCCGTGACGGGAGCCACCGACCACGAGGTGGTCCTCACCTTCCGCGCCCAGGTCACCAACCGCACCGCGACCAACGCGGGCACGCGGTTCGACAACTACGGCACCCTCGCCTGGGAGGAGGCTGACGGCGCTCCCTCGCACAGCGCCACCAGCCCGCGCAGCCGGGTCACGGCGGTCGAGCCCGACATCGACGTGACGAAGTCCTCCGAGGACGCGGACGGGGTCGCCAGTCCCGGCGAGACGATCACCTTCGACGTCCGGGTGCGGAACACCGGCTCGAACCTCTCGACCGCCTACGAAACCACAGTGGTGGACGTGCTCCCGACGTCGATGACCCCGGTCGTCAACGCCTCGAACGAGGTCCTCGGGGGGACCGGTCACGGAGCCAACGCCTACGTCGGGCAGTGGGCCTCCGGCACCCGCACGATCACCTGGACGATCCCGAGCCTTGCCCCGAGCGCGGCGATCGACCTCTACTACGACGTGGTCGTGGCGGACGAGGTCCTGGCCCTGGGCAGCTACCGCAACGACGTCACCGCCACCACGAGCTCCATGGCCGGAACACCGACCGGCGAACGCTCGGACACCTCCACGCCGACGACGGCGCGCTACACGGACACCGCGTCCGCGACGCTCACGGGTCCGCCCCTCTCGCTCTCCAAGGTCGTGGACCTGGCGGGAGCGACCCTCGGTGACGTCGTCGAGTACACGCTGACGGTCACCGTCCCGGGCGGCGTGACGACCTACGACGCGAGCATCCTCGACACGCTCCCGACCGGGATGGAGTACGTCGCGGGCTCGACCACCTCGAGCTGCGCCGCATCCTGCGGCCTCGGTGTCGTCGAGCCGGTGACCTCCGGGCAGCGGCTCGGCTGGTTCCTCGGCGACATCGCCTCGGACTCCGCGACGCGCGTGGTGACCGTCACGTACGACGCCCGTGTGCTGGGCAGCGAGGCGATCATCGCCGGGGACGTCCTGCGGAACGAGGCGTCGTTGCGCTACTCGGGCACCGACACGCTGAGCGGCCTGAGCACGCCGTCGGACGCCGACGGTCTCGGGTCCGGGACACCGATCGTCCGGGCGAGCACGACGGTCCTCGAGCCGAGGATCGTCCTGACCAAGACCGTCGCCTCGGGCGCCGACCAGGTCGCCGCTCGCCGCGTCGTCCCCGGCGAGACCGTGACCTACACGATCACCCTGGAGAACAGGGGCAGCTCGACCGCCTTCGACGTGGCGGTGGCCGACACGACCGACCCGCGGTTCACGGACGTGACGCTCGTGCCCGCCCCCACGTCGACCGCCGGCGTCGTGCTGACCGACGCCGACCCGTCGGTCGATGGTTCGCTGGCCTTCACGGTCCCGAGCATCGCTGCGGGATCGACGGCCACGATCGTCTACACGGCGACGGTCCCCGACCCGCTCGCCGCGAACCCGGCCGGTCCCGAGCTGAGCAACTCCGCGGTGTCGACCTACAGCTCGAAGGGCGGCGTGGTCGACGAGGAGCGCCCCTACACCTCGAACACCGACACCGTCGGCCTCGAGGGTGACGTGGCGAGCCTGGGCGACACCGTCTGGTTCGACACCAACGGCAACGGGGTCCAGGAGTCGGGGGAGCTCGGCGTCCAGGGCGTGACGGTGACCGTGACGTACCTCGGTGCGGACGGCGTCCTGGACACCGCTCCCGGCGGTGACGACGAGGTCCACGTGGCCACGACCGGAACCGACGGCACGTACCTGGTGGAGGACCTCCCTCAGGGCGACTACCTCGTCGTCCTCAGCGGCGTGCCCGCCGGGACGGTCACCACCTACGACGAGGACTCCGGCACGACCACCCCCGACGGGCGGACGGCCGTGACCCTCGCCGACGGTGACGCCTACGTGACCGCCGACTTCGGCATCCGCGGGAGCGGGACCGTCGGCGACACCGTCTGGCTCGACCACGACGGCGACGGCGTCCAGGACGTGGGCGAGCCCGGCGTGGGTGGGGTCGACGTGACGGTCACGTGGCCCGCGACGGCCGGTCAGCCGGCCGGTTCGGTCACCACGACCACCGCAGCCGACGGGACCTGGTCCGTGACGGGCATCCCCGCCGTCGACGTGACGGTCACCCTCGACCCCGACACCTACCCCGCGGGCACCGCGCTCGTCTCGGAGGTCAAGGGCGGGCTCGTCGACGGCACCTCGACGGATGCCCTCGCGGCGGGCGAGACCGACAACGACCACGACTTCGGCCTGCGGGGCACCGGCGCGATCGGTGACCGCGTCTGGGTCGACACCGACGCGGACGGCGTTCAGGACGAGGGCGAGCCCGGCATCCCCGGGGCCACCGTCGTGGTGCGCTGGCTCGGTGGCGACGGACTCCCGGGCACGGCGGACGACCTCGCGGTCACCACGACCACCGGTGCTGACGGCGCCTACCTCGTGGACGGCCTGCCGGCCGGCGAGTACGTGGTCACCGTGACCGCGCTGCCGACGGCCCTCGCGCCGACCTACGACGAGGACGACGGCACCGCCTCGCCGAACAGCGCGACCGAGGTCACGCTGCCGGCCGGCGGCTCGTACCTCACGGCCGACTTCGGCTACGTGGCCGCGACCGGCGTGGGCGACACCATCTGGCTCGACACGAACGGGGACGGCCTCCAGGACGTCGGCGAGCCGGGCATCGCCGGTGTGGAGGTGACGGTGACCGCCGCCGGTACGGACGGGGTCGTCGGCACGGCCGATGACATTGTGCGCACCACCACCACGGCCGAGAACGGCAGCTGGCTCGTCACGGGCCTCCCGGCCGGCCCGGCCCAGGTCGAGGTCACCGGCGGTCTGCCTGAGGGGATCACCCCGACGTACGACGCCGACGGCACCGACACCCCCGGTGTCAGTCTCGTCACCCTCGTGCAGGACGTGACCGACCTCGACCAGGACTTCGGCTACGTCGGCGCCAACAGCATCGGTGACACCGTGTGGGTCGACGTCGACGCGGACGGCGTGCAGGACGCCGGTGAGCCCGGACTCCCCGGGGTCACCGTCGCGGTGCTCTGGTTCGGCCAGGACGGCGTCGAGGGCGGGGATGACGACATCCTCTTCCTCACGGTCACGGCGGAGGACGGCACCTACCTGGTCGACGGCCTGCCCAACGGCGACTACACGGTCTCGATCGTCGACGGCGTCCCCGACGGCTACACCGAGAGCTACGACGAGACCGGTGCGCTCGACGGCGTCTCCGTGGTCGGCGCTCTCGGCGCCGACGGGCCCGAGGACCACCGCAGCGCCGACTTCGGCTACGCCGGCACCGGCGCGATCGGGGGCACCGTCTGGCTCGACCGTGAGGTCGACGGCGTGCTCGACACCCCGACCGAGGCCGGGATCCCCGGGATCGTCATCGACGTCGTCTGGGCCGGCCCCGACGGGCTCCTCGGCACCGAGGACGACGTGGAGCTGAGCGCGGTCACCGGTGAGGGCGGCACCTGGAGCATCGAGAACATGCCCCCCGGTCCGTTCACCGCGACGGTCGACAGGACGACCATCCCCGAGGGCACCTCGGTGGTCTGGGACCGCGCCAACGGCACGTCGTCGCCCGACGGCGTCTACGTCGGCGACCTGGGTGCCGGTGAGGTCCGCACGGACATCGACACGGCGGTCAAGGGCACCGGCTCCATCGGTGACCTGGTCTGGATCGACTCCGACAAGGACGGCGTCCGCGACCCGAACGAGCCGGCGGCGACGAACGTGCGCGTGGTCGTCACCTGGCTCGGCGAGGACGGTGTCCTCGGCGGCGGCGACGACGTGACCATCGAGGTGCGGACGGACGCGAACGGGATCTACGTCGCCGACGGCCTCCCGGCCGGGGCGTACCTCGTGACCTTCGACGCGACGACCTTCCCGAAGGGGACGGCGGCCTTCGCCGACCTCGACGGGGGCGACCCGCTGGTCACCTCGGTGAGCCTGACCACCGGTCAGGTCCGCACCGACGTCGATCTGGTGCTGCGGCCCACCGCGCTGGCGTCCACGGGGGCGACCGTCGGCGGGATCCTCGCCCTGGTGCTGCTGCTCCTCGGCAGCGGCCTGGTCCTGAGGCGTCGCGCCTCGGTGCTCGCCGCGCGGGTGGAGTGATCCTCCGCTGAGGTGCTGAGACAGGAGGGGCCCGGTCCGGACGGACCGGGCCCCTCCTGCGTCCGGGGCGCTGCCCGGGACGCGCTCAGGCGGGAGCGCCGACCTTTGCCGCGAGGTGGGCGGGAAGCACGTCGTAGTGGTCGAACTGGGTCGTGAAGGAGCCGCGACCGCCGGTCAGCGAGCGCAGGTCGAGCACGTAGCGCGCGAGCTCTGCGTCCGGGACGAGCGCCTGCACCTCGCACCGGCCGTCGTCGAGCAGACGGCTCCCCGCGATCCGACCCCGCCGGGAGGACAGGTCTCCCAGGACGTCGCCCTGGAGCGTGGCCGGCACCGTCACGGTGACCATCGACACGGGTTCCAGCACGACGGTCCCTGCCTTGGTCAGCGCCTCGCGCAGGCCGTGGGCCGCTGCGGTCCGGAAGGCCATCTCGGAGGAGTCGACGGGGTGGAACTTGCCGTCGTAGGCCTCGACCTCGACGTCCACCACCGGGAAGCCGTGCAGGCCCCCCGCCGCCATCGCCTCGTGCACGCCCTTCTCGACGGCAGGGATGAAGTTGCGCGGGATCGAGCCGCCGACGATCTTGTCGACGAAGGCGCTCCCCTCTCCTCGCCCCCTCGGCCGCACGCGCAGCTGGGCGACGGCGAACTGGCCGTGGCCGCCGGACTGCTTCTTCAGCTTGCCCTCCGCCTCGGTCGGCGAGGCGATGGTCTCGCGGTAGGCGATCCGGACCTCCTGGGTCGAGACGTTCACGCCGAACTTCCGGCTCAGCCGCTCGATCGCCACGGCCAGGTGCATGTCCCCCGTCCCCCGCAGGATCGTCTGGCCCGAGTCGGGGTCGCGGTCGATCGTGAGCGTCGGGTCCTCCGCGACCAGTCGGTGCAGCGAGCTGGACAGCTTGTCGTCGTCCGCCTGCGTGACCGGGTCGAGCGCGAGGGCGTACGGGGTCGGCCGGGGATCGGGCCCGACAGGGGTCACGGCGGTGCCCCGTGCGGAGAGGGTGGAGCCGGTCGGCGAGCCGGCGAGCTTCGCCACGGCGGCGAGGTCGCCGGCGACGACCTCCTCCAGCGGGAGGTGCTCCTTGCCGCGCAGCCGGAACAGGCCGTGCATGCGCTCGTCCGTCCCGGTGACGGAGTTGACCAGGTGCATGTCCGCCCGGACGGTCCCGGCGAGCACCTTGAAGATCGACACCTGGCCGACGAAGGGGTCCGCGACGGTGCGGATCACGTGCACGAGCACGTCACCGTCGGGATCGGGGGCGATCTCGAGCACCTCGCCCCCGTCGGGGGTCCGTACCCGGGAGGGACGGTCGGCGGGCGAGGGGCCGAGCTCGCACAGGTAGTCGGCGAGCCGGTCGACGGCCACCCCTGTGGTCGCCGATCCGACGAGCACAGGGAAGGCCAGGCCGTCGCGTACCTCGTGCACGAGCGCGCGCTCGAGGTCCCGCGCGCCGGGCATCTGCCCCGAGAGGTACTTCTCGAGCTGCTCGTCGTCCCCCGAGACGATCTCCTCCGCGACCTCCTCGTGCAGCCGGTGCTCCGCCTCCGCGACCTCGGCCGGCAGCTCCGCGGAGGTGTGGGTGCCGTCGGGGGCGTAGTCCAGGGCGTCGTCGGAGAGGATGTCGGCCACGCCGTGGAACGCGGACTCCTCTCCCAGCGGCAGCTCCAGCGGGACGATCCCGGCGCCGAAGACCTCCTTCAGCTGGTCGAGGACCCGCTGGAAGTCGGCGCGCTGCTTGTCCTCCTTGGTGACGAAGACGAGGCGGGGGATGCCCGCCTCCGCGCACTGCTGCCAGACGATCTCCGTCCCCACCTCGACGCCGTCGACCGCGCTGACCACGACGATCGCGAGGTCGGCGACCGCGAGGGCGGCGTCCACCCCGCCGGCGAAGTCCGCGTACCCGGGGGTGTCGATGAGGTTGACCGCGTAGGTCTCGCCGTCGGAGGCCGTCCAGGTGAAGGGTGCGATCGCGGGGGAGAGGGAGATCCCCCGCTTGATCTCCTCCGGCTCGGAGTCGCAGACGGTGCTGCCGTCCTCGACCCGGCCGAGTCGAGGGATGACGCCTGCGCGGTGCAGGAGTGCCTCGGCGAGGGTGGTCTTGCCGACACCGCTGTGGCCCACCAGGGCCACGTTGCGGATCAACGGCGTCGCTGCCTGGTCCATGTCGGATCTCCTTCGTTGGAGTGGCCCTTGGATGCAGGCTAGTCACGTCGGGCGCCCTGGGGACTGTGACCATCGTCCGGGGCCTGGGACCCTTGGGGGGACGGCCGGCATCAGGTACCGTGGGAACCAGGCGATGGGACCGGTCCCATCGGAACAGGCAGAGAGGCAACCATGCGCTACGGGCACTTCGACGACGAGACCCGCGAGTACGTCATCACCACGCCGCACACGCCGGCGCCCTGGATCAACTACCTCGGGTCCCAGAACTTCTTCTCGCTCATCTCCCACCAGGGCGGCGGCTACTCCTTCTACCGCGACGCGAAGATGCGCCGGCTGACGCGGTACCGCTACAACAACATCCCCTCCGACGTCGGCGGCCGGTACTTCTTCGTCAACGACGGCGGCGACACCTGGACCCCGACCTGGCTGCCCGTCAAGGCCGACCTCGACCACTTCGAGACGCGCCACGGGATGGGCTACACGCAGATCACCGGTGAGCGCGGCGGGCTGCGCGTCGAGTCCCTGCACTTCGTCCCGGTGGACGAGGACGCCGAGATCGCCCGCGTGACCGTGACCAACACCTCCGAGGTCACCAAGACCCCGACGCTGTTCTCCTTCGTCGAGTTCGCGCTGTGGAACGCCCAGGACGACCAGACGAACTACCAGCGCAACCTGTCCATCGGCGAGGTCGAGGTCGAGGTCGACGGACCGCACGGCTCGGCCGTCTACCACCGCACCGAGTACCGCGAGCGTCGCGACCACTACGCCGTGCACGCCGTCAACGCGAAGGCGATCGGCTTCGACACGGACCGCGACACCTTCGTCGGCGCGTACAACAGCCTCGGTGAGTCAGCCGTCCCGCGTGCGGGCGCCTCGGCCGACTCGGTCGCCTCGGGCTGGTACCCGATCGGCTCGCTGAGCCTGAGCCCGACGCTCGCCCCGGGGGAGTCGGTCACCTACACCTTCGTCCTGGGATACCTGGAGAACCCGGTCGAGTCCAAGTGGGCGGACGAGGCCCAGCAGGTCGTCAACAAGGAGCGTGCGCACGCCCTGCTCTCGCGCTTCGCGACGACGGAGCAGACCGACGCCGCCTTCGAGGCCCTGCGCGACCACTGGACGCGCCTGCTGTCGACCTACTCGGTCACCTCGACCGACCCGAAGCTGGACCGGATGGTCAACATCTGGAACCAGTACCAGTGCATGGTCACGTTCAACATGTCCCGGTCGGCCTCGTACTTCGAGACGGGGATCGGCCGTGGGATGGGCTTCCGCGACTCCAACCAGGACCTGCTCGGCTTCGTGCACCTGGTCCCCGAGCGGGGCCGCGAGCGGATCCTCGACATCGCCGCGACCCAGTTCCCGGACGGCTCGGCGTACCACCAGTACCAGCCGCTGACCAAGCGCGGGAACAACGACATCGGCTCGGGCTTCAACGACGACCCGCTCTGGCTCATCGCCGGCGTCGCCGCCTACCTCAAGGAGACCGGCGACTGGTCGATCCTCGACGAGCAGGTCCCGTTCGACAACGACGAGACCCTCGCCGAGCCGCTCTTCGAGCACCTGACCCGCTCCTTCCGGTTCACCGTCGACAACCGCGGACCGCACGGGCTGCCGCTGATCGGGCGCGCGGACTGGAACGACTGCCTCAACCTCAACTGCTTCTCCTCCGAGCCCGGCGAGTCCTTCCAGACCACCGAGAACGCCTCGGGCGGGGTCGCCGAGTCCCTCTTCATCGCTGCGCAGTTCGTCCTCTACGGCGAGCAGTACGCCGAGATCGCCGAGCGCCGCGGGTTGACCGAGGTCGCGGCGGAGGCTCGCGCGGAGGTCGAGGCGATGCGCACGGCCGTCCTGGAGCACGGCTGGGACGGCGGCTGGTTCCTGCGCGCCTACGACTTCCACGGGAACAAGGTCGGCACGGACGAGCACCCCGAGGGCAAGATCTGGATCGAGCCGCAGGGCTTCGCCGTGATGGCGGGCATCGGCACCGAGAAGCCGGCCGACGGCGGACCGTCGGTCGCCGAGACCGCCCTGCAGTCGGTCAACGAGATGCTGGCCACCGAGCACGGGATGGTGCTCCAGTACCCGGCCTACACGACGTACAAGATCGAGCTGGGTGAGGTCTCCACCTACCCGCCGGGCTACAAGGAGAACGGTGGCATCTTCTGCCACAACAACCCCTGGGTCATCATCGGCGAGACGGTGCTCGGCCACGGTGAGCGGGCGTTCGACTACTACAAGCGGATCACCCCGGCGTACCGCGAGGACATCTCGGAGATCCACAAGCAGGAGCCCTACGTCTACGCCCAGATGATCGCGGGCAAGGAGGCCGTGCGGCACGGGGAGGCCAAGAACTCCTGGCTCACCGGGACGGCGGCCTGGAACTTCGTCACCGTCAGCCAGCACCTGCTCGGGGTCCGGCCCGGCTGGTCCGGGCTGATCGTCGACCCGCAGATCGGGCCGGCTGTGCCGGAGTTCACGGTGCGCCGGGTCGCTCGCGGGGCCACCTACGTCATCACGGTGCGCAACTCCGGTGCCGAGGGCTCCAGGGCCACGCTCACCGTCGACGGGGTCGCGATCGAGGGCAACGAGGTCCCCTACGCCCCGGCCGGTTCCGTGGTGCAGGTGGAGGCCGTGCTCTGAGCAGCTGAGTCGACGGGAGGGGCGGGCGCCGGGTCGGTGCCCGCCCCTGCCGCTGTCGGTGCACCAGGAACCGCCCGGCTCGCCTGCGGTGGCCCCGACAGGCCCTGGCGCCGACCGGCCCCGGGGAGCAGGATGCGCTCATGACCGTCGTGACCGAGCTCGAGCCGTCCCCTCCTGCCGGAGGGCGGCGACGGGCCGCCCGGCGCCGGATCGCGGCCGTGGCCGCCGCGGGGCTCGTCCTCGCAGGTGCCGTCGGGTACTGGGCCCTGACCCCGCATCTCGCGATCGACCCGCCGGTCGGCACGGCCGAGGGGGGAACGTCCTCCTGCG
>NZ_JBFHHB010000043.1:0-16456 GCF_041597215.1 Actinotalea sp.
CGAGGACGTCGTGGCACCGCGCGACGTCCCGGTCTGGGCCGTGGCGGGATGCGACGGCTACGCGGTGAGGGCCGCAGACCTCGGGGCGGCGCTGAGCACCCCCTCCGGGGCCGGGACCCGTGAGGTGACCCTCCCGGTGGTCGCTGACGTGCCGGTGACGACGGCAGAGCCGCTCCGGCTGGTCTCCGGCACCACGGTGCTCATCGCGGCGGGTGGGCCACTCCCCGCTGGAGCGGACGCCGTCGTCCCGCTCGACCACACGGACCGTGGCCGGGCCCAGGTGACGATCCGTGGACCCGTCGAGCCGGGGGACCACGTGCGTCCGGCCGGGCAGGACGTCGCCGTGGGGGTCACGGTGCTCCGTGCCGGGACCCGGCTCGCGCCGCGCCACCTCGCCGTGGCGGCGGCACTCGGCAGGGGGCGGCTCCGGGTGCATCCCGCTCCGCGCGTCGTGGTGCTCAGCATCGGGGACGAGCTCGTCGAGCCGGGGCGGAACCGGTCGCCGGGCCGGGTGCACGACGTCGACAACATCGCGCTCGCGGCTGCCGTGCGGGAGACGGGCGCGCACGCGGTCCGGGTCGGTCCGATCGGCGACGACAGGGTCCTGCTGCGCGAGGCGCTCGCCGACCAGCTCGTCAGGGCGGACCTCATCGTCCTGACCGGCGGTCTGAGCTCCGGCCCGTGGGACACCGTCACCGACGTCCTCGCGCCGCTCGGGACGGTGCGGTTCGACCAGGTGGCCATGACGCCGGGGCACCGGCAGGGCTTCGGCACCGTCCGTGCGGAGGACAGCGACGGCGACGTCCGACACGCGACGGCCCTCGCCGTCGGCAACGGTGACGGGGTGCCGGTGTTCGCCCTCCCCGGTCATCCGGTCGCCGCCATGGTCTCCTACGAGGTCTTCGTCCGCCCCGCTCTGCGCACGATGGCCGGGTACGCGGACCTCTACCGGCCGTCCGTCCGAGCGGCCTCGGCCCAGCCGTGGCGCTCTCCCTCCGGTCGCCGTCAGTTCGTCCCTGCCACGGTCGTCGGTTCGCCGACCGAGGGGTACGTCGCGCACCCCGTCGGCGATCCCGGCCAGGTCTCGCTCGGGTCGCTCGCCACGGCCAACGCCCTCGCGGTCGTCGGGGAGGACACCACGACGGTCCGCGCAGGGGACACCCTCGCCTGCCTCGTCCTGGACGGTTGAGATGGCTCCGGGCTGGCCGGCGGTGCTGCGCCACGGGGACGTGGTGCTGCGGCCGATGCGGCGTCGGGACGGGAAGGCGTGGCTCGCGGTCAGGGCGCGCAACGCCGCGTGGCTCGAGCCATGGGAGGCCACCTCGCCGGTCCCGATCCGCACCCCGCCCCCGTCGATGGGGCAGTTCGTGCGTCAGCTCGCGGCCCAGGGCCGTTCCGGAGCGGCGCTCCCCTTCATCATCGAGTACCGGGGTGAGCTCGTCGGTCAGGTCACCGTCTCCTCGATCCTGCGGGGGTCGGCGTCGAGCGCCAGCATCGGGTACTGGGTCAGCAGGGACGTCGCCGGTCGGGGGATCGTCCCGACCGCCGTCGCGCTCGCCGTCGACCACTGCTTCGGCCCGGTGGGCCTGCACCGTGTGGAGATCGCCATCCGACCGGAGAACGCGGCGAGCCTTCGGGTCGTGGCCAAGCTCGGCCTGCGTGAGGAGGGGACGAGGCTGCGCTTCCTGCACATCCAGGGCGACTGGCGCGACCACCGCTGCTTCGCCGTGACGGCGGAGGAGGTCCCCGGCGGCCTGCTGGCACGGCTGCTCTCCACGACGGCCGGGCGACACGCCGCGGACCCTCCGCCGGGCGGCTGACCGCGGCGCCTACCGTCGTGTCGTGGATCTCGACGGCCTCGTGGTGATCGCGGTGGCCGGGCTGTGGATCGCCTATCTGGTGCCGCACCATCTGCGACACCGCCAGCAGCTGCTCGAGGCTCGGGCGGACGATCGGTTCTCCGAGCACCTGCGGGTGCTGCGGGTGGCCGAGGCCGTGCGAGTCCCCACGGCGGAGGACCGGTCGCTGGCCGGATCTCCCGAGCGGGTGCTCCTGCACCCACGACGAGGAGGGGACGGGCCGATGCACCGACCGCATGGCGCCGCCGATCGCGCGAGTGCCGACACCGCCCGACGGACCGCCGCCGCGCGTGCCGCCCACGCCGCAGCTCTCGCTCGCCGAGCGGCCGCGGCCCGGCGCCGTGCGGTCCTCGCCGCCGCGCTCCTCCTGATGTCGGTCGCCGGGTGGGGAGCCGTCGCCCTCGCCGGGGCGGGACTCGTCATCGGCGCTCTTCCCTCCGTCCTGCTGGTGAGCGTGCTGGGTCTCGGTCGCCGGGCGGTCAGGGCCGGCGCCAGGGCCGACGCCGCGTGGGCTGCGGGCGAGGTCACCGCGACGCCGCCGAAGGCCGCGGACCATCCGCGCACCGCCGCTCGCCCCGGCTCCGCCCGTCGGGTGGCGCCGTCCGTCGTCGGCCGTGCCGTCCACCCCTCGGAGGCCGTCACCGAGGTGATCGTCCCGGAGGGCGGGCAGCTGCCGAGCCGTCGCACGGCGAGCGGCGAGGTCCCGGCGGCCTCGAGCACCCCGCCCCGGGTGCCGGTCGCCGCCTCGACGCCGAGCCTGCGGATCGACGTGTCGGGTGAGGGGATCGCGGAGCAGGTGTCCGAGCAGGACGCGCCCGACCCGATGGTCGACAGCGGAGTCGGGACCTGGGTGCCGGTGCCGGTGCCGCCCCCCGCCTACACCCTCAAGCCCTCGGCCCGCCGGGCCGAGCCCGCGCCCCTTCCCGCGCAGGTGTCGGCTCCCGCGTCCTCCGGTGCCACCCCGGCAGGGGAGGTCGACGAGCCCCGCCCGACGACCGGTGGACTGCCCCTCGACGCGATCCTCGCCCGGCGGCGCGCCGCAGGGGAGTGATCCGGTGGCCCGGTCCGCGCGGTGCGTCAGCACCCCCGGACGGGTGCTAGCCTTAATCCCGCTCTGGGGCTGTGGCGCAGTTGGTAGCGCGTCTCGTTCGCAATGAGAAGGTCAGGGGTTCGAATCCCCTCAGCTCCACCAGGCAGACCCCGTCGGACCAGGCGCTCAGCGCCGGGACGGCGGGGTCTCGTCGTCGGTGGCCGGTCCCGCTCCGGCCCTCACACCCAGCTCGGCAGCCACATGTGCAGCTGCCAGAAGCGGAAGGGCACCGTCGCGGCCGTCCAGACCGGCCAGAAGAAGGCGCTGACGGCCAGGACGAGCACGAGCAGCCCCGCAACGACGGAGACGCGGCGCGCGGAGGGATGCTCGAGCCAGCGACCGACCACGTGCACGAGCACGAGGATCAGGTAGGGCAGGAAGACGATCGCGTAGAACGTGAAGATCGTGCGTTCGGGGAAGAACAGCCAGGGCAGCCAGCCCGCGGCGACGCCGGTCAGGGCGACCGCGGCCACTCCGTCCCGGCGCCGGATCACCCACCACGTCGCGACGAGGATCGCGAGGGTGCCGAGCCACCAGATCAGCGGGTTGCCGAGCGAGGTGATCGCCTGCGAGCAGCGGTCGGAGCCGCAGGCCACCTGAGCCGGCTCGGGGGTCTCGTAGAAGAACGACGTCGGGCGCCACTGGACGAGCCAGGTGTAGGCGCGGGCCGCGTAGTCGTGGCTGGAGCTCAGTCCGGTGTGGAAGGTCCACATCTCCTGGTGGTAGTGCAGCCAGGAGCGCAGTGCCTCGGGGAGCCAGGTCACGCCCTCGCCCGGGTGCTCGGCCGCCCACTGGCGGTGGTAGCCCGCGGAGGACGCGAACCACGATGCCCATCCCGCGACGTAGGTCAGCGCAGCGACCGGGACCAGCGAGACGAACGCGGGCCCCGCGTCGCGCAGCAGGGTGGCCTGCCACCAGTGCACGATCCCGGCCCGGTACCGCGCAGAGGCGTCCCAGGCGACGGTCAGCAGGCCGAAGGCGGCGACGAACCACAGCGCCGACCACTTGGTGCCCAGTCCCAGGCCGAGCAGCACCCCCGCGAGCAGCCGCAGGGGTCGCCAGCCGAGCCACGGGCCGAAGCGGGCAGGGGAGAGCGGCGGGGCCGTCGCCCGTGCGAGCCGCGCTGCAGCCCGGTCCCGGTCCAGGAGGAGGGCGCCGAAGGCCGCGAGGACGAACAGCATGAGGATGTTGTCCAGCAGACCGGTGCGCGCGTGCACGATGGCCAGGCCGTCGACGGCCATGAGCACCCCGGCGAGCGCACCCAGCGCCGTCGAGCGGAACAGGCGGCGGGCGATCCTGGTCAGCAGGAGGACCGCGAGGATGCCCGCGACGGCCGTGGAGATCCGCCAGCCCACCGGGTCCTGGACGCCCATGAGCTTCTCGCCGATGGCGATCACCCACTTGCCCACCTGAGGGTGCACGACGTACGAGGGCGTCGTCAGGTACGAGTCCACGTCGCCGGCCTCGAACGCGGGATTCGGCTCCGTCGGCCACTGCGCCTCGTACCCGAGGTTGAGGAGCGTCCAGGCGTCCTTGACGTAGTACGTCTCGTCGAAGACGAGGCGGTGCGGACGGCCGAGCCCAGGCAGCCGGAGCAGGGCGGCGAGGACGGTGACGGCGGCGGCCACGAGCCAGCCGCGCAGGCGGTGCTCGTCGAGGGCGGAGGCAGGGCGCACGGCGTCAGGCTAGACGTTCGCGACCGGTGGCCGGCCGGTGCGCGCCGGTGGACCGGCGGGTCGTAGCCTTGGCCGCGTGACCACCGGGAGGATCGTGCTCGCCGCCACCCCGATCGGGGACGCGGGTGACGCCTCCGCGCGCTTGCGCGACCTCCTGTCCACCGCGGAGGTCGTCGCGGCGGAGGACACCCGTCGACTGCACGGCCTGGCGCAGCGGCTCGGTCTGGAGATCGCCGGGCGGGTGGTCAGCCACCACGAGCACAACGAGGCGGGCCGGGTGGCCGAGCTCCTCGAGGTGGTGCGCGGCGGCGGGACCGTCGCCGTCGTCTCCGACGCGGGGATGCCGACGGTCTCGGACCCAGGGCTGCCCCTGGTGCGGGCGGCGGTCGAGGCGGGGCTCCCGGTCACGGCCCTGCCGGGGCCGAGCGCCGTGCTCACGGCCCTCGCCGTCAGCGGCCTGCCCACCGATCGCTTCTGCTTCGAGGGCTTCCTCCCGCGCAAGCCGGGACAGCGCGCGTCGCTGCTCGCCGGGCTCGCGGCGGAGCGCCGCACCATGGTGTTCTTCGAGGCCCCGCACCGCCTTGCCGCGACCCTGGAGGCGATGGCGACGGCCTTCGGCGGTGATCGCAGCGCCGCCGTGTGCCGTGAGCTGACCAAGACCTACGAGGAGATCGTCCGCGCTCCGCTCGACGAGCTCGTCGCCTGGGCCGCGAGCGAGCCGCGCGGGGAGATCTGCGTCGTGGTCGGCGGCGCGCCCCCCGTCCAGGCCGTCGCGGCCGACCTCGTCCCCGAGGTGCTCGCTCGCGCCGATGCGGGGGAGCGGCTCAAGGACGCGGTGAGCGCCGTCGCGGAGTCCACCGGGGTCGCCAAGCGCGACCTGTACGCCGCCGCGCTCGCCGCTCGCTCTCGCTGAACCTCCCAGGGGCCCGGCGGTCAGACCGAGCTGGAGGCGAGCAGCTGCGCTCCGGCGGCCGTCATCCTCCTGCGGGCGGCCGCTCCCTGCTCGGCGGTGACCGGCGCCGTGAGGTCCAGCAGCACGCGCGCGCTCAGCCCGGCGGCGAGCGCGTCGAGCGTGGTGGCGAGCACGCAGTGCGACTCGGCGAGGCCGACGACGTCGACCGCCGTGATCCCGGCCTCCTGGAGGATCGTGCGCAGCTCGCGGCCCTGCTCGTCGGTGCCCTCGAAGCCCGAGTAGGCGGCAGCGTAGGCGCCCTTGCGCACCGAGGCGTCGGGGCGGAGATCGGCAAGAGCGGGGTGCAGCTCGGCCTCGGCCGTGCCCGCGACGCCGTGCGGGGGCCACGTGTCGACGAAGTCCGGGACCTCCGGCGGGACGGCGAAGTGGCGACCGGGCTCGATGTGCCAGTCCTGGGTCGTGACGACCAGCGCGTACTCCTCGCGGTGCGCGGCGGCGAACCGGGCGATGGCCTCGGCGACGGCATGCCCCCCGGGCACCGGGAGCGCACCGCCCTCGCAGAAGGTCGGCTGGACGTCGACGACGAGCAGGGCACGGCGTTCGGCTGAGGTGCTCATGAGCCGAGCCTAGGTCGCCTGCGCCGCCGCGGCCCGCAGCGGGTGCCCGATCCGAGGCCCCGGTCCAGACTGGGGCATGCGCACCCGCGAGCACGGCCGGGTCGATCCCCGGGACGCCACCCCGCGTCGGCGCAGGAGACGTGTGTGGGCGACCGGCGCTCTGCTCGCCGCTGCCGCCCTGCCGGCCGCCTGCGCCGGGACGGTGCCCGAGCCCCCGTCCACCCCGAGTGCTGCCGAGACGACGACGAGCCCCGCGCCGACCCCGACCCCGACCGGGACGCCGGACGACCCCTTCCCGCCAGGACCCGTCCTCGGGGCCCCCGGCGCCGTCGAGGACGTCCTCACCGGGATCGACACCCCGTGGGACCTCGCGTTCCTTCCTTCTGGCGCCGTGCTGGTGACCCTGCGCGACACGGCCGAGGTGCTCCTCGTCACCGCGGAGGGCAGCGGTCCGCTCACCGGGCAAGGTGCGCAGGACCTCGCCGCGAGCACCGACGTGACCGGCGAGGGAGGACTGCTCGGGATCGAGGCCTCGCCGGGCTTCGCCACCGATCACCTCCTCTACCTCTACCGCTCCACGAGCTCCGCGAACCAGGTGGTCCGGGCCGTCCTGGAGCCCGACGGGACGCTGGGGCCCCTGCAGCCGGTGCTCGACGGCATCCCGCACGCCTCCTTCCACGACGGCGGCCGCCTCGCCTTCGGGCCGGACGGCTTCCTCTACGTCACGACCGGCGACGCCGGGGTGAGCACCTCCTCGCAGGACCCGTCCTCGCTCGCGGGGAAGATCCTGCGGCTGACCCCCGAGGGCGGTCCGGCGCCGGGGAACCCGGTCGAGGGGAGCCCCGTGTGGAGCCTGGGGCACCGCAACGTCCAGGGCATCGGCTGGGACGAGGACGGCCGGATGTTCGCCAGCGAGTTCGGCCAGAACACCTGGGACGAGCTCAACGTCATCGTCCCGGGCGGTAACTACGGCTGGCCGGTGGTCGAGGGTGCCGGAGGCGGGGCCGGCTTCGTCGACCCGGTGCGGACGTGGCGCACGGCGGACGCCTCGCCGAGCGGGATCGCGGTGACCCCCGCCGGGGTGCTCCTCGCGGCCCTGCGCGGGGAGCGGCTGTGGCAGGTCCCGGTGACGGGCGACGAGATCGGCGAGCCACGGGTGGCCCTCGACGGCTACGGCCGGCTGCGCGACGTCAGCCTCGGCCCGGACGGGGCGCTGTGGGTCCTGACCTCCAACCGGGACGGCCGCGGCGACCCGCGAGACGGCGACGACCGGCTGCTCCGTCTCGCGCTGCCCGAAGGAACCTAGACTCCGGGGCATGTCCTCGACGACGGCGGTGACCATCGTCGACGCCCCGCGCATGCGGGTGCACAGCGGCGAGGACCTGCTGTCGGCGATCCTCTCGGCGCTCGGCGTCGCGGCGGTCCTCCTGCTCGCCGTCGTGGCGCACGGGACGACGGCCGGTGTCGTGGAGGACGCGCAGGTCCTCGACACCGTCCTCAGCCGCGTGCTCGTGCTCCCCGTCGCGCTGATCGCCGCCGTCGTGCTCGTCACGATCCCCGTCGGGCTGGTCGTCGAGCTCCTGGTCCGCCGCGCAGGGCGGCTCGTGCTCGAGTCGCTGGCCGGGGCAGGGCTCGCTGCCGGGCTCGCCACCGCGGTGCTCGCCGTGATCGACCTGGTGGGCTCGGACGCGCTGACGAGCGGGTTGTCCGTCCTGGGTGCCGCGGGGCCGACGGTCACGGTCCCGGTCGCCTGGGCGGCGGTCGCCGGCCTGCTCACGGTCGCGGGCCCGCGCACCACGCGCCGGTCGGTCGGGTGGGCGTGGAACACCGTCGCCGTGGTCCTGCTGCTCCTGCTGCTCGCGGGCCGGGTCTCCCTGCTCGGGGCTGCGGCGGCGATGCTGCTCGGTCGCGCGGCGGGGGCGCTGGTCCGCTACGCCTCGGGTGTCCGGTCCGAGCGTGCCTACGGCTCCGAGCTCGTGGCGGGGATCCGTCGCGCCGGGATCGACCCCGTCGTCGTGGAGCGCTCGGGCGGCGACGACGGCGTCCACCGGGACTACGAGCTGCGCACGGCCGACGGTCGCCGGCTCGGCCTCGTCGTGCTCGACGGGGACCGCCAGGTCCTCGGCGCAGTGACGAGGTTGTGGCGTGCGCTCCGTCTGCGCGGGATCGAGGGTCGCGCCTACGTCTCCTTGCGCCAGGCCGCCGAGCGGATCGCGCTGCTGAGCCACGCCGCACGCATCGCCGGGGTCCGCACCCCTGCGGTGCTGGCGGTCACGGCGGCGCAGGACTCCATGCTCCTGGTCACCGAGCTGCTTCCCGACGCGGTCGAGGAGGACTCCGCGGCCCCCGACGACGCGGTCCTCGCCGACGCCTGGTCCCAGCTCCTGCGCGCGCACCGCGTGGGGGTCACGCACCGCGCCCTGGGCAGCGGGACCGTGCAGGTCCGCTCGGGCCAGGTCTGGCTCACCGGCTGGGACTCCGGGGACGTCGCCTCGGCGGATCTCGCCAGGCGGATCGACCTGGCCCAGCTGCTCACGGCGCTGGCCCTACGGGTCGGGCCCGAGCGCGCGCTCGCCTCGGCGACCGCTGCGCTCCCCGAGGAGGACCTCGTCGCCCTCGCGGCACTGCTCCAGCCGGTGGTGCTTCCCGCGAGCACGCGGGAGGCGCTCAAGGCCCGACGCGAGGTGCTGCCTGCCCTTCGCGAGGCGCTCGCCACGCGCCTCCCCGAGGCGGACCTCGAGCCCGAGCGGCTCTCCCGCTTCGGGCTCGGCACGCTCGTCACCGTCGTCCTGCCGGTGCTCGCCGTCATCCTCGTGCTGACCCGCGTCAACCTGGACGAGGTGCTCGCCGCGCTGGAGAGCAGCGACTGGCGCTGGGCGCTCGCCTCCTTCGGGCTGGGGCTGGCCACGTTCTACGGGGCGGCGCTCGCGGTGCGCGGGTTCTCACCGGTCAAGGTCCCGATGGGCGTGGTGACCCTCGTGCACGGGGCCGCGGCCTTCGTGGCGATCGCGGCACCCTCCGGCCTCGGGGTCGGTGCCCTCAACCTGCGGATGCTCACGAGGCGTGGAGTGGCGACCTCGCTCGCCCTGGCGACCGTCGCCCTCGTCCAGGTCTCGCAGGTCGTGGTGACCGTGCTGCTCCTCGTGGGCCTGTCGCTCGTCTCGGGCACGGACGAGGCCTCGTCCTTCGTGCCGGGAAGCGCCACCTGGATCGTCCTGGGTGCTGTCGCCCTGCTGATCGCGGTGGCGATGCTCGTCCCGCCGGTGCGTCGATGGGCGCTGGGCCGGACGGTCCCGGTGCTGCGTCAGACCTGGCCGCGACTTCTCGAGGTGCTCGGGCAGCCGGGGCGGATGGCGGTCGCCCTGGTGGGCAACCTGCTGCTGTCCGTCGGCTGGGTGCTCGCCTTCCAGGCCTCGCTGCTCGCCTTCGGGGTGCAGCTGAGCCTCGTCCAGGTCGCGATCATCTACTTCGCAGGGAACACGGCGGGCGGCGCGGTACCGACCCCTGGCGGGATCGGCGGTATCGAGGTCGCGCTCATCGCCCTGCTCACCTCGGCCGGGGTGAACCCCGGCGTCGCGGCCTCGGCGGTGACCGTGTTCCGGCTGGCCACGTACTGGCTCCAGATCCCGCTGGGCTGGGCCTGCATGCGGGTCCTGCGGAGGATGGGCGAGCTCTGAGCCGCCCCTACGATGGGCGCATGCCCGACCGTGCCGCACCCCAGGCCTACTACCTGACCACGCCGATCTACTACGTGAACGACGCCCCGCACATCGGGCACGCGTACACGACGGTGGCCGGGGACATGATCACCCGGTGGCACCGGCAGCGTCAGGAGGACGTCTGGTTCCTCACCGGCACGGACGAGCACGGCCAGAAGGTCATGCGGACCGCTGAGGCGAACGGGGTCACCCCGCAGCAGTGGGCAGATCGGCTCGTCGAGGAGTCCTGGAAGCCGGTCCTGACGACGCTCGACGCGGCGAACGACGACTTCATCCGCACCACGGAGGACCGCCACGTCGAGCGTGTCCAGCGCTTCATCCAGGACCTGTACGACCGTGGCGACATCTACGCCGGCTCCTACGAGGGCCCGTACTGCGTGGGTTGCGAGGAGTACAAGCTCCCGGGCGACCTGCTCGCCGGGGTCGGGGAGCACGAGGGCCAGCAGGTGTGTCCCATCCACGGCACGCCGGTCGAGATGGTCGCCGAGCAGAACTACTTCTTCCGGATGAGCGCCTACGGCGAGCGCCTGATGGCGCACTACGAGGCGAACCCGACGTTCGTCCAGCCGGCCAGCGCGCGCAACGAGATCATGAGCTTCGTCGCCGGCGGTCTGCAGGACCTCTCGATCTCGCGCAGCACCTTCGACTGGGGGGTCCCGCTGCCCTGGGACCCCGAGCACGTGCTCTACGTCTGGTTCGACGCGCTGCTCAACTACGCCACGGCCGTGGGGCTCGGCTCGGACGACCCGGCGGACGCCGCGCTCTTCGCGCGGACCTGGCCGGCCGACGTGCACCTGGTGGGCAAGGACATCCTGCGCTTCCACGCGGCGATCTGGCCGGCCATGCTCATGGCCGCCGAGCTCCCGCTCCCGAAGCAGATCTTCGCGCACGGCTGGCTGCTGGTCGGCGGGGAGAAGATGAGCAAGTCCAAGCTCACCGGCATCGCCCCGAGCCAGATCATCGACACCTTCGGCTCGGACGCCTTCCGGTACTACTTCCTGCGGGCGATCCCCTTCGGGCAGGACAGCTCCTTCTCCTGGGAGGACCTGCACGCGCGCTACACCGCCGAGCTCGCCAACGGCTTCGGCAACCTCGCCTCCCGGGTCGCCGCCATGGTCGGCAAGTACTACGGCGGGGTGCTCCCGGCCGGTGGGGCGGCGAGCGAGGCCGAGACCGAGCTCGAGAGGGTGGCGGCGCAGGCCGTGGCGAGCGCCGAGGCGGCGATGGACCGCCTCGCGCTGCACGAGGCCGTGTCCTCCGTGTGGACGCTCGTCGAGGCGACCAACGGCTACCTCACCGAGCAGGCGCCGTGGTCGGTGGCCAAGACGGAGACGGTCGACGGTCTCGCGCCGGCGGATGGTCGTCTCGGCACGATCCTGCGCACCTCCGCCGAGGCCCTGCGCTGCCTGGCCGTGCTGCTGCACCCCGTCACCCCGAAGGCGGCCGCCGCTCTGTGGGCCTCGCTCGGCGCAGAGCCGGAGCTCGGCGCGCTCGCGGCCCAGCCCGTCTCGACCGCTGCCTCGTTCGGCGCGCTTCCTGCCGGCGCGACCGTCACCAAGGGTGCCTCGCTCTTCCCGCGGATCGAGGAGCCGACCGAGCAGTGAGCCGCCGTCGCCGCGACACCTCGTGGCCTCCGGCCCCGCCCCGCCTCGAGCACCCGCTCGTCGACGGGCACACGCACCTCGACAGCGTGCTGGAGGCGACGGACTCCGCGGGCTGGCGGCCTCGCGAGGAGCACGGGTCCGAGGGTGCGCCGGCCCCGGAGCGCACCGACCAGGGCCTCGCCGACCTCCTCGCCGCGGCCGCGCAGGTCGGGGTGACGCGCATGGTGCACATCGGCTGCGAGCTGCCGACGCTGGACTGGGCCTCGCGCGCGGTCTCGGCCCATCCGGAGCTGCTGGGTGGCGTCGCCATCCATCCCAACGAGGCCGTGCTGCACGCCGGCGTCCGGGAGGTCGCCCCCGACGGTCTCGAGCCGCAGAGCGCGCCGCATCACGCCGTCCCGCTCGACGAGGCCATCGCCCGCGTGGCCGAGGTCGCCGCGGCCAACGACCGGATCCGGGTGATCGGCGAGACGGGCCTCGACCACTTCCGCGCGGGTGAGCAGGGCCGTGCCGTCCAGCGCGAGTCCTTCCGTGCCCATGTCGCGATGGCCAAGGAGCTCGGGCTCGTCCTGCAGATCCATGACCGGGACGCACACCAGGAGGTGATCGAGGTGCTGCTCGCCGACGGTGCGCCCGAGCGGACGGTGTTCCACTGCTTCTCCGGCGACGCGGCGCTGGCCGAGACCTGCGTCGA
Organism: Actinotalea sp.; assembly: GCF_041597215.1. Taxonomy (GTDB): domain Bacteria; phylum Actinomycetota; class Actinomycetes; order Actinomycetales; family Cellulomonadaceae; genus Actinotalea. The sequence continues at coordinate 12,173 of NZ_JBFHHB010000043.1, forward strand.
GCACGGGTGGTACCTGTCGTTCGCGGGCCCGGTGACCTACCCGTCCTCGCAGGACCTGCGGGCGGCCCTGCACGTGACCCCGCTCGACCGGCTCCTGCTGGAGACGGACGCCCCCTACCTGCCGCCGCACCCGCTGCGGGGCCGGCCGCACGCCCCGTACCTGCTCCCGCTGACGGCGGCGGGGGTGGCGGCCGAGCTCGACCTCGACCTCGCCGAGCTGTGCGCGCGCGTCTGGCGGACGACGGAGGGCCTCTACGGGCCCTGGTAGCCGTCAAGCGGGGCGACGGAACGTCCCCTACGTCCGGTTCTGCCCGCCCTCGGCGCAGGCTCGGGACGTTCGTCGGCTACCGGTGGAGGTCACGAATCGGTTACCGTCGAGTGCCCCTGACCACAACGGACGGACCCCCGCGTGCCACGTCGAGCCCCGAGCCTCCCTTCCAGGGACGGTCGCCTCCTCGCGCAGGCACTCGTGCTTGCCGCGGTCGTGGCCGGGACGAGCGGCTTCTCCGCCCTGCACAAGCAGGTGGAGCTCGAGGTCGACGGAACGACGACGAGCGTGAGCGCCTTCGGGCGGACCGTCGGCGATGTGCTCGAGTCCCAGGGCATCGAGGTCGACGAGCACGACGTCGTCGTCCCGAGCCTGCAGTCGGCCGTCTCGGACGACACGCTCGTGGTCGTGCGGCACGCCCGCGCCGTCCAGGTCCAGGTGGACGGGGTCGAGCGCGAGGTGTGGACCGCCGCGCAGACCGTCGGGGACGTCATGGCGGACCTCGGCGTGCGGTCGACCTCGCGCACCTCCTCCTCGCGCTCGGCCAGCCTCGGTCGCGGTGTGCTCCAGGTCTCCACCCCGAAGACCGTCCGGGTCGCCGTGGACGGTGCGACGCTCGAGGTCGTGAGCACCGGATCGACCGTCCGGGAGGCGCTCGCCGAGTCCGGGGTCGTCCTGGGCGAGCACGACCTCGTCTCCGTCCCGCTGGACGCTGCCGCCGTCGACGGCCTCGTCGTCCTGGTCACCCGGGTCACCACGGTGATCGCCAGCGAGACGACCGCCATCCCCTACTCCACTGTCCGGGAGGACGACGCGACGCTCGCCAAGGGCACCGAGACGGTCGCCGTGGCGGGCCGGGACGGTTCGCACGCGGTCACCTTCGAGTCCCACCGGGCCGGTGAGGTGGAGGTCGGCCGGACCGTGCTCGCCGAGACCCAGGTGGTCGCGCCCGTCACCGAGGTCATCAAGGTCGGGACCCGCACGACCCCCGACGTCCCCACCGCCCCGGCCGTCGAGCCCGGCACCGCGCGCGCGATCGGCCTCGAGCTCACGCTCGCGCGGGGCTGGTCCGAGTCCGAGTTCGCCTGCCTCGACGCGCTGTTCACCAGGGAGAGCGGCTGGCGGGTCAACGCGGCGAACTCCTCGAGCGGGGCCTACGGCATCCCGCAGGCCCTTCCCGGATCGAAGATGGCCACCGTCGGCGCCGACTGGCAGACCAACCCCGCGACCCAGATCACCTGGGGTCTGAACTACATCGCCGGTCGGTACGGCACACCGTGCGGGGCATGGGCGTCGTTCCAGGTCAAGAACTGGTACTGAGCCCGGGCGGGCGCCAGGGGTTGGCAGAAGGTCACGAAAAGGTTACGATCCTTGGGCTCGTAAGCCTGGGGCTGCGCTCCGGGACTGGACGGCCGCCTGTGACGGCCGCGAGAGCCGGCTGACCTCCGACGGTGCGGGGCGGCCTTGACGGCCGGATCAGGGATCCCGGGCCGACCACGGCGACGCCCTCGGGCGGGACCCGCGGCCGGACGCGTGCGCGCACCCCCCCCTGTGCCCGGGCCTGCCGACGTCTGGAACTCGATGACCTTCCGCTCCTCGCTGCGCCACACCCTCGCGCGACTCCGCCCCCACAGCTCCACCGACTCCGCCACGCCGGGAGCCGTCCACGACGACGTCGTGGAGACGGACCTCACGGCCGTCGCGACCCCGCGTCGACGCACGCGCCTCCCGCTGCCCGTGGCAGCCCTGGCCGCGGCCCTGGTCCTCGCCGGCGGGACGGTCGCCGTCGCCGAGGCGCACAAGACCATCGAGCTCGACGTCGACGGCGAGGTCATCGCCTACTCCACGTTCACGAGCAGCGTCCAGGGAGTCCTGGACGCCCAGGAGATCACCATCGGGAGCCATGACGAGGTCACTCCCTCGGTCGACTCGGTGCTCGACGACGGCGACGTGATCGTCGTGCGTCACGGTCGGCAGATCTCGGTCGTCGTGGACGGCACGGAGAAGACCGTGTGGACCACGGCGCTCGCGGCCGACGAGGCGCTGAGCACGCTGACCGCGCGAGGCTCCGACGTCCGACTCCTGGCCTCTCGCTCCGCGTCCGGCGGGCGGGCGGCGCTCCCGCTCCCGCTCGCGGTGAGCGGGTCGGTGGACGTGGTCGCCGACGGTGAGACCACGACGGTCGACGGTGTGCAGGATCTCGACGACGCCTTGGACGAGGCAGGCCTGACGCTCGGCGAGGAGGACCGCATCGGAGTGGCCCTCAGCAGCGCCGGTCGTGTCACGGTCACCGTGCAGCGCGTGGTCACCGCGGAGGAGGTGTCCGTCACCGAGGTCCCGTTCGAGACGGTCACCGAGAAGACCTCCAGCCTGACCAGCGGCGTGCAGCGCACCTCGACGGCCGGTGTCGTCGGCGAGCTGACGACCACCTACCTCGTCGTGCGCGTGGACGGCGCCGAGGAGTCGCGCGTCGAGATCGACGCGACGGTGACCCGCGAGCCCGTCTCGAAGGTCGTCCAGGTCGGCACGGCGCCCGCACCCACCGCCACGGCCTCGTCGTCGAGCACCACCGTCAGCGGCGACGTCTGGGCGGCGCTCGCCCAGTGCGAGTCGGGCGGCAACCCGACGATCGTCTCGAGCAACGGCCTGTACTACGGCCTGTACCAGTTCTCGCTCCCCACCTGGCAGGCGATGGGCGGCAGCGGTCTGCCCAGCCAGGCCTCGGCCGCCGAGCAGACCCAGCGGGCACAGGCTCTCCAGGCGCGCTCGGGCTGGGGCCAGTGGCCCGCCTGCTCCTCCAAGCTCGGCCTGCGCTGAGTCGCCCTCCGGTGCACCGGGTCCTGCCCGCGCGCCCCTAGGCTCCTGTCATGACCACAGACGCCCTGCTCGGCCCGGCCGCGATCCGGGACCTGGCAGGGCGTCTCGGTCTGACGCCGACGAAGAGCTGGGGGCAGAACTTCGTCGTCGACTCCGGGACCGTGCGCAAGATCGTCCGAGGCGCGAAGGTCACCCCCGGCGAGAGCGTCGTCGAGATCGGCCCAGGGCTCGGCTCGCTGACCCTCGGCCTGCTCGAGGCCGGAGCGCACGTCACCGCCGTCGAGATCGACCCGATGCTCGCGGCCCAGCTTCCCGTCACGGTGGGGGAGCGGATGCCGGACGCCGCCGACCGGCTCGCCGTGCTTCCCGCCGATGCCCTCACCGTCACCGAGCTGCCGGGCCCGGCCCCGACGGCGCTCGTGGCGAACCTGCCGTACAACGTCGCCGTCCCGGTGCTGCTGACCTTCCTCGCGCGCTTCGACTCCCTCGAGCGGGTCCTGGTGATGGTGCAGTCCGAGGTGGCCGAGCGGATCGTGGCGGGGCCGGGCTCACGCATCTACGGGATCCCCTCGGTCAAGGCGGCCTGGTACGCCCGGGCGCACCTCGCCGGGTCGATCGGCCGCGCCGTCTTCTGGCCGGTACCCCGGGTGGACTCCTCCCTCGTCGCGCTCGAACGCCGGGAGCCTCCGGTGACCACGGCCTCGCGCGAGGAGGTCTTCGCCGTCGTGGACGCGGCGTTCGCCCAGCGCCGCAAGATGCTCCGCTCCGCGCTGGCCGAGCTCTTCGGCTCCTCCGCCGCGGCGCAGGAGGCGCTGAGTGCTGCCGGTGTCGACCCCACGGCTCGGGGTGAGCGGCTGACGGTCACCGACTTCGCGCGCATCGCCGAGCAGCTCCCTCGATGAGCGCCACCGGGTACCCCCGTGCGAGAGTGTTCGGATGACCGGGGCGGGAGTGCGGGTGCGAGCACCCGGGAAGATCAATCTCAGCCTCGGCGTCGGTCGTCGTCGTGAGGACGGTTACCACCCCCTGTCGACGATCTTCCAGGCGGTGTCCCTCTACGAGGAGGTGACGGCGCTGCCCGCGCCGGAGCTCGCGCTCACGGTGACCGGGAGCCATGCGGACCGGGTCCCGGTCGACGAGACGAACCTCGCCTGGCGCGCGGCCCGACTGCTGGCCGACACCGTCGGCCTGGAGCCGAC
>NZ_JBFHHB010000044.1:0-16177 GCF_041597215.1 Actinotalea sp.
CGTCTCGTCCGTGCCCGTCTCGTCCGTGCCCGTCTCGTCCGTGCCCGTCTCGTCCGTGCCCGTCTCGTCCGTGCCCGTCTCGTCCGTGCCCGTCTCGTCGGTCGTCTCAGAGCTGAGCAGCGGCTCGCAGACGGACTGAGCCGTGGCCAGGGAGTCCTGCGAGACCTCCAGGAGCGCCGTGGCCTCGCTGTGCGCGGCGAGGAGTTCCTCCTGCGCCGCCCGTACCGCAGCGATCGCGGCCTCGACCGCCGGGTCGAGCTCGACCGAGGTCGGACCCGCTCCGCTCTCCCCGTCCGTCTCGGCGCTGGGAGAACCCGACGCCGGGGACGAGACCGTCGTCAGCGTCTCGGTGTCGACGGCAGTGTCGGTGCTCGTGTCGGTGCTCGTGTCGGTGCTCGTGTCGGTGCTCGTGTCGGTCTGGGAGTCGAGGTCGTCCTCGAGCTGCTGCTCGGCGTCCGCGAGCGCTGCGCTCGCCTCGTCGACGGCGTCCTGGAGCTCCGAGGGGTCGAGGGTGGCCAGCGTCTGGCCGGCCGTGACCTGGTCACCGACCGCGACCAGGACGGACTCCACCGTCCCGGCCACCGAGAAGGCCGCGTCGGCACGGCTCGCCGACGAGACGGTGCCGACGGCGTCGATCGCCTGGGCGACCGAGGCGACCTCGGCGGTGGCGAGGCGGTACGGCGAGGCTCCCGCCTGTCCCGCCGCGATGCTCACTCCGCCGACGGCCAGACCGAGGGCGAGGACTCCAGCGCCGATCGCGGCCGTGCGCCTCCTGCGGACGGCCCGGCGTCGACCACCGGTGCGCGGTGCACGCGACACAGAGGACTCAGCCACGGGTCCCCACCTCCGCGCAGGCGCCGTCCACGGACTCGGTGAGGGTCATCGTCTCGGCGGTGAGCCCTCCACGGTCATCGGTGGTCCCCCGTGCCGTGGCGCACCAGCCCACGGCGATCTGCTCGGTTCCCGCCGAGACCGTCTGCTGGTAGGTCGTGTCGGCCCCGACCGTGACGCTCGCCTCGGACTCGGCACCGTCGCGGTCCGTCGTCGTGATCGTGATCGTCGACGAGTCGACGGCCGTCACCTGTCCGGTGACCGCGGACCCGCCGGCCGCCCCGGAACCGGGCCCGCCCGCGCCCTGCCCGCCCGCTGCGTCCGTCGGCTGGTCCGTCGGCTGCTCCGACGTCTGGTCGGACGGACGGTCCGTCGGCCGCGACGCACCGTCCTCACCCGCGGCCCCGCTCGCACCGGGCGCCCCCGGCCCGGAGGCGAGGCCGGCACCGGCGACGCACTCCCCGTCGACCGGGTCGGAGACGACGACGGTGGACGCGAGGGTCTCGGTCGTGTCGTCGGCGGCGGAGGCGAGGACCATCACGCACGATCCCACCGTCACGGCACTGAGGTCGCTCGCACTCGTGACCAGCACCGTGGTCTCGTCGGTCCAGGTGACTGCCGTCTGGGCGCCGGTCGACTGCACCTGGGCGACGGAGTCGGTGATCGAGGCGATGAGTCCGCTCACCGCGGTCCCGCCCGGCTCGTCACCCGCGCCGGGGCTCGGGCTCGCCGTGGCCGCAGAGGCCTCCGGTGCGGCCGTCACGGTCTGCTCCGAGGTGCTGTCCTCCCCGGAGCACCCGGCGAGGACGAGCCCGAGCACCGCGACCGACGCCCCGAGGGCCAGTCCGGACCGGGCGCCGCGGGCGCGGGTACCGCGGGGGAGGGATGAGGTCGTCACCATGGGGATCTCCTGTGCGTCATGTGCGAGAGGGGTGCGTGCGGAGGCGAGGGCAGGGGACCCGCCGCCTCGCTGTCGCGTGGTCATTCGCTTCTCAGGGCATCGATCGGGGCGAGGCGCGCGGCACGGGTCGCCGGGTACACGCCGAAGACGATGCCGATGCCCATCGCGATGACGACCGAGCCGACGACGGCGGGGACGGAGACCACGACGGAGCTGTCCAGGACGGCAGGGAGCACCCGCGCCGCGAGGATCCCGAGCGCTGCACCGAGCAGCCCGCCCGCGAGACCGAGCACGCCCGCCTCGATGAGGAACTGCCGCCGGATCGCCCACGGGGGCGCTCCGAGCGCCTTGCGCAGCCCGATCTCCCTCGTCCTCTCGGTGACGGAGACGAGCATGATGTTCATCACGCCGATACCGCCGACAAGGAGCGAGAGAGCCGCGATCCCGGCCAGGAGGACGGTCAACGTCCGGTAGACCGCGGTCGCCGTGCTGACCAGGGAGTCCTGCGTGCTCACCGAGAAGTCGGCGTCGGCGCTGTCGGTGATCCCGTGCAGGTTGAGCAGGAGCGTCTGGGTCTCCTGGTAGGCGGCAGAGAGCTGCTCCGCCGATGCGGCCTGGACGTAGATGGTGTTCACGGCATCGCGGTCCCGGCCCCCGACGAGGCTCTCGGAGACCGTGCTCAGCGGGGCCACCACGATGTCGTCGAGGTCGGTCTCCGAGCTCGACCCGGCTTCCGCCAGGACCCCGATGACCTCGAAGTCGATCCCGGAGACGGTGACCGTCTGCCCGACGACCTCCGTCGACCCGAAGAGCTCGGTCGCCGCGGTCGCGCCGAGGACGGCGACGGGAGCGGACTGGGCGACGTCGTCCTCGGAGAGGAACTCCCCCGAGTCGAGCGATCGGGAGCGCACCGTCAGCCAGTCGGCGGTCGTCCCGACCACCGAGGTGGTCCAGTTCGTCTCGCTCGACTCCACCGACAGCGAGCTCGTCTTCTCCGGTGCGACCCCTGAGACGTCCGGCGCGCTGACCTCCGAGTCGAGGGCCTCGGCGTCGGAGCTCGTCAGGCTGAACAGGGACCCGAAGCCGCCGCGGACACCGGAGGTGTCGGTGCTGGACCCGGGAGTGACGATCAGGAGGTTCGAGCCGAGGGAGGTGATGGACTCGCTGACGTCCTTCTGGCTCCCGAGCCCGAGCCCGACGGTGAGGATCACCGCGGCGATCCCGATGAGGATGCCGAGCACCGTGAGGATCGAGCGCATGGCGTGGCTGCGGATGGCCGCGAGGCCGGTGCGCAGGGTCTCGGTCCAGGTCATCGAGCTCTCACCTCGTCGGAGTGGATGCGGCCGTCACGGACCCGCACGATGCGGTGCGCGTGCTCGGCGACCTCCTCCTCGTGGGTGATGAGGACGATCGTGCGGCCCTGGGCGTGCAGCTCGGCGAAGAGCGCGAGGACGTCGGCGCTCGACGTGGAGTCGAGGTTGCCGGTCGGCTCGTCCGCGAGGATCAGGGCGGGCTCACCGACCAGGGCCCGGGCGACAGCGACGCGCTGCTGCTGGCCGCCGGACATCTCCCCCGGCCGGTTGGCGAGCTTCTCCCCGAGACCGACGCGGTGCAGTGCGGCCACAGCGCGCTCCTTGCGCTCGGCGGCCGGCACCCGCCCGTAGACCATCGGCAGCTCGACGTTGCGCCATGCCGCGAGCGAGGGCAGCAGGTGGAACTGCTGGAACACGAAACCGATGCGCCGGTTGCGGATCTCGGCGAGCTGGACCTCGTCGAGCTCGTCGACGTCCTCCCCCGCGAGGCGATAGCTGCCGACGGTGAGCGTGTCGAGGCAGCCGATGAGGTTCATCAGCGTCGACTTCCCGGAGCCGGACGGCCCCATGATCGCCACGTACTCGCCCACCTCGATGGTCAGGTCCACCTCGCGCAGGGCCTCGTACTCCACGGCCCCGGTCCGGTAGGTCTTGCCCACTCCCCGCAGGTCGATGACGGGATCCGCTGCGAGCGACGCAGGGGCGGACCGCTCGAGCGTCGCCTCAGCCATTGCCGGCCTGCCCCGGTCCGCCGGCGCCTCCACCGAGCTGGCTCGGGTCGAGTCCCGCAGGGGGACCGCCGTCCTCGGTCGTGGTCCCGGTGTCGCTCCTCGAGCCCCCGGCCTGCGCCGTCACGACGGTGATCAGGACGGTGTCGCCCTCGCTCAGCCCGGAGAGGATCTCGGTGCTGGAGTCGGAGGTCTCCCCGGTGGTGACGACGGTCTCCACCTCGGTACCGGACTCGTCGACGACGGTGACCACCGTCTGCCCGTCGACGGTGCGCACGGCTGCCGCGGGGATGGTCAGGACGTCGGTGCGCCGCTCGTAGACGATCGAGACGTCGACCGAGACCCCGTCGTGCAGGTCGTCCACGGCACCGGTGACCGCGACGGTCACGGGGTAGGCGGCGACTCCCGAGGTGCTCGTCGAGAGGAGCCCGATCTCCGCGACGGTGCCGAACACGGTGTCGGTGATCCCGTCGACGGTGAGCTCCGCCTGGTCGCCGGTGGCGATCAGGGCGACGTCGCTCTCGTCGACGGTGGTCTCGACCACCCAGGAGTCGGTCCCGATGATCACGAAGGGCGCCGAGGAGGTCCCCTCGCCCGCGGACTGCGAGGAGGAGCTCGAGCCCTGGACGACATCTCCCACCTCGAGGTCGACCGTGGTGAGCAGCCCGGCGACGGGAGCGACGAGAGTCGCGTCGGCGAGGGACTCGGTCGCCTCCTCGACCCGGGTGGCGGCGAGCTCGACCTGCGCCTCAGCGGAGGCGATCTTCGCGTCGGAGGCGTCACTCCCGTCGTCCTCGTCCTCTGCGTCAGCGAGGCTCGCGTTCGCCTGGGCGAGGCTCGACTTCGCCGACAGCAGCGTCGCCTCGAGCTCGAGCGTGTCGACGGTCGCCAGGGTCTGCCCCTCGGTCACCGTGTCGCCCTCGGCGACGGTCACCGAGGTCACGGTGCCGCTGACCGCGAAGCTCACGTCCTCCTGGACCGCAGGGGTCAGGGTGCCGGTCGCCGACACCGACTTCTGCAACGTCCCGAGGGAGGCGGCGACCGTCCTGGTCGTCGTCGTGGCCGCTGCCTCGACCGCACCTGCGGTCTCCCGCGAACCGAACCACCAGCCGCCGGCGGCCGCGAGCGCCACGACGGCGAGCCCGGCAAGCACCATTCCGACTCGGGAGAGGGCCGTGGCCCTCCTGGATCTCGTCGTCACTCTCGTCCTTCGCTCGTCCGGCAGGGCCATTCGCGAAGGTAGGAGTCGAGGCTGGGGCACAGGTCTGTGCGACCTGTGCATCACCTATGGATCGGTGGCTCCAGCAGGCCGTCGAGCAGGAGCCCGCGCACGGCCGGAAGGAGGCTCGACCGCAGCTCGGCGACCTCCACGTCGAGGATCGCCCCGAGACCGCCGAGGATCTGGCCGACGGTGAGGTCCCCGTCACAGGCTCCGACGAGACCAGCGAGCGCCGTCCCGACCTGCACCGTGCGGCCGAAGCCACCCCCCTGGCGCAGCAGGACGACGCTCGGATCGGCGGCACCGGGGCGCAGGTGACGCTCCTCCGTCACGTCCGGGGCGACGGTGAGGCGCGAGCCGAGCACGGCCTCGTCGTCGTGCAGCGTGAGCCAGTCGTGCGCCGCCAGGACCGTGGCAAGGTGGCCGCCGAGCGGCTGACGGACCGCTCCCGGCTGCTCCTCGAGCCGGCGCATCGAGGGGCCTCCGGCGAGAGGGCGGCGCAGCACGACCATCCCGAGCCCGACGGCGTCGACCCCCCGCTGCTCGAAGTCCTCGAGCCATGCGGTCAGGCCTGACTCCCACCGGGCGCGGTCCCGCTCACGGGTGGTCCCGCCGTCGCGCAACCACAGCTCGGCGTACTCGGCGGGGTCGAGGACCTCCCGCTGGACCACCCAGCCGTCCAGTCCCGCCTGGTCCAGCCAGCCACCGACCCGCTCGGTCCAGTCCTGGCCGCCGCGGTGCTCCCAGTTGCCGAGCAGCTGGGCCACCCCACCTGGGGCGAGGACGTCTCCGACCCCCGTGATCAGGTCCCGGACCAGGTCGTCGCCCGACCGCCCGCCGTCACGGTACTCGTAGACCGGGCCGGACCCGGCCGAGCGCGGGGTGATGACGAAGGGAGGGTTGGACACCACGAGGTCGAACTGCTCTCCGTGCACCGGCTCCAGCATCGAGCCCAGCCGCAGGTCGAGCTCCACCCCGACGAGCGCGGCGTTGAGACGGGCGAAGGCCAGCGCCCGGGCGGAGAGGTCCGTCGCGACCACCGAGTCGCTGTGCCGGCTCGCGTGCAGGGCCTGGACCCCGCAACCGGTGCCGAGGTCGAGGGTCCGGTGGACGCGGGTGCGGATCGTCGACTGTGCAAGGGTGATCGACGCCCCGCCGACGCCGAGCACGTGCTCGCGGTGCAGCACCTCCCCGGTCACCGCCTCCCCGAGGTCGGAGGCGAGCCACCAGTCCACCTCCCCGGCGGCATCGCTCGCGGAGTAGGGACGCAGGTCGACCAGGGGCCGGACCTGGTCGGTCTCCTGCTGCCCGGCAGCGTCGAGCAGCCCGAGCCGGACGGCGCCCTCGACACCGAGCCGGGGAAGGGCACGCTCGGCCTCCGCGCGCGGGACGGGGCGACCCAGCACGAAGACCCGCGTCAGCGTGACGAGCGGATCGACTGCTCCCCTGCCGCCGACCGCGCGCAGCGCCGGGAGGATCTCCTCGCGGTGCAGCGCGCCTGAGGCGGTCGGACCGAGCAGCGTCTCGACGGCGGGGACCGTCAGGCCGCCGTCGGTGAGGTCGGCGCGCAGGGCGTCGGCGAGGACCGGGTCGGCGTGCGGGGCGGCACCAGGAGAGGCGCTCTCGCTCGGGCTCATCGTCGTTCTCCGATCCTCAGGTCGACCACCACGGGGAGGTGATCGCTCGCGCTGCTCGCATCCGGGCCCCGGAGCACCGCCGCCGACTCGACGACGATGCCAGGAGAGACCAGGACGACGTCGATGCGGTGCGCGGGGTCCCTCGCAGGGTAGGTCGGCCCGGCCCCGGCCGCCGCATCGCGCAGGACGGCCGTCAGCCGCCGGGCCGCCGTGCCGGCCGGGGACTCGTTGAGGTCACCGGCGACGACGCAGGGTCCGGGCGCCTCGCGCACGAGGGCCAGGACGCGACGCACGTGGTCCTGGCGTTCAGCGGCGTGCAGTCCGAGGTGCACCCCGACCACCCGCACCCCGCGCAGGTCCGCCAGGACCGCTCCTCTGCGCACGCGCCCTCCGGCGCGCGGCAGGCGCACGGACCGGCCAGGCACCGGTGGCTCGTCGGCCCGCACGAGCAGGGCCGTGGTCCGCGACCCGTGACCGGCGACCGCGACCCTGAGGTCAGCCGCCCTGGCCACGCGGCGCAACCGGCTGCCGGCGAAGGGACCCCGGGGAGGCTCCTGCAGGGCCACCACGTCCGGAGCGTTCTCGCGCAGCAGCCGGACGAGGGCGGCGCGGTCGTCACGCAGCCCCCGCACGTTCAGGCTCATCACGCGCAGGCGGACGGACGCAGACCGCCGGCCGGGCGAGAACGTGTCAGGCGAGGGAGGCCTCCTGCTCGAGCAGACCCTCACGGTCCACGGCCGCCGCCCGCATCCGTGAGGCGATCACGGCACCGAAGGCGATGAGCATCGCCGTCGTCGCGATCGCGAGTCGGATGGTGTGGTTCGCCCCGTCGCCGATCGAGAGGTGGACCACCGCCGGCGCGATGAGCAGCGCGACGAGGTTCATCACCTTGATGAGCGGGTTGATGGCCGGACCGGCGGTGTCCTTGAAGGGGTCCCCGACGGTGTCGCCGATCACCGCTGCGGCATGGGCCGTGGAGTGCTTGCCGCCGTGGTTGCCGTCCTCGACGAGCTTCTTCGCGTTGTCCCACGCGCCACCGGAGTTGGCGAGGAACACGGCCATCAGCACGCCGGTCGCGATCGCACCGGCGAGGAAGCCTGCCAACGGTCCGACGCCGAGGCCGAAGCCCACGGCGATCGGCGCGAACGCGGCCAGGAGACCGGGCGTGGCGAGCTCGCGCAACGAGTCCCGCGTGCAGATGTCCACCACGCGGCCGTACTCGGGCCGGACCTCGCCGGTCATGATCCCGGGGTTCTCACGGAACTGACGACGCACCTCGAAGACGATCGCACCGGCCGCCCTGGTCACCGCGTCGATCGCGAGCCCGGAGAACAGGAAGACCGTCGCCCCACCGAGGATGACCCCGACGAGCGTGATCGGGGAGATCACCTGGTAGGAGAGCATCGCCACGGCGAAGCCGCTGGTGTCGAAGCCGGACCCGAGCTCGTCGACCGCCGTCCGGACGGCGTCGGTGTACGAGCCGAACAGCGCCGTCGCGGCGAGCACGGCCGTGGCGATCGCGATCCCCTTGGTGATGGCCTTGGTGGTGTTGCCCACGGCGTCCAGGTCGGTGAGGGTCTGCGCGCCCTCGGCGTCGATGTCGCCGCTCATCTCCGCGATCCCCTGGGCGTTGTCGCTCACCGGGCCGAAGGTGTCCATCGCGACGATGACGCCGACGGTCGTGAGCAGGCCGCATCCGGCGAGCGCGATGAGGAAGAGGGAGAGCGTGATCGACCCGCCGGAGATGAGGAAGACCCCGCAGATCGCCGCGGCGATGATGCCCGCCGTGTAGACGGCCGACTCGAAGCCGACGCCGATCCCCGACAGGACGACGGTGGCCGCGCCGGTGAGCGTCGTGCGTGCCACGTGCTTGGTGGGGTTGGACGTGGTCCCGGTGAAGTAGCCGGTCAGCCACAGGATGATCCCGGCGAGCAGGATGCCGATCGTCACCGCAAGGGTCGCGACCACCCGCGGGTCTCCGGTGTGGGTCGCGAGGTCACCGTGCACCCCGGAGAGCGTCGAGAAGCTCGAGGGCAGGTAGACGAACGCGGCGATCGCCGTCAGCACGGCACCGGTGAGGGCCGCCTGGTAGAAGCCGCGGTAGATCGCCCGCAGCCCGCTCTCCTGGCCGCGCACCTTGGTCAGGACGACGCCGAGGGCGGCGGTGATCGCGCCGATCCCCGCCACGACGAGCGGGAAGACGAGCCCCTGCTCACCGAAGGAGACCTTGCCGAGGATCAGGGCGGCCACGAGCGTCACGGCGTAGGACTCGAAGAGGTCCGCCGCCATCCCGGCACAGTCGCCGACGTTGTCGCCGACGTTGTCGGCGATCGTCGCGGCGTTGCGGGGGTCGTCCTCGGGGATGCCCTGCTCGACCTTGCCCACCAGGTCCGCGCCGACGTCGGCGGCCTTCGTGAAGATGCCACCACCCACGCGCATGAACATCGCCAGCAGCGCTGCGCCGAAGCCGAAGCCCTCGAGAACGGCGGGAGCCTGCTCGCGGAAGATCAGCACGACCGTCGTCGCCCCGGCCAGGCCGAGACCGACGACGGACATCCCGACGACACCACCGGTGCGGAAGGCGATCTGGGCCCCGACCACGCGCCCGTCCGAGCGCCGTGCCGCGGAGGCGACGCGCACGTTCGCGCGGGTCGCGAGCCACATCCCGAGGTACCCGATCGCCGCGGAGAACCCCGCCCCGACGAGGAAGAAGACCGAGCGTCCGATCCGGATCCCGGTGTCCCCCGGGAGGAGGAACAGCAGCCCGAAGACGATGACGGCGAACAGCACCAGGGTCCTGAACATCCGGTTCAGGTACGCCGAGGCACCCTCCTGCACCGCCGCCGCGATCTCCTGCATCTTCGCCGTGCCCTCGTCGGCCGCGAGCACCTGGCGCCGCAGCACCAGCGCGAACACGAGCGAGACGACGGCGATGGCGGCGATGACCGCGACGATCGTGAGGCTCGAGTTCCCGAGCGTGAGCATGCGCCCTCCAAGTCCCCCGCGCGGCCAGGACGGGGCGGCCTCGTTGCCGACCCCCGCGTGCCGCGGACGGTCGGAGTCTACGGGTTGATCACTGCGGGGCCAGGCGAGCGGGTGGTGCGCCCGGTCCCAGCGGTGGGCTGGTCGCCCTGCCTCGCTCCGCACGAGCCGCTAGCGTGAGGAGCGTGGCAGGCACCCTGGTGGACCTGCGGTCGTCGCCGCCCGCGGGACTCGTCGGCACGAAGGCGGCGCGCCTGGGATGGCTCCTGGGGCAGGGCTGGCCGGTGCCGCCCGGGGTGGTCGTCCCCGCGTCCCACCTCGGCTCTCCGGGCACCACCGACCTCCGGGGCCTCGGAACCGTACGCGAGGAGCTCGGCGCGGTGCTGGTGCCGCAGCGCCGGTACGTCGTCCGGTCCTCGGCCGACGCCGAGGACAGCGGGACCTGCTCCTTCGCCGGTCAGTTCGCCACCGTCCTGGACGTGTCCGGGACCGACGAGGTCCTCGCCGCGGTGCTCGAGGTCACGGCCTCGACGCGCACGGCGCAGGTCGCGGCCTACGCCCGACGGGTCGGGGTGGACGCGTCGACGATCCGGATGTCCGTGATCGTGCAGGAGATGGTGACGGCTGTCGCCAGCGGAGTGGCCTTCAGCCGGGACCCGGTGACCGGCGGCCCACGGGTCGTCGTCGAGGCCGTCGCCGGCCGCGGCGAGACCCTCGTGGGGCGAGGGGCGACCCCGCAGCGCTGGACCTGCGCTCCGGGCGCCGACCCCGTGCGTGACGCCGACCCCTCGGTCCCGGTGCCGCCGCTGCTGCCGGACGCCGTCCTGCGTGAGGTCGTCGCGCTCACGCGTGCCGTCGCCGCGGCCGACGGAGAGCCCACGGACGTCGAGTGGGCGTGGGACGGCACCCGGCTCTGGCTCGTGCAGTCCCGTCCCATCACGTCGCTCACGTCGACCGCGAGGGTCTGGTCGTCCCGGATCGCGCGGGACGTGCTGCCCGGCCTCATCCCTCCCCTGGTGTGGTCCGTCAACGTGCCCGTCGTCAACCGCGTCTGGGTCGACGTGCTCGACAGGGCGCTGGGCCCGACCGGGCTCGAGCCCGAGAGTCTCGCGCACCCGTTCGGGTACCGCGCCTACTTCGACATGGGTGCCTTCGGCGCGGTGTTCACCTCGCTCGGCATGCCTGCCGACGCCCTCGAGCAGATGCGGGCGGGGACGGGCCGGTCCTCGATGCGACCCTCCGTCGGCGCGATCCTGCGGCGCTCCCCTCGCCTGCTCGGACTCGTCCTCGAACTGCGCCGGTGGCCGGACGAGGCGCACGCGCAGGTGCGCCTCGCGGAGGCCTCACGCGCCGAGGAGTCCGGTGTCGACCTCTCCTCCTTGAGCGACGAGGACCTGCTCGACCGGGTCGACCGGCTCCGGCTCGGCTTCGCCGACCTGGCGCGGTTCAACGTCGTGACCCCGCTCCTGGCGGACATGGCGGCAGCGCGGGTCCGTCGTGCGGCCCACCGACGGGGCCTCGACCCCACGACGGTCGACCCCGGCCAGGAGCTGGAGCGGGTGCGCGAGCTCAGCCCCGTGCATGCCCTTGCTGCCGTCGACCGCGACGACGACGCGGCCTGGGCCGACTACCTCGAGCGGTTCGGTCACCTCTCGGACAGCCCGAACGACTGCTCGCGTGCGACCTGGGCCGAGCAGGGGGAGCGGGTGCGGCGCAACCTCCTCGGGACGACAGGTCCGGCCGGGGCAGGACCGGACGCCGCTCGTCGGGGGAACGTCGGCGGGCGGGTGGAGCTGTTGGAGCGGACTCCCCCGTGGCTGCGGTGGCGCACGGCGCGCGCCTGGTCTCGGGCGGCGACGCTGCGCCTGGCCCGGGAGGACGTCGGCTACGCCTATGCGCGCTTCTACGGGCTCTTCCGTCCCGTGTTCCTGGAGGCGGGAGCGCGGCTGACCTCCCGTGGTCTCCTCGACGGACCCGACGACGTCTTCCTCCTCGACCTCGCCGAGCTGCGTGCCGCACTCAAGGGCGCGTTGCCGGACACCAGGTCGCTCGCCGCACGACGGCGCGAGGAGATGGCAGAAGCCGCAGAGCTCGACTGGCCGGAGACGATCGTCGGCGACGACCCGGTGCCCGTGCTCGGCAGGGCGGGGGCTCGGGTCCTGCACGGCACGCCGACGTCCCGGGGCCGGCACACGGGGCCGGCGCGGATCGTCACCTCGCTCGCGAACGCACCGGAGATCGGCCCGCAGGACGTCCTCGTGCTCGAGGCCGCCGACGTGACGTGGACGCCGCTGCTGCTCCGCGCCGGGGCCGTCGTCACCGAGACCGGCGGGATGCTCTCGCACGCCTCGATCGTGGCGAGGGAGCTCGGATTGCCCTGCGTCGCCTCGGTGGCCGGTGTGCTCCGCGTGACCGACGGCACACGCCTGTGCGTCGACGGCGGGGCCGGCGAGGTCCTCGTGCTCGACGGGCCCCGCGCACCGGACGGGACGCTGCCATGAGGACGCCTCCGAGCGGGTGGTCGGCCGGCGCCTTCGGCGCTGCGGCCGGGTACCTCGCCGGCGCCGTGTCCTTCTCACGCATGATCGGCGCCCGTGCGGCGCCTGGCGAGGACATCAGCGTCACGCATGTCGACGTGGTCGAGACGGGGACGACGGTCGAGTTCCACGGGATCACCCCGACCAGCGTGCGCGAGCACGCCGGCAACCGGGCGATGGCGCTGAGCATCGTGCTCGAGGCCGGCAAGGCCCTCGCGCCGACCCTGGCGGCGCGGCTAGCACTGCCGGGGACCCCCGCCGCGCCGGCGGCCGCCGCCGGTGCCGTCCTCGGCCACGTCGTCCCGGTCTGGAGCGGTGGGAAGGGCGGCTACGGGATGTCCCCGATGCTCGGCGGGTTCCTGGTGCTGGACCCGCTCGGCTTCCTGGTCACCACTGCCGGTCTGAGTGCGCTCATCGGCCTCACCCGCGACCGCCGCATCGCGATGCTGTGGCCGCTGACGGTCCCGCTCTGGGGTGCCCTGCGCCACCGTCGCGACGTCGTGGGGTTCGGCCTGGTGGCCAACGCCCTCTACTGGGGACGGCTGGTCCCCGAGCTGCGTGGTGGCCTGCGAGCCCTCCTGGCGCCCCACGTGCGCAGGCGCTGAGGCCCACCCGGCACGGGTGCCTCAGGCCGGCTCGACGTCGCGCCGGCGCAGGGCGACCGCCCCCGCCGCTGCCGTCACCACCGCGAGCGAGAGGAGGACGAGCGCCGCCGGCCAGTCGGGATCGACCGCCGGGGCGGGCGCCACGTGGTGGAAGACGGAGAGGCCCAGCAGCCATCCGGGCAGGTCGACCGTCGACCCGACGACCTCGAGCAGGAAGGACGCCGCGACCCCGCCGTAGGTGAGGGTCGCGGTACGGCGCGGCAGGAGCCCGTGCACCAGCGTTCCCGCCCCGAGGACCAGCAGCGCCGCCGGGAGCATGTTGACTCCGGCCAGGGCGAGGTCACCGGCCTCGACCCCCAGGTCCCCCACCCGTCCGGCCGTCCAGATCCCGGCCACCAGCGCAGCGGACGCGAGGACGAGGACGGCGACCGCGGCCAGGAGCCTGCTCGCCAGCCACCGGGCGCGGTCCACCGGGCGGACGAGGATCGTGTCGAGCCTGGCACTGCCCTCCTCCTCGCGCGTCGCTGCGGCCAGCCCGGCGGCAGCCGTGGCGAGAGCCACCGTGGCGAGCACGAAGGACAGACCGACATAGGCCCGGGTGCCGGTGTCCGCGATGCCGAGACCACCGAGCGCACTCCCGCTCGTCGAGCCGGCCATGGCCTCGGCAGCGGTGCGCGCCACCAGCCCGACGAGGAGCCCGAAGGTCCCCATGCCGAGGGACCAGGCCAGGGCCGCGCCCCTCGAGAGGCGGAGGGCGAGACCCCAGGGACTCGCGAGGAGGGCCGTGCGTGCCCGACCGTCGTCGCGGCCGCGGACGAGCCCCGCCCCGAGATCCCGCCGTCTGCTCAGCACGAGGGCTGCGAGGCCGAGGAGAAGGCCGGTCGCCCAGGTGAGGGCCACCGGCCAGGGACTCGGGGCGGTCAGCGGAGCGGCCAGCTCCAGCCAGCCGAGCGGCGTCGCCCAGCGCAGCCAGCGCAGGTCAGGGGTGGAGTCCGCGACGACCCGGACGACGTACCAGAGACCGAGGACGATGGCGCCCAGACCTGCCGCGCGACGTCGGCTGTCGACGAGCTGCGAGCAGACCGCCCCGACCCCCGCCATGATCGCCGGGATGCCCCCGACGGCCACCCCCAGGAGCGCGGCTCGGTCAGTCCCGAGCTCCCGTCCGGCACCGACGACGAGTCCGCCGACCGCGACGGCGGTGAGCAGCCCGAGGACGACGGCCAGCCCCGCTGCGGTGGCGCGGGCCACCCCCGCCCGGCTGATCGGCGCGGCGAGCAGGATCTCCGCCCGTCCGGCGTCCTCCTCCCCGCGCATCGTGCGGGTCGCGGCGAAGAGCGCCCAGACGCCGCCCACCAGTGCCAGGACCAGGAGCACCCGCCACTCGGTGAAACCGGCGACGGTCTCGAGGGCACGGGGCTCGCCGAACAGGGCCACCATCCCCGGGTTGGACCCGATGCTGGCGGCCAGGACGACCCGGTCGGCCGGGTCCGGGTACGCGGCGACGTAGCCGACGACGGCCGTCACGGTCACCAGGACGACCGCCGCGGCGGTCGCCACGGCCCCCGGCCAGGTGCGACGGACCGTCAGGCCGAGGATGGCCCACCCGGTGCCGTCCCGGCTCATGGGGCGCGCCGTCGGCCCGACGGCGGCCCGTGCGGTACGTCGTCCTCGGTGTAGTACGTCAGGAACAGCTCCTCGAGGGACGGTTCTCGACTGACCACGCGCTCGGCGCCGGCCGCGGCCAGGACGGCGAGCAGGGGAGCCACCGGTCCGTCCACCCGGCACCGGACCGTGCGGCCGTCAACGCTCGCGTCGAGCACACCCGGCACGGCTCGGACGTCGGGCGCCGGGCGGTCGCGGAACGTCGCCTCGATGCTCAGCGTCGATCCCAGCCGCAGCGAGTCGAGGGAGCCCACCTCGACGAGCCGTCCGGCGCGCAGGATCGCGACGCGGTCGCACAGCGCCTCGACCTCGGCGAGCACGTGGGAGGAGAGGAAGACGGTCTGGCCCCGCTCCTTCGCCTCCGAGACGCATGCGCGGAAGACCTGCTCCATCAAGGGGTCGAGGCCCGCCGTCGGCTCGTCCAGCACGAGCAGGGCGGGCCGTGCGGCGAGTGCTGCGATCAACGAGACCTTCTGCCGGTTGCCCTTGGAGTACGCACGGACCCGCTTGCTCCCGTCGAGCTCGAACCGGTCGATCAGCTCGGTGCGGTAGTCCTCGTCCACGGTCCCCTGGAGCCGAGCGAGAAGGTGCAGCGTCTCGGTACCCGTCAGCTCCGGCCACAGCGCTGCCTCGCCGGGCACGTAGGCGAGATCCCGGTGGATGGACACCGCATCACGTTCCGGGTCACCGCCGAGGACCGCGACGCGACCGGACGTCGGGCGGATCAGCCCGAGCAGCAGCCGGATCGTCGTCGTCTTGCCCGAGCCGTTCGGCCCGAGGTAGCCGAAGACGTCCCCTTCCTCGACCTCCAGGTCGAGGCCTTCGAGCGCACGCACGGCACCGTAGTGCTTGGTCAGGCCCTCGGCCTCGATGACGGCCATGGGCTACACCTACCACGGCGCGCCGGAGCGGGGGGCCGATCTGCCCGCCGACCGGGCGCTCAGGACGTCGCGTCGGTGGCTTCGTCCCCGAGCCCCGACCCGCGGACGAGCCGCAGCATGTCGACCCGGTTGCGCCGATGCCAGTCCTTGACCGCCGCCCGCTGTCGCCGAGCGACGTCGCGCTCCACGCCCGCAGTGCGGTGCCACCAGTCGAGGGCGTCGAGGCTGTAGCCGATGGCAGCGATCGGCCGGGCCCGCCGGATCGCGCTCAGCGCGCGCACCGGGCTCTCGCCCGTGGCCAGGAGGATGGCGTAGGCCATCGACGGGCCCCGGTTGATCCCCATGTGGCAGTGCGCGAGGACCTGGGTGCCCGGCTGCGCGAGCGCTGCCAGCGCGAGGCCGACACCGCTGTCGAACCACGAGTCGGGCATCCGCTGCCCCGCGTCGTCCTGGCCGTTCCAGAGGTAGGTGATCTCCGGGGCGTAGCGGCGCACGACGTCCTCGTCCGACCACTCGGCGCGGTTGTCGACGATGTGGGTGATCCCGGCGGAACGGAGCTCGGCGAGTCCGGCGAGCATCGGTCCGAGTCCCCGGTGGGACGGGAGGTCGCCGCCGGTCCACAGGCGCTCACCGACGCGGCTGATGTCAGGCACGTGGGTTCCTCCTCCCGGCCAAGGATGACCGGGGGTGACCACCCGCGCCACCGCACGGTGACGCGGATCGTCGGCGCCAGGCGACCGGAGCGGGAGCCGTCGGCTCAGGCGAGCGCGTCCTCGAGCGTCGAGTGGATCGAGAAGACCTGGGTCAGCGCGGTGATCCGGAAGACCTTGAGGATCGCCTCCTGGTCGATGACCAGGCTGAGGTCGCCACCGAGCGTC
>NZ_JBFHHB010000045.1:0-16039 GCF_041597215.1 Actinotalea sp.
CGACGTGCCCGACGTCGACGGGCTCGCCGTCGACCGTCGCGGTGCGGCGACGTGCCTTGAACAGGCCGCCGTCCTCGCCCGACAGCCCCACGGCGTAGGGGCCGTGGGCGTTGAGGAGACCGACGAGCTCGCGCGAGACCTGACCGGTGAGCACCATGCGGACCACGTCCATGCTCTCGGCCGTCGTCACCCGCAGTCCGCCCCGGAACTCGCTCGCGATGCCGAGCCGGTCGAGCATCGAGGAGATCTGGGGACCGCCACCGTGCACGATCACCGGGCGCAGGCCGACCTGACGCAGGAAGACCATGTCCTGGGCGAAGGCCCTCTTGAGGTCGTCGTCGATCATCGCGTTGCCGCCGTACTTGACGACGAAGAGCGCGCCGTTGAACTCCTGCAGCCAGGGCAGCGCCTCGATGAGGACCTCGGCCTTCTGGTCGGGGCGCAGGTCGGTCCTCGTGTCGAAGACGAAGTCCTCGACAGGGGCGGTCGGCTGATCGGGCTCGGGGGTGCTCATGTGGAGTACGCGCTGTTCTCGTGGACGTAGTCGTGCGTGAGGTCGTTGGTCCAGACCGTGGCAGAGGACTCCCCTGCGTGCAGGTCGATCTCGATGTGCACCTCGCGCGCCGATGCGAGGTCCACGAGACTGCGGTCCTCGCCGACACCCCCGGCACGGCAGACCTGGACGCCGTTGATGGAGACGTCGATCGCCTCGGGCTCGAAGGCGGCGACCTCGACCGGGACGGTGCCCACCTGGGCCAGGACCCGTCCCCAGTTGGGGTCGTTGCCGAAGACGGCCGCCTTGACGAGGTTGGACCGGGTCACGGAGCGGGCGACGGCGACGGCGGCCGCCTCGCTGTCGGCGTGGACGACGTGCACCGCGATGTCGTGCGAGGCGCCCTCGGCGTCGGCGACCAGCGCCCTGGCGAGCACGGCACAGGCCTCGGTGAGTGCCTCGGTGAGCTCCGCACGCGTGACGCGCACCCCGCTCGCACCCGAGGCGAGCAGCGTGACCGTGTCGGAGGTGGACATGCAGCCGTCGGAGTCGACCCGGTCGAAGGTCGTGCCGGTCGCGGCGCGCAGGGCGGGGGTCGCGTCGTCCGGGTCGACGACGGCGTCGGTGGTCAGCACGCTGAGCATCGTCGCCATGGCGGGGGCGAGCATCCCCGCTCCCTTGGCCATCCCGCCGACGGACCAGCCCTCGCGGGCCACGTGCACCTCCTTGGCGACCGAGTCGGTGGTGAGGATGGCGACCGCGGCCGCCGGCCCGCCGTCGGGAGCGAGCGCCCCCGCCGCAGCGGTGACGCCGGCGAGGACGCGATCGAGCGGCAAGCGCTCGCCGATCAGCCCCGTGGAGCAGACCACGACGTCCCCGGCGGAGATGCCGAGCTCGGTGGCGACGTGCTCGGCCGTGCGGTGGGTGTCGAGGAACCCGGGCGGACCGGTGCAGACGTTCGCCCCACCGCTGTTGAGCACGACGGCGTGCACGACGCCGTCCGCGACGACCTGGCGGGACCACGTCACGGGCGCGCCGACCACGCGGTTCGTCGTGAAGACGGCGGCGCCGACGTGCTCGGGCCCGTCGTTGACCACCAGGGCGAGGTCGGGGCGCCCGGAGGCCTTGAGCCCCGCCGTCACGCCGGCTGCGCGGAACCCGGCCGGTGCGGTGATGCTCACGGTGCGACTCCATCCGTTGTCAGGCCCGTCGTCTCGAGCAGGCCGAAGGCGAGGTTCATGGACTGCACCGCCGCGCCGGCCGTGCCCTTGACGAGGTTGTCGAGCGCCGTGACCGTCACGACGCGACCGGCCCGCTCGTCGACGGCGACCTGAACGAGCGCCGTGTTCGCACCGAGACTCGCTGCCGTCGTGGGCCACTGGCCCTCGGGCAGCACGTGGACGAAGGGCTCCGCCGCGTAGGCCTCGACCCAGGCCTGGCGCACCGACCCCGGGTCGACGCCGGGGGCGAGCGGCGCCGTCGTGGTGGCCAGGATCCCCCGCGACATCGGCACGAGCACGGGGGTGAAGGAGATCCGCACCTGCTCGGTTCCCACGGCGCGCAGGTTCTGCTCGATCTCGGGGATGTGCCGGTGCGTGCCACCGACGGCGTAGGGGGCGGCGGAGCCGATCCCCTCCGCGGCGATCAGGTGGGTCTTGGCGGCCTTTCCCGCCCCCGAGTAGCCGACCGCGAGGACCGCAACGAGGTCGGTGGGGTCGATGAGTCCCGCGGCCACCCCCGGCTGGATGCCGAGAGTCACGGCGGTGACGTTGCAGCCGGGCACCGCCACCCGACGGGTCCCCCGCAGCTGCGCGCGCTGTCGCGTGCCGTCGGCGTGCATCAGCTCGGGCAGCCCGTAGGGCCAGGTGCCCGCGTGCGGGCTGCCGTAGAACGCCGCCCAGTCCGCGGGGTCCACCAGCCGGTGGTCGGCGCCGCAGTCCACGACGAGCACCTCGGGACCGAGCTCGGCAGCGATCGCACCGGAGGCGCCGTGCGGAAGGGCGAGCACGACGACGTCGTGACCGGCGAAGGTGGCGGCCGTGGTCGGTTCCAGGACCCGGTCGGCAAGGCCGCGCAGGTGGGGCTGGTGGGCGCCGAGGAGGTCTCCGGCGTTCGAGTGCGCCGTGACGGCGCCGATCTCGACGTCGGGATGGGAGGCGAGCAGGCGAAGCACCTCGCCCCCGGCGTAGCCGCTGGCACCTGAGACGGCGACCCGAACTGTCATGTGCATGAATATACACACCTTTGTATGTCGACCGGGAACGGAGGGCGGCGACGCGCCGTTGAACGGGTATGCGCGCCATCCGAGCCCTGGCCCCCGGAGGACCCGAGGTCCTCCACCTCGACGAGCGTCCCGAGCCCGAGCCGGGCCCCGGCCAGGTGGTGGTCGACGTGGCCGCGGCAGGGGTGAACTTCATCGACGTGTACCGGCGCACCGGGCGCTACCCGATGCCGTTCCCCCATGTGGTGGGGACGGAGGGTGCGGGGACGGTGCGAGCCGTCGGGGCCGAGGTCGACCTCGTGCCCGGTGCGCCGGTCGCGTGGGTGGACGGGAACCAGGGCAGCTACACCGAGCAGGCGCTCGTCTCCGCCGAGCGCCTCGTCCCGGTCCCGACGCACGTCCCGCTCGACCTCGCCGCCGCCGTGCTGCTCCAGGGCCTGACGGCGCACTACCTGAGCCATACGACCGCGCCGGTGCTCCCCGGCCAGGACGTCCTGGTCCACGCCGGGGCCGGTGGCGTCGGCCTGCTGCTCACCCAGCTCGCCGTCGCCCGCGGGGCGCGGGTCCTGACGACGGTGTCCACCGCGGAGAAGGAGGATCTGTCCAGGGCGGCGGGGGCGAGCGCCGTCCTGCGCTACGACACACTCGACGACCTGGCAGCCGGGCTCCCTGCCTGGGTCCACGAGCACACCGACTCGGGGGTGCACACGGTGTTCGACGGCGTCGGCCGCAGCACCTTCGACGGCTCGCTCGCCAGCCTGCGCCGTCGCGGCATGCTCGTCCTGTTCGGCGGGGCCTCCGGGGCGGTGCCCCCACTCGACCCGATGCGCCTGCAGGACGCGGGCTCGGTGTACCTCACGCGCCCGACCCTCGCTCACCACGTGGCCGATCGGGAGGAGCTCCTGGAGCGCAGCACCGACCTGCTCACGGCGATCGCCGCCGGGCGGCTCGACGTGCGCATCGGCGCACGCTTCCGCCTGGCCGACGCAGCAGCGGCGCACCGGGCGCTGGAGGGGCGCGCGACGACAGGGAAGGTCCTGCTGAGCGTCGGCTGAACAGGTGGGGCCGGCCCTCTCCCACCGAGGGCCGACCCTCCTCGCTCAGGCCCTCAGCTCGGCACCGAAGCGACGGTGCGCCTCGGCCACGGCTGCCTCCCGCACGGCGGCGGCCTCCTGGGCCGTCAGGGTCCTGTCCGCTGCCCGCAGGCGGAGCGAGAAAGCGACGGACTTGCGGCCCTCGCCGACCTGCGCCCCGGTGTAGACGTCGAAGAGGCCGAGCTCCTCGACGATGTCACCCGCCTCCGACGAGGCAGCACCCGCGCGTACGGCTTCGAGCAGAGAGCCGGCGGGCACGTCCGCGTCGACGACGAGGGCGATGTCCTCCTTCGCGAGCGGGAAGGTCGAGACCGGGACCGCCTGACGGGGCTCCTCGGGGGCGGCCTCGAGGAGGGTGTCGAGATCCAGCTCGAGAGCGACCGCTCGCTCGGGCAGGTCGAGCGCGCGCACGACGTTCGGGTGGAGCTCACCCGCGTGGCCGACGAGGACGCCGTCGGAGGTGTGCAGGGCTGCCGTCCGGCCCGGGTGCCACGGAGCGTGCTCGGCGGACCGGCCGACCACCACCTCGACCCCGACCGTCCTGGCCACCATCTGAGCGAGGTCGATCGCGTCGGTGTGGTCGGCGCGGCGTCCAGGGCCCCACCAGCCACCGAGCTCGCGCCGGCCGGCCAGGACGACGGCGACCCGTCGAGGCTGCGCCGGGACGGCGGCGTCGAGCGCGAGCAGGTCCTGCTCGGAGGGGCGCACCCCACCGGGCAGTCGCGGCGCACCGGGAGCCGAGGAGCCCTCCGGGACGGTGACCAGACCGATCTCGAAGATGCCGAGATCGCTCGCCCCGCGCGCCACGTTGCGCCGCGCGGTGTCGAGCAGCGTGCCGAGCAGCATCGTCCGCATCAGCGGCTGGGTGTCGGCGAGCGGGTTGAGGAGCCGGACCGCGTTCCTGCGGGGGTCATCGGCCGGCAGGCCGAGCTCGTCCAGCTGGTGCGCCCCGACGAAGGGATAGCTGAGGGTCTCGACGAGGCCGACGTCGGCCAGGGCACGAGCGACGGAGCGCCTGGCCCGTTGGCCCACCGTGAGCCCTCGTCCGGCGGGGGCCGTCGGCAGCTCCGAGCCGATGGCGTCGTAGCCGCGCAGCCGCGCGACCTCCTCGACGAGGTCGACGGGGACGGCCAGGTCGGGGCGCCAGGTGGGCACCGAGACCTCGACGACGGCCGGGTCAGCACCCTCGGTGAGCGTGCAGCCGATCTCGCTCAGCACCGCGCGCACCTCGTCCGCGGTGTAGTCCACGCCGACGAGCCGCGCTGGGAGGTCGAGCGGGAAGGTGATCGTCGTCGGGGCGGGGGTGCGGTCCACGTCGGTGATCGCCTCGTCCGCCTGGCCGCCGCCGTACTCGAGGAGGAGCTCGACGACGCGCCGAGCAGCGATCCGCGGGAGCTGGGGGTCCACCCCGCGCTCGAAGCGGCGGGCGGCCTCGCTCGGCAGCCGGTGGCGGCGTGCCGTGCGCGCCACCGTGATGGGGTCGAAGTGGGCCGCCTCGACGAGCAGGTCGGTCGTGGCCTCGCTCACCTCCGACTCGGCACCTCCCATCACCCCTGCCAGCCCGAGAACCCGTGACCCGGGGTCTCCGTCCGGCGAGTCGGTGATGAGCAGGTCCTCGGGGTCGAGGGTGCGCGCCGTGCCGTCCAGGGTGGTGAGCCGGTCCCCCGGCCGGGAGCGCCGCACGACGATCGGCTCGGCGAGGGTGCCCAGGTCGTAGGCGTGCAGCGGCTGACCTAGATCGAGCATGACGTAGTTGGTGACGTCGACCGCGAGCGAGATCGGTCGCATCCCGGCCTGGGTGAGTCGACGCTGCATCCACAGCGGCGAGGGACCGGAGGCCGCGACCCCGCGCACGACCTGCGCCACGAAGCGGTCGCAGCCGGGCACGCCGTGGATCGGCGAGTCGTCGCTGAGCTCGACGGCGAAACCGCCGCCGGCAGCTCGCCTGTCGGCCCCACCGTCGTGGAGGCCCCGGTCGGTGAAGACGGCACCGGTGGAGTGCGCGTACTCGCGCGCGACCCCACGCATGGAGAAGCAGTAGCCGCGGTCAGGAGTGACGTTGATCTCCAGGACCTCCTCGCCGAGGGCGAGGAGCGGGAGCGCGTCGGCTCCCGGGACGGCGTCCTGCGGGAGGATCCCGAAGCGCGCCATCGCGGAGTCGTCGAGCACGAGGATCCCGTCGTGGTCCTCCCCGATCCCCAGCTCGCGCACCGAGCAGATCATCCCGTCGGACACGTGTCCG
The DNA here is from genome assembly GCF_041597215.1 of Actinotalea sp. Classification (GTDB taxonomy): domain Bacteria; phylum Actinomycetota; class Actinomycetes; order Actinomycetales; family Cellulomonadaceae; genus Actinotalea. The sequence goes on from NZ_JBFHHB010000045.1 coordinate 6,051, forward strand.
TAGGTCTTGCGGGCCGCGATCGCGAAGGGCCCGGGCAGCACCGCACCGGGGAGCGCGACGACGACGAGGTCGCCGGCGACGAAGTTGTGCGCCCCGCAGACGATGCCTCTCGACCCCACGCCGTCGGCACCGATCTCGTTGTGGCTGCCCACGTCGACATGGCACCAGTTGATCGTCTTGCCGTTCTTCTGCGCCTCCGGGCTCACGTCCAGCACACGGCCGACGACGAGCGGGCCGATGACCGCTGCGGGGTGGATGGCCTCCTCCTCGAGACCGACCTTGACCAGGTCGGCGGCGAGGCCCTCTGCCGAGACGTCGCTCGGGAGCTCGACGTGGTCGGCGAGCCAGGTCAGCGGGATGCGCGGCATCAGATGGTCCCTTCGAGCTGCAGCGAGAAGCGGACGTCGCCCTCGACCATGTCGTGCATGTCGGCGATGCCGTGGCGCAGCATCAAGGTGCGCTCGATGCCCATCCCGAAGGCGAAGCCGGAGTAGATCTCCGGGTCGACCCCGCAGGCGCGCAGGACGTTCGGGTTGACCATCCCGCAGCCGCCCCACTCGATCCAGCCCGGTCCGCCCTTCTTCTGCGGGAACCACAGGTCCATCTCGGCGCTGGGCTCGGTGAAGGGGAAGAACGACGGGCGAAGGCGGGTCCGCGCCTGCGGACCGAACATCGATCGCGCGAAGTGGTCGAGGGTCCCCTTGAGGTGCGCCATCGTCAGGCCCTTGTCGACGGCGAGGCCCTCGACCTGGTGGAAGACGGGCGTGTGCGTCGCGTCGAGCTCGTCGGTGCGGAAGGTCCGCCCCGGGCAGGCGATGTAGACGGGCAGGTCGCGCTCGAGCAGAGCCCTGGCCTGGACCGGGGAGGTGTGGGTGCGCAGCACGAGCCCTGAGGGCCCGGCGTCGGGGCCCTGGGGGTGCTCGACGAAGAAGGTGTCCTGCATCTGTCGCGCGGGGTGGTCGACCCCGAAGTTGAGCGCGTCGAAGTTGAACCACTCGGCCTCGAGCTCGGGGCCCTCGGCGATCTCCCAGCCCATCGCGACGAAGTGATCGGCCACGCGCTCCTGCATGACCTCGAGGGGATGGCGCGCGCCGCGCGGAGCCCGCGCGGCGGGGAGCGTGACGTCGACGCTCTCCTCGCGCAGGACGCGCTCGTCGCGCTCGATCTCGAGCTGGGCCTGGCGCTCGGCAAGGGCAGCGGCGACCCGGCCCCGGTTCGCGCCGAGGGTACGGCCCGCCACGGCCTTGTCCGGCCCGGCGAGACCTCCGATCGCCCGGTTGGCCAGGGCGAGCGGGCTCCGGTCGCCCACGTGCGCGAGCCGGGCCTCCTTGAGGGCGTCGAGGTCGGCCGCAGCGTGGAAGGCCTCGATCGCGGCAGCGGCGGCGGCCTCGATCCCGGGCACGTCGAGCGGGGACAGGGGGGCGGTGTCGGACATCCGGACCTTCCAGAACACAGACGGGCGGCCGCATCGGGCCAGGGTCGGAGCAGAGCCCGCCGTGGGTCTACGGGGCGTCGTCGCCGACGCCACCCGTGCGCGACTCAGCCGCGCGGCCCACCTGCGGGCCTCGTAAATCGACGACCACCGGCCGTCTCCGGGCACTGCACCATGAGCGTCATCCTGCCACAGCGCCCAGGGGGGCCCGCTGCACGATCTCGTACCGCGGGCCGCCACCGGGACCGGCTCCGGGCACGGAGGACTCGAGCAGCATCTCCTCGACGAGCCAGGTCGGCCCTTCGTACACCGCCAGGGCCCGCACGAGGTGCTCGGCCTGCGGCAAGAGGCGTGCGGACCGCGTGCGCCGAGGACCCGATCCGCCTCCCCCGCCGGGGCCCGGGGCGGCCCGGGTCGGCGCGATCCGGCCGATCGTCAGGTGCGGACGCATCCTCGGCCGGCTGTCGCGGAACCGGCTGACCCGCTCGCCCTGCTCGCGCGCGGCGGCTGCGAGGTCGACCATCGCGCCCACCTGGCCCCCGACGCCGATCCACAGGGTGCGACCGCCGTAGATCCCCGCTCCCCTGAGGGCGAGCGAGAACGGCGCCGTCGTCCGCGCGACGGCGGCCAGCAGACCACCGAGCTCCTCCTGCCTGCCCGGGGGCACCTCGCCGAAGAACGCGAGGGTCAGGTGCAGGTTCTCCGGCGCCGACCACCGGACACCTGCCTCCCCGGCGAGCTCCGCCACTCCCGCCATGGCGCGCTGGACGTGGAGCAGGACGTGCTCGGGGGGACGGACCGCTGCGAAGAGGCGCACCCTCCCAGGGTGCCAGGCCCGCCCCGAGAGGGGTGAGGGTCGGTTCAGGGCCGGATCAGGGGTTCCCCCGGATGCCGGCGCCGCCGTCACGACGCGATGCTCGAGGGACCGGCACGGAGCCGGGGACGAACGGAGAGGACGACCATGACCATCCACCAGAGCCTTGCCCGGGAGGGCCTCGTCCGACCGGTGCAGGGCCGGGTTCTCGGCGGTGTGTGCGCCGGTCTCGGACGCCGCTTCGGGCTCGACCCCTGGCCGACGCGGTTGCTCTTCGTCCTGCTCCTCATGGTGCTGCCGGGGAGCCAGCTGCTGATCTACCCGATCCTGTGGATCCTCATGCCCGCCGAGCAGTGGGCACCGTCGGGCGCGTGGGGTCCCGCGGACGGGGCGAGCCCACCTCGGGCCTGATCCGGGCGCGGGTTCCCCGCGCCGCCACTCCCGGCCGGCCTAGCGCTGGGCGCGTGCGCTGGCGTACAGGCAGACGGCGGCGGCCGTCGCGAGGTTGAGCGACTCGGCCGCCCCGCGCAACGGGACGCGCACCGCCGCGTCGGCGGCGAGCAGCTCCTCCTCGCTCAGTCCGTGCGCCTCGTTCCCGAAGAGCCATGCCGTGGGGGCACGCAGGTCGGGGCCGCCGCCCGCATCCTCGGGGCCGCCGGCAGCGGCCCGGTCGAGAAGGTCGTCGAGGTCGTGCGGAGCGGTACCGTCCGCTGCCAGCACGGCGCAGCCGACGCTGCGCAGCCGGCCGAGCACCTCGTCGAGGTCCGGGGCACGCAGGACGGGCAGATGGAAGAGTGATCCCGCCGTCGAGCGGACCACCTTCGGGTTGAAGGGGTCGACGCTCTCCCCCGCCAGGATGACGGCGTCCGCACCCGCGGCATCGGCCGCACGGATCACGGCACCGGCGTTCCCTGGGTCGCGGACGGTCGACAGGACCGCGACGAGGCGGGGGTGTGCCGGGAGTGCGGTGCCGGCCGTGTCCCAGACGTCCGCGACGGCGAGGATGCCCTGGGCGTCGGGTGACATCGCGAGGAGGACCTCTGGCGTCCCTGTGCGCACCGTCAGGCCCGCTGCCTGCGCCGCGTCGAGGACCTCGGCGTAGCGCGAGGCCGCCTCGGGCGTGAGCACGACCTCTTGGACCTGCTCCGGGCGGAAGCGGACGACCTCACGCACGCCCTGCGGCCCCTCGACGAGGAACTTCCCCCGCCGCTCACGTACGGAACGCCCGGCCAGCGCCCGGACCGACCGCACCCGCTCGGAGCGGGGATGGGTCAGCTCGGGCATCGGCCGGGCGTTCTCGCGGTGCAGCGGATGCTCAGGCTGCGGACGGCGCGTTGACGTCGGCGGGCAGAGCGTCCTTCGCGACCTTGACGAGCACAGCGAACGCGGGGGCGTCGTTGACTGCCATGTCCGCCAGGACACGACGGTCCACCTCGACACCCGCGAGCTTGAGGCCCTGGATGAGGCGGTTGTAGGTCAGCCCCTCCGCGCGGGACGCAGCGTTGATGCGCTGGATCCACAGCTTGCGGAAGTCGCCCTTGCGCGCCTTGCGGTCGCGGTAGGAGTAGACCAGGGAGTGGGTGACCTGCTCCTTGGCCTTGCGGTAGAGACGCGACCGCTGGCCGCGGTAGCCGGCAGCCCGCTCGAGGGTCGTCCGGCGCTTCTTCTGGGCGTTGACCGCCCGCTTCACGCGTGCCACGTGATGCTCCTTGCGTAGTCAGGTCCGACAAGCACAACCGGGGCGCGATGCGCCCACCGGCTCACTTGCCGAGCAGCTTCTTGATCTTCGGGACGTCGACGGCCGCGACGGGCTGGTCGCTGGCGAGGCGACGCGTGCGCCGGCTCGACTTGTGCTCGAGCAGGTGGCGGGTACCCGCCTGCTCGCGCATGAGCTTGCCGGCCCCGGTGATCCGGAACCGCTTCTTCGCACCGCTGTGCGTCTTGTTCTTCGGCACTGTGTGCTCTCTCTGTCAGGCCACTCCTGGCGGAGTGGCACGGTCGGGGTACGGGTGGGCCCGTACTGGGTCAGGCGTCAGCCCCGGCCGGACGCGCCGGGCGAGGGGTCGGCTTGGATGCAGCGGGCTTCGGCGTTGCCGCAGGCTTCGCGACAGGCTTGGGCGTTGCCGCGGGCTTCGGGGCTGCGGCCGGCTTGGGTGCGGCCGCGGGCTTCGCAGCTGCGGGCCTCGGTGCCGACGTGGGCGTGGGTGCCGACGCGGGCTTGGCCGCCGCGGGCCGGGGTGCGGCAGCAGGCGCAGGGGCCGGCGCCGCCGGAGCGGCCTCGACCGGAGCAGTCTCGACCGGAGCAGTCTCGACCGGTGCGGCCTCGACCACAGGTGCCGGTGCGGCAGCGGTCTCCACCGGGGCCGGAGCCTCGGCCGGAGCCTCGGCCGGGGCCTGCTCGTCACGGGCGGGCGCCGACTCCTGGGAGCGCTTGCGCTGCTCGTTCTTGGCCTCGGCCTTCTTCTTCGTCGGCCCGAGCACCATGATCATGTTGCGCCCGTCCTGCTTGGGCATGCTCTCGATGAAGCCGAGCTCGGCGACGTCGTCGGCGAGGCGCTGGAGGAGGCGGACGCCCATCTCCGGCCGCGACTGCTCACGACCACGGAACATGATCATGACCTTGACCTTGTCGCCGCCCTTGAGGAAGCGCTCGACGTGGCCCTTCTTCGTCCCGTAGTCGTGCGGGTCGATCTTCAGGCGGAAACGGATCTCCTTGAGGACCGTGTTGGCCTGGTTGCGCCGGGCCTCGCGGGCCTTCATGTCGGCCTCGTACTTGAACTTGCCGAAGTCCATGAGCTTGCAGACCGGGGGCCTGGCGTCGGGGGCGACCTCGACGAGGTCGAGGTCCGCCTCCTGGGCAAGCCGAAGGGCGTCCTCCACGCGGACGATGCCGACCTGCTCGCCGTTGGGGCCGACCAGGCGGACCTCGGCAACGCGGATCCGATCGTTGATGCGGGGCTCGCTGATGTGGGACTCCTCGTACTGTCGTCGGTGCGACCACCGGCAGACGAAGAAGGCCTCCGCTGACGATCGCCCGCGGAGGCCTGAGGGTCCGTCGTCATGAGCACCGAGGCACGCACGACGACCGGGCTGCAGCAGCGCTACGAGCCCGTCGGACCTGACCCGGGGCCTGGTGCCCGTACAGGTACGGGGCGGTCGGCCATGGGTGGGAGAAACTCCGCTTGCGTACCGAGACATCCCCAGGACGGGCACGGCTCGGTCGGTCGGCGTCAAGCGTACCACCTGGGAGGATCATCCCCATGAGTCCTCTCCCGACCGGGCCCTCGCCCGCCTCCCCTGCCACCAACACCCCTCGCTCCTCGTCCGACGCGCCCCCGGAGGAGCAGTCGACGCCTTCGACCGCCTCGGCCAGCCGGGACATCGCCGAGGTCCCCGCGGTCGAGGTCATCACGACCGCCGCCGTCCACCTGATGAGCGCGGCAGCGGTCCTGTGCGGTCTCGCACCGGACGAGGACGGCCGGAGCGGCAAGGAGCTCATGGACCTGGATGAGGCGCGGAAGCTGATCGTCGCCCTCGCGGGCCTCGTCACCGCGTCGGCGCCCGACCTCGGCAGCCAGCACGCCCGGGCACTGCGCGACGGCCTCCGCTCGCTCCAGCTCGCGTTCCGGGAGGCGTCGCCCTACCCCGACGCCCCGGGCGAGGGACCTGGAGAGAAGCTGACCGGACCGGTCAGCTGATCGGCCGACCCGGCTCCGGCCTCGTATCCTGATCCCGTGAGCGAGAGCGTCCCGCCCCGCCGGTCACGGTTCCCCTCAGCGGAGACCGGCCCTGCGGCGACCCCGGACGCGACCGGGGTCCCCGTCCCGCGCCCGCGTGTCCCCGGCCCCCCGCCCGGAGCTCCCGGTGCTGGTGCACCGCCGGCCCCCGAGCCGCCGCCCACACCACCGCCGGCCCCTGAGCCGCCGGTCGCGCCCCCGGGCGACACCCCGGCGATCGTCGGCGGGCGCCGGAGGTGGCGCGGGCGCGTCGCCGTCGGTCTGCTCGTCGCGCTGGTGCTCGCCCTCGGCGGGACCACGACCTACCTGTACCGCACCTCGCAGGCGTGGGAGGCACGCGCGGCGCAGTACGAGGCCGACTCCCTCGCGCTGGGGGCGGACCTGTCGACGACCCGACAGGACCTCGACGGGTCCCGGGCCGAGCTCGAGGCGGTGCGCGAGCAGCTGTCGACCGCGCAGGAGCGCATCGTCGCCCTGGCCGACGAGAAGGCCCAGGTCGGCGACGACCGCGAGGCCCAGCGACTCGTGGCCGACTACCAGGCGCGCGTCTCGGACGCCGCCGGCCGGGTCGCCTCGGCCCTCGACGAGTGCGTCCAGGCCCAGGACACGCTGATCGAGGCACTCGGGACCCCTGAGCTCTACGACCAGGTCGCCCTCGACGAGTTCGCCACGCAGGTCGCCGACCTGTGCACCGCGGCCACCGAGGCGAACGACGCGCTGCAGACCGAGCTCGGTCAGTGAGCGTGGACGACGGAGGGTCACCGCGGCTCCCCGGTCGAGCCGTGACCGGACCTCGTCGGCGGCCGACCTCCGGGCGCGTGCTCAGGGCCGTCGCGGCAGCCTCCGTCCTGGCGCTCGCGGGCTGCGCCTCGGTGGACATCCCGCGGATGCCCGGCCCTGCCGTGACCGACTTCGTCCCCACGGCGGTCCCGGTGGCGGCACCGACGAGCGTCGGCAACCTCTCGCCGGACGGCTTCCAGGAGGCGCAGCGGATGGCCGTGCGCATCCGCAACGTCGGCTGCATCTCCTCGACCGGTATCACCGGCTACACGCTCTCGACGGGCTCCGGCTTCGCGATCGGCCCGACGACCTTGATCACCAACCGGCATGTCGTCGCCGACTCCGCCGAGCTCCAGGTCTCGACCTATGACGGCCGCGACGTCTCGGCGACGGCGACGAGCACGGCAGCGATCGCCGACCTCGCCGTCGTGCGCACGACGCAGCCGCTGCCCACCTACGCCAGCCTTGCCGCCGACGACCCCGCGCTGGGCGACGAGGTCACCGTGGTCGGCTACCCGGACGGCGGTCCGCTCACGCTCACGCGGGGCCGGGTCATCGGCTCGACGACGGACCCGCTGAACGAGAACCTCGGACAGGTGCTCGTGACCGACGCAGCGGTCGAGCCGGGCAGCTCGGGCTCCGCCGTGCTCGACAGCGCCGGCCAGGTCGTCGGGGTCGTCTACGCGAAGAACGCCTCGGACCAGAGCTTCATCGTCCCGGTCACCACGCTGCGCACCCTGCTCGAGGACGACGGGTCCTTCGTCGACGCACCGGCCTGCAGCAGCCTCCCCTAGGACGGACGAGGCAGCCGGTCCGTCGGCAGGACGGGGCCCGTCAGGACGCCGCGACGGGGCGGAGCTCGAGCGTGTCGGCCTGGGCGACCATCGGGTCGGCCGCGAGCCGGCTGTTGACCTCGTCCAGCACGGCAGACAGGCCGGCGCGGTCCAGCCCCGGGGCGATCCCGACGACGACGGTCACCTCGCTGCGTTCCCCCGCCTCCACCCGGACGAAACGCACCTGCGAGGACGCGCCGACGACGCGCACGATCGCCTCGGCGACCTCGGGGCGGACGACGCCGTCCCGCACGGCGGGGGTCCACTCCAGGCCCGCCGCGAGCGCCTGCACGGCCGGTCGCGGCACGAGGACGGTCACCGGACCGGCGGGGTCGAGGACGAGAAGGGACCACCCCTCCGCGAGCGCCGACGCCGCCGCGCGCGGAGCCTGAGCGGGGACGGGACGGGCATCGCGACGCCAGGCCGCGAGCGCTGCCACCCCGGAGAAGACCGGGAGCGCTGTGCGCCCGTCCGGCGTGCGCAGCGCGACCACGCCGGTGTCCGCCTCCCGCTCGCCGTCGACCCCCACGGCGCCGTCCGGCACCTCGTGGGCGAGGACCGGGACCAGCAGCCGCGCGCCGGCGAGGGCGGCGACGACCTCCTCGAGCCGCGCACGGCCCGCCGCCCAGCCCTCCGTCACCGCCACCAGGGCAGGATCGGGACTGCCGTCGTCACCCGCGAAGGCCGAGGTCGGCGGGAGGCTCTTTCCGCCGGACCCGCAGCTCACTCCGGACGGCCCGCCACGTCGAGCGCCTCGGGCAGGGTGAAGGCCCCCGCGTACAGCGCCTTGCCGACGATCGCGCCCTCCACCCCCGACGGGACCAGGGCGCGCAGCGCCTCCAGGTCGGCGAGGCTCGAGATCCCACCGGACGCGACCACCGGTGCGTCGGTCCGCGCGCAGACCTCGCGCAGCAGGTCGAGGTTGGGTCCGCGCAGGGTGCCGTCCTTGGTCACGTCCGTCACGACATAACGGCGGCACCCGGCGGCGTCGAGCCGCGCGAGCACCTCCCACAGGTCACCGCCCTCCTTGGTCCAGCCGCGCGCCGCAAGGGTGGTGCCGCGGACGTCCAGACCGACGGCGATCGCCTCGCCGTGGCGCTCGATCACCCGTGCCGTCCACTCGGGGTCCTCCAGGGCAGCGGTGCCGAGGTTCACCCGCGTGCACCCGGTCGCGAGCGCCCGCTCGAGCGAGGCGTCGTCGCGGATCCCCCCGGACATCTCGACCTTCACGTCGAGCGCAGCGACGACCGAGGCCAGCAGCTCCGCGTTGGCCCCACGGCCGAAGGCCGCGTCGAGGTCGACCAGGTGGATCCACTCCGCGCCACCACGGGCCCAGTCGAGGGCGGCGGACAGCGGGTCGCCGTAGGAGGTCTCCGAGCCGGCTTCCCCCTGGACGAGCCGGACGGCCTGTCCCGAGGCGACGTCGACGGCGGGGAGGAGTTCGAGGCGGTGCATCACAAGCCCTTCAGATGGGTGACCCAATTGGCCAGGAGGTGGGCGCCCGCGTCCCCGGACTTCTCGGGGTGGAACTGCGTGGCGGACAGCGGGCCGTTCTCGACGGCCGCGACGAAGGGGACCCCGTGCTCGGCCCAGGTGACCTGAGGGGCTGCGAGCCGCCCTCCGCCGAGCGGGGCGAAGCTCTGCGCGGCGTAGGAGTGGACGAAGTAGAAGCGCTCGTCGGCGATGCCGTCGAAGAGGACGGAGCCCTCCGGTGGCTGCACGTGCGACCAGCCCATGTGCGGGACGACGGGGGCGTCGAGACGCTCGACGAGACCCGGCCACTCGCCGAGGCCCTGGGTGAGCACGCCGTGCTCGTCCCCGCCCTCGAACATGACCTGCATCCCGACACAGATGCCGAGGACGGGACGACCTCCGGCCAGGCGACGGTCGACGATCTGGTCACCACGGACCGCGCGCAGACCGGCCATCACGGCGGCGAAGGCTCCCACTCCGGGGACGACGAGCCCGTCGGCGGCGAGCGCGGCCGCCGGGTCGGAGGTGAGCTCGACCTCGGCCCCGACACGTTCCAGCGCTCTGACGGCCGACCGGACGTTGCCGAAGCCGTAATCCAGGACGACGACCGATGCAGCGCTCACCGGCCGATCCTACCGAGCGTGGCCGAGGTGCCAGGGTCCGCGGGACGCGCCGTCGTGCCGACCGTGCGGGACGGACCGACCGTGGGCAGGTCGACCCTCGGCTCAGCCGCGGGCACGCCGAGCCTTGCGTGCCGCTGACGCCAGGGTGCGGGTCGCGCGCCAGCGTGAGATCCCGACCGAGGTGACCGTTCCGTCCAGGTCGGCTCGGGTGAGCGTGCCGAGCAGCAGACCCTCGACCTGCGGGGGTGCGCCGTCGAGGAGCAGACCGGGTGCGACGACGTCGCCCCGCTGCCCGGC
>NZ_JBFHHB010000046.1:0-15877 GCF_041597215.1 Actinotalea sp.
CGCCCGCGTCCGGACGCACCCGCCGCCGAGTCCCGCGAGCGGGCGCGGACCTGCGCACCATGAGAAACTGCGGGGTGCGCCACCGCCGAGCCGTCGCGACCCTCGCAGCGCTCGCGCTCGCCGGCGCGGGGATCGTCGCGGCAGCGGCGCTGCTCCCCCGCCAGTCGGGGTCGGAGCCCCAGGATTCGGCCTCGACGCCGGCCAGCGTTCCGCTCCCGACGGCGCAAGGGGTCAGCCGCTCCCCGTCCAGCGCGACGGCGGACCCGCTCGGCGTGCCCTTCCCCGATGCGTCGAGCACGGGCGTCCCCGAGGGCGTGACGCTGACGCCCTACTCGGGACCGTCGACGATCACCGAGGCGGGCACCGTCATCGACGGCAAGCTCATCACGACTCCCCTGGTCATCGCAGCGTCCGCCCACGACGTGACCATCAAGAACAGCCGCATCGCAGCAAGCGGGTTCTGGATGGTCCTGAATGATTCCGGCGCGACGAATCTGCAGATCATCGACACAGAATTGGATGGCCTCGGTGACGAATCCGTCGACGCCGCAGTCGCGGGAGAGAACTACACGCTCACGCGGGTGAACATCCATGGAACAGTTGACGGAGTGAAGCTGGGCGACAATGTCGTCGTTCAGGACTCTTACATCCACGATCTCGTGACCACTGCAGAATCGCACAACGACGGAATGCAGTCACTCGGTTCCGACGACGTCGTGATTCGTCACAACACGGTGATCATGCCCGAGGGCTCGACCTCCGCAATCCTGCTCTCGACCGGGTCTGCCGACTCGATGCGGCGCATCGTCATTCACAACAACCTGCTCGGCGGTGGCGCCTACACCATCTACGGCGGGTACGAGCCCGGGGTCGACGACCTGTCGCGGGTCAGCGACGTGGTCATCTCCGACAACCGGATCACGACCACGATCTTCCCCGACGGGGGCGCATTCGGGCCCCTCGCGTCCGTGAGCCCGCCGGCCGTGACGCTCGAAGGGAACGTGTGGCACGACGGCCCGAATGCCGGCAGGCCCCTCTGACCTGTGCGCGCGGTCGACGCACCGCCGACGCCCTCGTGTACCGCCCCGGGCCGTCCGACGTCCCCACAACTCTCCCTGCAGGGCTGTGACATTCGCCACAACTGTCCGACTTTTGTTCCGAGATGTCTGATTTGACAGGGAGTGTCCCTCCGTCGCCGGAGTGAGTCCCTTCCACATCTCCCGTCGTCGGGTCATCATGGATTAGTACCCGCGGAAGCACTCTGAGTGAGTGCGCCGGGATGCACGTTCACGACAAGGGCAAACCCGTCGAAAGGCGGGGACGCAAAGCCATGGGACCCCCCGGGTCCGCCAGGCCACCGAATGACGGAGCTATGATGATCTTGCACATTCTCGAAGGTCGCTCAGCCGACCGCACGACCAGGAGTGCGGCATCCTCGCGCTGGACGACCCGCGCGATCGGTGCAGCAATCTGCGCAACGCTCGCGACCGGCGCGGCCGCACCGATGGCGCAGGCCGATGTCACCACCAACTCGGTTCCGGCCGTGTCCACCGCCACCAGCGCCTCGAGCACGGTCGCGACCTACGTCACCGCCGTCTACCGCGACCTCTTCGACCGCTCGCCGGACGCCACCGGGCTCGCCACCTGGACCAGCCGACTCACGTCCGGGACTCCTCGGATCGCCGTCGCGAACTCGATCACGAGCAGCGCCGAGTACCGGTCGACTCTCATCACCGGTGCCTACAGCGAGTACCTCGGCCGCACGCCCGATCGCTCGGGTCTGAGCAGCTGGCTCGCAGGGATGGGCGCCGGAATGACGATCCAGCAGCTCGAGTCGGGGTTCACCTCCTCGGACGAGTACTACAAGCGGGCGGGCTCGACCGACGCGAAGTGGGTGTCGACCCTGTACGCCGACGTCCTGGGGCGCTCGGCCTCGGCCGCAGAGATCCGGAGCTGGGTCAGCCGCATCGGCTCGGGGATGACACGCGAATCGGTCGCCATGGGCTTCCTGCTCTCTTCCGAGCGGCTGAAGACCGTCATCAACGGCTCCTACAAGGACCTGCTCCACCGTTCGATCGACGCACAGGGCACTGCCACCTGGGTGGCCGCCATCCAGAAGGGCACCCGTACCGAGGACGTGATCGGTGGGATCATCGCGAGCGACGAGTACGTTGCCGCGAACGGAGGGGCCTGGGCCGTCTCCGCGCCCTCGACCACCGCCTCCACGCCGAGCAGCACCACGGGTTACCCGAGCGCGTCGAGCACGGGAGTCCCGGCAGGGGTCACCCTGACGCCGTACACCGGCCCGTCGCGGATCACCCAGCCCGGCACCGTGATCGACGCCAAGCTGATCACCACCCCGCTGGTCATCACCGCCTCCGCGCACAACGTCACGATCAAGAACAGCAAGATCTCCGCCCAGGGCTTCTGGCTGGTCCTGAACGACGAGGGCGCCACCAACCTGCAGATCATCGACACCGAGATGGATGGCAAGGGCAACACCTCCAGCGACGCGGCGATCGCCGGGCGCAACTACACCCTGACCCGAGTCAACATCCACGGCACCGTCGACGGCCTCAAGCTCGGCTCCAACGTCACCGTCCAGGACTCCTACATCCACGACCTGGTGATGACCGCCGACTCGCACAACGACGGCATGCAGTCCCTCGGCTCGAACGACGTCCTGATCCAGCACAACACGGTCATCATGCCGAGCGGCGCGACCTCCGCGATCCTGCTCTCGACCGGATCCGCCGACTCGATGCGCCGCATCACCATCAACAACAACCTCGTCGCCGGCGGCGCGTACACCATCTACGGCGGCTACCAGGCCGGCGTCGACGTGCTCTCCCGCGTCAGCGACATCAAGGTCACCAACAACCGCATCAGCACCAGCGTCCACCCCAACGGCGGCGCCTACGGGCCACTCACCTCGGTGAGCTCCCCCGCCGTGAGCGTCTCCGGCAACGTCTGGCACGACGGCCCCAAGGCCGGCCAGGCCCTGTAACCGCACGCACCACCCACGACGGACGCGATCCCGTACCCTCGGGATCGCGTCCGTCGTCGCGTGCACGGCCCACGTCCGGCCCCCAGCACCGACGCAACGACGGCCGTGGACTACCTGCCGCTCGGAACCGCACCGATACTGTGCGGCCCGGGCGTCGCCCGGAGGAAGCGAGGGCTGAGCAGCGCTCGGAGCGCCGCACGACTCGTCCGCTTGCCAAGGAGCGCCCTGCTCCCCTCGCGTCCGACCAGGACGGCCCAGAACGCCGCGGTGGCGACAGGGCCGTGCCGACGCCCGTAGAGGCGGAGCCTGTTGACGACCAGCAGCCGCCAGAGCGCGGGGCTGCCCGCAGATCCCCCCTCGAGGTGGACCGCGTGGGCGGTCGGCACGAAGCAGGTCGCGAACCCCGCATCTCGAGCGCGCAGCGCGAAGTCGGTCTCCTCGGAGTAGAGGAAGTACGACTCGTCCCACGGGCCGACCTCGGCAAGGCACGGCGCTGAGATGAGTTGAGTGGAACCCTCCGCCCAGTCCGTCGGCCCCTCGACGTCGTACTCACGCGGATCGGTGACCACTTCACCCAGCCCGGCGACGCGACCGGCCCTCTCAGCGCCGAGGAGCGCGTCGGCGGCCGCTCGGAGCAAGGTCGGTTCGCGGCGACGCGAGGAGATCACCGCACCCCTGGCGTTCTCGAGCCGGGGTACGGCGATGCCCGCCCCCGTCCTGCGCAGGGCGCCGAGGAGCTCAGCGACGCATCCCTCACCCAGACGCACATCAGGGTTGAGAACCAGCACGGCCGCACAGCCGGGCGCCTCGGAGACGCCTCGGTTGATACCCGCGGCGTAGCCCCCGTTGCGGCCAGTGGGTACGACCACCGCCTCCGGGGCCATCGAGCGGACGAGCTCGACCGTCCCGTCGCGAGAGTCGTTGTCCACGACGACGAGCGTGGACGGCACGTCGCGGAGACCGGCGGGCAGCGACTCCAGGAGCCCCGGCAGGACGTCAGCGCTGTTGTAGGTGACGACCACGACCGCGACCGCGCCGTCGGCGGCAGGCGTCGCGGGGTCGGTCTCAGCCACGAGGCGGCGTCGTCGGGGCGGCAGAGTGGCGCATGCGTCAACCTCGGTGCGTGGGGTGCGGGTCAGGTCGATGCATGCTTGCACGCGGACCCGCCGACGCGCACCACCCGGGCGGGCTCCCGGGCACGGGGGTGAACTTCGCCGCCGGGACACCCGCATGTCTGTTTCGTCCCCTATTCTCGATCGGGTCCGGGTCAGCATGCTGCCGGCGCGCTCAGGGAGGTTCAGCGGATGGTCGGTTCGCCGCGGCGCACCCCCGTGTCGATCGTGTGCGTGTTCAACGACCCCGAGGTCCGCGTCAGCTGCCTCGACCGGTCCATCAGGGCCGGTCTCGACGAGGCCCCGGACACCGAGTACATCCCGGTCGACAACACCTCCGGGCAGTACGCATCTGCCGGTGCAGCGCTCAACGCGGGCGCCCGGCGCGCGCGGCACGGAGTGGTGGTCCTGGTGCACCAGGACGTGTACCTCCACTCGCTCGCCGCGCTCGAACGGGCAGCCGGCGCACTCGAGGACGATCCTTCGACGGGTCTCGTCGGCGCCGTGGGGGTCGCCGCGACGGGCTCCGTCGCCGGGGTCGTACGCGACCGGGTGGTGATCATCGGCCGGCAGTCGTCCGCACCCGTTCCCGTGGACAGCCTCGACGAGGTCCTGTTCATGATCGAAGCCGACCGGCTGCATCGGGAGCCGCTGAGCGAGGACCCCGACCTCGCATGGCACGCGTATGCCGTGGAGTACGGAGCCCGCGTTCGCAGGCAGGGTCTCCGAGTGGTCGCCGCGGACATCCCGCTGACCCACAACAGCATGACGACCAACCTCGACCGGCTCGCGGAGGCGCACGCCCGCGTCGCGCAGCTCTACCCGGAGCTGGTGCCACTGCGCACGACCTGCGGGATCGTCCGCGACGCGCATCGACGATCCAGGTTCGCGACACTCCTGCGGCGCAGGCACGGCGCCGCGACGTGGATCCGCGAGTCCGTCACGGCGACCGACCTCGCTCGTCGCGTCGGAAGCCGGACGAGCGACGTCCTGCTCGCGGACATCAGGCTCCTCATCGACGATGCGCTCGACGCTCTGGGCGCCTCGGGACTCGACATCCTCAACCTCGACGTCCCGGCGCCCGACGTCTCCTGGGACGTCGCCGAGCTCAGGAGGCGAGAGCGGGACGTCTCCGCGGCGAGGGCGACCGTTGACGACGTCGTCGCCTCCCTCGGCGAGTCCCGTCGGGAGCGTGCCGTCCTGGTCACGGGCCCTGACCGGGACGCGATCGCCCGGCTCGCCCCTACGCTCCGGGCGACCGAGCACGTCGTCGGGCTGACGCGCGACATCGGCACCTGGGTGCTGGTCCACCCCGAGGCTGCTGCGCTCCGCGCGCTGTGCACCTCGCGGCGGAACGCACCGTTCGCGCTCAACCGGCGGCCGTCCGGGGGCGCGGCCCGAGCCGCCGGCGGCACCCCTGCCGAAGCGCCGGGCTGAGGTGCATCGACGATGAGGGACCTACCCCCGGCCGCGTCGAACGCCGGCGAGGACAGGGAACGCCACTGGGCAGCTCGCCTGCGCAGTGCCGCGTGGGGACTCGCCGTCACACTGGCGGACCTCACGCCACCTGGCGTGAGGTACGGCTACGTGCACCCGATCGCGCGCCGCTTGTTGCGACGCCCTCTCGACCACCTCACCGCCGTCGACGGCATCGCCTTCTCGCCCCCCGGTCGGGACCGTCCCACGCCTCCGACCGATCTGCGCTGCGGGCTCGTCGCCGACCACCTCGACGTCGGCGGCATCGGCCGCGTCGTGGAGATGCTCACCGAGGGTCTGCGGTCGGAGGGGATCGAGCCCGTCGTGGTCTGCCCGGCCGAAGGGTCGCGCTCCGCCCGGCTCCGCTCCCTGGGCTACGAGGTCGTCGTCGCGGCGGCCGACGCGAGTGCGCGGGGACTGCTCGAGTCGGCACGGCTCGACGTGGTGCAGCTGCACAGTGCGCCGGCCCAGCTCGTCGAGGCGGCGCTCGGCACGGGGGCGCCCGCGATCCCCGTGCTGCACAACACCGAGATCCATTACGCCCGTCCGCAGTGGGACGCGACCGCTGCGCTGTTCGACCGTGCGCACGCGGTGGTCGCCGTGAGCGAGCTCGTCCGCCGCTTCCACCTCGAGCGTGTCCCTGCTTCCGCCGGCGAGAAGATCCTGGTCGTCCCGAATGGCGCGATGACGATGCCGACGGCCACGCCGGAGGTCCGAGCGCGTGCGCGCGCACGACTCGGCGCGACGCTCGACGCGTCCCTCGACGGCTGCGTCGTCTTCGCCTGCCTCGCCCGCTACGACTCCCAGAAGAACATCGCCGGGACCGTCGCGTCCTTTCTCGACGCCGTGGACGGCTGTGCCGTCCCCGTGCGGTTGGTCGTCGCCGGAGACCCCTCGGACTGGCTCGAGTACCACCGCGCAGATGCCCTCCGGCGCGGTCACCGCAACGGCGGCGCTGTCCACCTGCTGGGGAACTCCGATGCAGCGACGCTTCTGGCCGCGTCGGATGCCTTCCTGCTCAACTCCTACTTCGAGGGATGGCCGCTCGCGACCACCGAGGCCGTCGCCGCCGGTCTCCCGATCGTCGTGAGCGACACGGGAGGAGCGACGGAGCTCGTCTCGCGCGCCGTCGAGGGCTCGACCGTCATCGAGAACCCCACCGGCCCGGCGGCCGCGGTGTCCGACCGCTCGGCCCGCGCCGCTCGACGCCGGGCACCTGCCCAGCGCAACCGGCTCGCGCTCGCCGAGGCGGTGGCGGCGGTCGGCACGATCGCAGCGCAGCGCGGCGAGGTGCGCTGCCCCGTCGACGACAGCTACGACACGATGGTGGCCGGCCACGCGCGGGTGATCCGCGCCGCTCGGGCGCAGCGCCGAGGCGACCCGGACGGTCGCTGAGACAGCGCAGGCTCGTCGCCGTCGGCGAGCTCCGGGCCGACGACGCGCACCGCGTCGAAGCGGTGGCATGATGAGGCGGCACGTCAGGACGACTCGAGCCCGGGAGGCATGCGATGTCCGGGGTCCACGATGAGCCTCCCGCACGCGCCGCTGGACCTGACGCGGACCCGTCGCCTGGAGACGAGAGCCCCGATCGGGTGCCGGGGCTGGGCCGGTCGGCCGCAAGCGGCGCCGCGTGGCTCACCGCCCAGAAGTGGGTCGTCCGTCTGTCGGGCCTCGTCACGATCGCCATCCTCGCCAGGCTCGTCTCGCCGCACGAGTTCGGCGTCGTGGCAGCGGCGTCCGCGGTCGTCCCGTTCGTCCTCCTCCTCTCCGACCTGGGGCTCTCGACGTACCTGGTCCAGGCGGACGACCCCGATCAACGCACACTCAGCACGGGCTTCTGGTTCTCGATCGCGGCAGCCTTCGTCCTCAGCGGCCTCCTGTACGCCTTCGTCCCCGTCATGGTCGGGCTGCTCAACGTGCCTGACGCGGCGCCGGTGCTGCGGGTACTCCTCCTCTCGGTCCCCGTCGTCGTCGCGGCCTCCGTCCCCACCGCGCTGCTGCGCCGGAGGATGGCCTTCCGCCGGCTCGCCGTCCAGGGCACCATCGGTGCCGGCTTGGCTCAGGTGGTGGCGATCGTCATCGCGCTGCTCGGTGGTGGGGCGTGGGCGCTGGTGGGCCAGGCGATCACCACATCGCTCGTGACGACCACGCTGGCGTGGTTCGCCGCCTCCTGGTCACCGTCCTGGAGCTTCTCCGGTCACGAGTTCGGAGCCATGGCCCGGTTCGGGTACAAGGTCGTCGCGGTCGAGCTCGTGGCCGTGCTGCGGAGCTGGGCCGAGACCGTCATCATCACCGTGTCGCTAGGAACCACGGCACTCGGACTCCTCACCATCGCCCAGCGCCTCGTCCAGGTCGCCCAGGAGCTCGGCGGGTCCGCCGTGGCACCCGTCTCGGTGGTGGTCCTCGCCAAGGTGCGCGACACCCCGGAGCGCCTCCGCCAGGCGTACCGCCGGGCCTCGAGCCTGACCTACGGCGCCGTGACTCCCCTCCTCACCTATATCGCTGTCGCGGCGCCACTCGTCATCCCCCTGCTCTTCGGCCCGCAGTGGACCGGCAGCGTCGCGGTGACCCGTGGTCTCGCGATCGCCGGGGTCCTGACGATCGGGGCCTTCCTCGACCACGGGCTCTTCTACGCGATCGGACGACCGGGGAGATGGTTCGTCTACGCGACCATCACGGACGCGGTGACCGTCGGAGCCACGGCGCTCGCCGTCTCACGAGGCCTGACTGCCGTCGCGTGGGCCTTCGTCGGGGTCGCCACCGCAGCGACCCTCGTCCGCTGGGCGCTCGTCTCACGGGAGATCGGCACCCGCTACGCGGACCTCGCCCGGTCCTTCGGCGCGGTGGCGGTCTGCGCACTCGGCTCTGCCGCATCCGGCCTGCTCGTGCTCGTGACGATGCCCGGGCCGATCGTCGTGCGGGCAGGCGTCGTGGGCGTCGTCATGGTCGTCGTCCACGTGGTGCTGCTGCGCCTCGTCCTACCGAGGACCTACGCCGACGCCCTGGAGCTCGGACCGCTGCCGACCCGTACCCGGGCACGACTCAAGCGTCTCTCGCGGCTGCCCGTCTGACCGGGCCCCGATGCGAGGGGTCCGTCAGCCACGCCCACGGGCGACCCTGGCGATCTTCGCGGGGACGCGGCGAGCCTCGATCGGCAGGTCGGCCCACCACTGTCGCGCCGTGTACGAGGACAGCGCGTCCTCGTACACCGCGGCCAGCGTGGCTGCCATCGCCGTGAGACCGAATCGCTCCTCGGCGAACGCCCGTCCGAAGGACCCGAGCCGCCGACGCCGTTCGCCGTCGACGATCAACCCCCGCAGGTGCTCGGCCAGGACACGATCGGGTTCCTGCACGCGCTCCGGGCTCCAGTAGCTGTTGCGCGCGAGCGCGGCCGAGTTCTCCGGCTCGAAGACCGCGCTCCAGCCGCTCTCCCCCTGCACGACGAGGGGTTTCCCGTGCGCCAGTCCTCGTGCCGCCGACCCGCCCATCCCGAGCACGATGTCCGCCTCCGCATAGGCAGGACGGGGATCCGCCATCGGGCCGCGGAAGCGCACCGCCTCCCGCCCGATCTCTGCGTTCACCACGTCCGCAAGGGCGCGGAGCCTGGATTCGGCTGCGCCGGTGCCGACGATCTCGAGCTGCAGCTCGAGGTCGGCGAGGAGTCGGACCGCACCGATCGCCGCCTCGATCGGGACAGACTTCATGTCCTCCTCGAGCCGGGAGACGATGACCGCCGTGACGCCCGAGGACGGAAGGTCGACCTCCCGGGGACGGTCCCGGTCGAGATCGACGGGAGGACTGATCAAGGTGGTGGGGCCCGGACGCCCCGCGCACTCCTCGACGAGGTACTCGGTCCCGACGACGAGGGGGACGTGGCGGTGCACCGAGGGGTGCAGTGCCATCTCGTACATCGTCAGGACCCATGGTCGGCGTCCGAGCCTGCACGGTCCCCAGTAGGTCGGGCGTGGCGCACCCCAGGTGCCGTAGGCATGAACCAGGTCGGCACCGACCTGGTCGGCCACCCTCGTCAGCACTCGGCTGTGCGCGAGCACCGTCGCCGGCTCGCGATAGGGGTGCACCTCGACGCCCCGATCACTGGCGACGTCGAGCAACGACGGCCCGTCGGAGGTCGGCTCGGGTCCGATGATGTAGGAGTCGAAGCCGTGAGGGACGACCGCGACCGCGAGATCGAGGGCGTTGATCTGCGTGCCGCCGAGGTCGAGGCTGTTCAGGTGGACGAGGACGACCCGGTTGCGCACGGTCATCCGACAGCGCGGGCGAGCGTCTCGACCACCTGTTCCTGCTGACCTCGCTCCAGGTGCGGGTACATCGGCAACGACAGGATCCTGTCGGCGGCGCGCTCGGCGACCGGGAACGTCCCCTTCCGGTGTCCGAGTGAGGCGTACGCGCCGGTCAGGTGGACGGGGGTCGGGTAGTGGATCCCGGCCCCGATCCCCGCCTCGTGGAGGACCGACAGGACGCGGTCGCGCTCCTCGACCTGCACGACGTACAGGTGCCAGACGTCCTCGTTGCCGTCGGCGCTGGTCGGTGCCAGCACCCCGTCCAGGCCCGAGAGCAGCTCTGCGTAGTAGGCCGCCGCGGCCCTGCGTCGCTCGTTCCACCCGGCGAGGCGCGCGAGCTTCGCCTCGAGGACCACGGCCTGGACGGTGTCGAGCCGGGAGTTGAAGCCGATCACCTCGTGGTCGTACTTGTGCGCGCTCCCGTGCGCCGCGATGACCCGGACCCTGCGGGCCACCTCGGCGTCGTCGGTCGTCACGGCACCCGCGTCGCCCGCGGCTCCGAGGTTCTTCCCCGGGTAGAAGCTGGTTCCGGACGCGAGTCCGAAGGAACCGGCCGCACGCCCGTTGCGGAGCGCGCCCTGGGACTGCGCCGCGTCCTCGACCAGCGGCACGCCGGCGTCCGCAGCAATCTTGAGGAGCTCCTCGACGGGCGCCACCTGCCCGAAGAGGTGCACCGGCACGATCGCCTGCGTGCGCGCCGTCACGGCCGCGCGCACCGCGTCCGGGTCCATCAGCAGGTGCTCGGGGTCGACGTCCACGATCGCGGGGACGGCCCCGATCCGCGAGACGGCCTCGGCCGTGGCGATGAAGGTGTTCGCCGGGATGATCACCTCACCACCGGCCTCGACACCGACGGCTCGCAGCGCGAGCTCGAGCGCGTCCGTGCCGTTGGCGACACCGACGCAGTGCTCGACGCCCGTCATCCGGGCGTAGGCCTGCTCGAACCGACCGACCGCCGGGCCGCCGACGAACGCCGTCGCGGCGAAGACCTCGTCGAGACCGGCCCTGACCTCATCGGCGATCTCGGCCTGCTGCGCCCTCAGGTCGACCAAGGGGATGCTCATGACTCGTCCGTCCTCCCTGCCGCTCCCGCGGTCGCCCGCGAGGTGTCGATGGAACCGTAGCCGCCGCCCGGGCCGACGGGCACCCCGTCAGCGTCACGCGTCGACCTCAGGGCCCGCGCGGGAACCCCGGCCCACGTCTGCCCCCCCGGGACCGACGCGAGCACGGCCGCGCCCATCCCGACCGTCGCACCGGCGCCGACCGACAGACCCTCGCGGACCGAGACGTTCATGCCGAGGTAGGCGCCTCGACCCACCCGCACCGATCCGCCGAGGCTCACGCCGGCGGCGAAGGTGGCGAAGTCCTCGATCACGTCGTCGTGGGTGAACGTCACCTGGGGCATCGCGACCACATGCGAACCCACCGTCACGTCGGCCGTCAGCACCACCCCGGACAGGAGCACCGATCCTGGCCCGACCGTGCAGCCGCCGGGCACCTCGACGGTGGGGTGCAGCACGGTCGCGAACCGCTCGGGAGAGGCGCCGAGCCGCTCGACGAGGGCCGCGCGCGACGATCCCTTCCCCGCGCACACGACGAGCAGGGCGTCCGGGTGGTCGGCGACCGACTCGATGCCGCCGAGGACGCGGACCCCGCCCACGGAGGAGCCGTGCAGGTCCTCGTTGTCGTCGAGCAGACCGACGACCTCGTGGGTCCCGCGCACCCGGACGGCGGCGAGCACCTCACGCGCCAGTCCGCTCGCCGCCACCAGGAGCAGCGGAGCCGTGCTCACCGCGCCGCCGCGCTCCGGAGCGCGTCGATGACGCGGTCCTGCTCCTCGGCCGTCATCTGGTGGAACACGGGAAGGATGAGCGTCGCGTCGGTGAGCCGCTCGGTGACCGGCAACGGTGCGTGCTCGAGCGCCGCATGAGCAGGCTGCCGGTGAGCCGCCATGATCCCGCGGCGTGCGGAGATCTCGGCCGACGCGAGATGCGCCAGCAGCCCCTCCCGGTCCATCGCGAACCTCGGCTCGACCTCGACCCAGTAGGACTGGAAGTTCGAGGTCCCCCAGGACGGGTCCCGGACCGCTCGGAGTCCGTCGATCGAGGCGATCGCCTCGTCGTAGGTGGCGGCGATCTCTCGACGGCGCCGGACGATCTCGTCGAGCCGACCGAGCTGGACGATGCCCACCGCCGCCTGGAGGTCGGTCATGCGGTAGTTGAACCCGACCTCGAGGTACTCCTCCGGCGGCGCGAGGACGCTCGCATGGCGGGCAGCAGCCGAGACGCTCATCGCGTGCTCCCGCAGGGTGCGAGCCCGTCGCGCCCACTCCTCGTTCGAGGTGGTGAGCATCCCTCCCTCGCCGGTCGTGAGGAGCTTGCGCGGGTGGAAGGACCACGCCGCGAGCTCTGCCCCGGCTCCGACCGGGCGTCCGCGGTACGTCGAGCCCGCGCCGCAGGCAGCGTCCTCGATGACGAGGATGCCTCTCGGGTCGGTGACCGAACGGATCGCCGCGAGGTCGACGGGCACGCCGCCCTGGTCGACAGCGATGACGGCACGTGTCCGCGGGGTGAGCGCCGCCTCGACCGTGGCGGCCGTGAGGTTGCCGGTCACCGGGTCGACGTCGGCGAAGACGGGACGGGCTCCGACGTAGGTCGGGGCGTTCGTCGTCGCGACGAAGGAGAACGAGGGGACGACGACGTCGTCCTCGGGCCCCACGCCGCCGACGAGGAGCGCCAGGTGCAGCGCCGTCGTGCAGGAGGAGGTCGCCACCGCGTGCTCGGCCTCCTGCCGACGGGCGAAGGCCTCCTCGAAGGCAGCCACCTTCGGCCCCTGTGCGACCCAGCCGGACTCGATGACCTCGGTGACGGCTGCCACTTCCTCGGCCCCGAGCCAGGGCTGCATCACGTTGATCCGCGTCATGCACCCACCGTCGCAGCCGCCGCCCGCCCGGCGGCGATCTCCGCACGGAGCGGGCGCCACCAACGGACGAGATCGCGCAGTCCGTCCTCGAGCCCGACCTTCGCCTCGAAGCCGAGGTCGGCCGCCGCGGCACGCGTGTCGGCGAGCCGCCGCGTCACGCCGTTGACCGCCCGCTCCGGCCCGAACTCCACGTCCAGGTCGGAGTCCATCGCGCGCAGAAGGGCCCGCGCGAGGTCGAGCAGGCTCGTCTCCGTGCCGCTCGCGATGTTGTACACGCCCTCGACGACGTCCGACGAGGCCGCGAGGACGTTCGCCCGCGCGATGTCGTCCGTGACGACGAAGTCCATGGTCTGGAGCCCGTCCCCGAAGATGATCGGCGGCTTGCCGTCGGCGATGCGCTCCATCCAGCGCACGAGCACCTCCGTGTACAGGCCGTGCACGTCCATCCGGGGCCCGTAGACGTTGAAGTAGCGCAGCAGGACGTAGTCGAGCCCGTACATCGCGCGGAACGAGCGGACCATGCCCTCGTTGAACGACTTCGCTGCGCCGTAGAAGGTGTCGTTGTTGTGGTGGTGGTGACGCTCGCCGGTCGGGAACTGCTCGGCCAGTCCGTAGACGGAAGCGCTCGACGCCGCGACGAGCTTGTCGACCTTGTGCTCGACGGCTGCCTCCAGGACGGTGAACGTCCCGTCGACCAGGACCTCCAGAGCGAGACGCGGCTCCTCGGCGCACTGGGTGATGCGGATCGCGGCCTGGTGGAAGACGAGGTCGCGACCACGCGTGACGTCGTGCACGAGGTCACGATCACGGAGGTCGCCGACGACGAGCTCGACGCGGCCGCTGGACAGTGCGTCCGCGAGGTTCTCCCGCCGTCCACGCACGAGGTTGTCGAGCACGACGATCTTGGCGGCTCCCGCCTCGAGGAGCTGGTCGACGATGGTCGACCCGATGGTCCCCGCACCACCGGTGACCAGCACGTCCGCACCGTGCAGCGCGGTCATGCCGACACCTCCACGGTGGATCCGGTGACCAGTCGGCCGCCGTCGGCGAGGCTCCGGCTCGCCGCCTCGAGGACCTTGAGGACCCGCAGTCCCGCGCGCCCGTCCGTACGGGGCGCGCGGCCCTCGCGGATCGCCCCGGCGAACTCCGCGACCATCGCTCCCAGGGCCTCGCGCTCCGGCAGCGCGGGCGCCCACGCGTCACCGAGTCGGTAGGAGATGTTGGTCGTGGCCTTGTCCGGCTGCTCGGCGCCGAGCTCGACGCCGCGGTCGTAGACGGTGAGTCGCTGCTGAGGCTGGAGGTCGTCCCAGACCACCGTCTGCTTGCTCCCGCCGACGACCATCTGGCGGATTTTCGTCGGGCTGAGCCAGTTCACGTGCACGTGCGCGATGGCCCCCGAGGCCAGGGGCAGCGTGAGATAACCGACGCAGGTCTGACCCGCCCCGATCGGGTCGGCTCCCTGGGCGGCGATGCCGACGGGCTCGAGCCCTCCGGGAAGCACGAAGTCGAGGATCGACAGGTCGTGCGGGGCGAGGTCCCAGAACACGTCGACGTCCGGCTGGACCAGTCCGAGGTTGATCCGGACCGAGTCGATGAAGAGCACGTCGCCGAGCGACCCGTCCGCGACGAGCTCGCGGATCTTGAGCACCGGCGGGGTGTAGCAGAAGGTGTGGTCGACCATGAGGACGAGCCCGCGCTCGTCGGCGAGATCGACCATCGCCTGAGCGTCGGCGCTGTTGTCGGCGATGGGCTTCTCGACGACGACGTGCTTTCCGGCGCGCAGGGCCGCCATCGCGATGGCGGCATGCGTGCTGGCGGGAGTCGCGATGGCCACCGCGTCCACGTCGTCACGGGCGAGGAGCGCCTCGGTGGAGGTCATCACCTCGACCGTGCTCCGCGGGCCGACGACCTTCGCGGCCTTGGCCTCGTCGAGGTCGCAGACGGCGACGAGGTCCCAGTGCGGGCTGGTGCGGAAGTTACGGGCCAGGTTCGGCCCCCAGTACCCGGCGCCGATCACGGCCGCGCGGAGTGGCTCGTTCATCCTTGGTCCTCACTGTCTCGGGCCTTCAGTCTGCCAGCGCGCCAGGGACGTTTCGCCCGATTCGCGGATGTTCACCCGCAGGCGACAAGGCTGGGTCCGGGCGTCAGCCCGCAGGCTGGAAGACGAGGTCCACCCCGTGACCCGCGCTCGTCGCCGTCCTGGGGTAGCCCGTGCCGAAGATGGTGACCCCGCCCCCGGCCGGGATCGTCAACGGTCCGCGGGTCCTCGCCGCCTGCAGCTCGAGCGGAGTCCGCCCGAGCCGCCCGTTCGAGGAGTAGTACGTGACGGTGTACTGCGCACCGACGGTCAGGGTGATCGGCGTGGGGAGCTGGACGGTCTGCCAGCCCGAGGCGTTCGCGGCACCGGTCCAGGGGCGGGAGACCAGCAGGGTGCCCGTCGGGCTCCAGAGCCGGACCGAGTGCGTCCCGGTCGCCTGGGCGGACTTGTAGAAGCGCAGCGCGGTGACCTGGCCCGCCGTGCTCGTGGAGAACCTCTCCCCCGCCTGGATCGCTCGCCCGGCGTTGTAGTTCGGTTGGCTCGGGAGCTCCGTGTCCGTCCACAGGGAGACCGGCGCCGCAGGCGCAGCGGCCACCGTGAAGGACCAGGTGCCGCTGCCCAGGGCCGTGCCACCCACCGCGACGACTGCGGTCAGGGTGGCCCCGGAGTCCAAGGGCGCCGCCGGCGTGAAGGTCACCGTCCGGCCGGCAGCGTCCCAGGCCGTGGAGCCGGCGACGCCTCCTGCCGGGGAGGTCACGTCGAGGGTGGGCTGCGACGCCGGGTCGGAGGACAGCACGGCGGAGATCGTCGTGCTCGCCTGGACCCCGGTGGCCCCGGAGGTCGGCGACGTCGAGGTGACCGTCGGCGCGGGTGCGGGCGCGGGCGGAGGCGTCGGGGCGCTCTGCTCGTAGACGACGTCGACGAAGTAGTTCGTCGCGTTCCACGTGGAGGTCGGGAACCCGCCGCCGTAGCGGTAGCGGCCGTTGCCCGCGGCCGGGGCCGTCAACGGACCGACCGTCCG
>NZ_JBFHHB010000047.1:0-15727 GCF_041597215.1 Actinotalea sp.
AAGGAGGGCCAGAAGGTCCTGTACGCGAAGTACGCGGGGACCGAGTTCAAGATCGACGGTGAGGAACTCCTCATCGTCAGCCAGAAGGACATCCTCGCGATCGTCGAGGACTGACGGTCGCCTCGCAGCGCGCCGCCCCGATGCGGCCGCCGAGAGCAGACCCCACGTTCCAGGAGGGACAGACCGAGTGGCTAAGCAACTCATCTTCGACGAGACGGCTCGTCGGTCGCTGAAGCGTGGCATCGACCGCCTCGCCGACGCCGTCAAGGTCACGATCGGCCCGAAGGGCCGCAACGTCGTCCTCGACAAGAAGTTCGGCTCCCCGACGATCACCAACGACGGTGTGACGATCGCGCGTGACATCGAGCTCGAGGACCCGTTCGAGAACATGGGCGCGCAGCTCCTCAAGGAGGTCGCGACGAAGACCGACGACGTCGCCGGCGACGGCACCACGACCGCGGTCGTCCTCGGCCAGGCGATGGTCAGCGAGGGCCTTCGCGTCGTGACCGCGGGCGCGAACCCGATGGTCGTGAAGCGCGGCATCGAGCGCGCCGTCGAGGTCATCGTCGAGGAGGTCGCCAAGCAGGCGCGCCCCGTCGACAACCGTGAGCAGATCGCGGCGGTCGCGGCGATCAGCGCCGCCGATCCCGAGGTCGGCGAGATCATCGCCGAGGTGATGGACAAGGTCGGCAAGGACGGCGTCATCACCGTCGAGGAGGGCCAGAGCCTCGGCCTCGAGAAGGAATACACCGAGGGCATGCAGTTCGACCGGCGCTACATCTCGGCGTACTTCGTGACCAACCCCGACCGGATGGAGGCGGTCCTCGAGAACCCGCTCCTCCTCATCACCGACAAGAAGATCTCGAGCGTCCAGGACATGCTCCCGGCCCTCGAGAAGGGCGTCCAGCAGGGCAAGCCGATCCTCATCATCGCCGAGGACGTCGACGGTGAGGCTCTGGCGACGCTCGTCGTGAACAAGCTCCGCGGGACCGTCTCGGTGCTCGCGGTCAAGGCCCCGGGCTTCGGCGACCGCCGCAAGGAGATGCTCCGCGACATCGCGACGCTGACCGGCGGCACCGTCATCAGCGAGGAGGTCGGCCGCAAGCTCGACTCGGTCGCCTTCGAGGACTTCGGCAAGGCCCGCCGCGTCGTCGCCACCAAGGACGACACGACCATCGTCGACGGCGAGGGCTCGCCCGACCAGATCAAGGGCCGGATGGCCCAGATCAAGGCGCAGATCGAGGACACGACCTCGGACTACGACCGCGAGAAGCTCCAGGAGCGCCTCGCCAAGCTCGCAGGCGGCGTCGCCGTCATCAAGGCGGGCGCGGCGACCGAGGTCGAGCTGAAGGAGCGCAAGCACCGCATCGAGGACGCCGTCCGCAACGCGAAGGCTGCCGTCGAGGAGGGCATCGTCGCCGGTGGTGGCGTCGCGCTCATCCAGGCCGGCAAGCTCGCCTTCGAGACGGCCGAGCTCACCGACCTCGTCGGTGACGAGGCCACCGGTGCGCGGATCGTCCAGCTCGCCATCGATGCCCCGCTCAAGCAGATCGCGATCAACGCCGGTCTCGAGGGTGGCGTCGTGGCCGAGCGGGTCCGCAACCTCCCCTCCGGTCACGGCCTCAACGCCGCGACCGGGGTCTACGAGGACCTGCTGGCCGCCGGGGTGAACGACCCGGTCAAGGTGACCCGTTCTGCTCTGCAGAACGCCGCCTCGATCGCGGCGCTGTTCCTCACCACGGAGGCTGTCGTGGCCGACAAGCCGGAGAAGCACGCGGCTCCGGCCGGCGGCGACGGCGGCATGGGCGGCATGGACTTCTGAGTCCCCCTGCCTGACGACCGATGGCGGGTGCACCCTTCGGGGGGTACCCGCCATCGGCGTCGGTGGGTCCTGCTGCGGGGCGCCCGGCCCCCTGCGGCGCTCGGTGGCGGGGCGCACCCCACGGGCGACGGTGGCGGCGGAGCGGTCAGCCGCGGTCCCTCGCCCGCACCCGGAGCCCCGACGCCCGCAGCCGCCGGACGAGCTCGCGGGTACCCACGAGCTCGGCACCGAGGGCGAGGAGCTCGTCGTAGCGCTCGGCGGGGACGTCGTAGTGGTCGTGGTCGAACCCCCGTTCCGGGAGCCCCGCCCTCGCGGCGAAGGAGTGCAGCTCCGCGAGGGAGCTGTCGCTGACGAGGTGGCCCCAGACCCGGCCGTGTCGCGGCCAGAGCGGGGGATCGACGAGCAGGGTCATCCCGAGATCCTCGCAGGCGGCGGTCCCTCCGTCGCCACGACGCTCAGCGGTGGAAGAGCCTCGCGGCCTGCTGTTCGGCGGCGTCGTACTGCTGAGCTGCAGCCGACAGCGCCTGGGTGATCCGGTCGAGGCTCGCCTCGACCTGCCGCTGCGTCGCTGACCACTCGCCCAGCACCCCGCCGAAGGCCTGCGCCGCTCCGCCCCGCCAGGACTCCTGGAGCTGGGTGAGGTGGCGCAGCAGCGCCGCCACCTCACCGCGGATCGTCGCCACGGACGTCCCTGCCGCCGTGGCCGCCTGCGCCACCTGGGCGCTGTCCACCTCGTACCTCATGTCTCCTCCTCGGGTCGTCGACGACCGTAGGAGGGCAGCGCCCGAGGCGATCGCGCGACCGCGCCGACGGGGGACGGACCGAGCGCGCAGAGCCCTGTGCGGACTCCTCAGCGCAGGCGCGCGGCAGAGGACCCGCCGCCCGCCCTGCCGGTGGGGGGCGGGATCACCGGCTCGACGAACGGCTGGATGTCCGGAGCCGTCGGCTCGGGCTCTGGCGCGGGGGTCCCGGCGGCCTGCCCGCCGGCCGCGGGCTCGGGGGCGACCTCCGGCGTCTCGGACGCGCGGGCGGCCTCGATCTTGGCCAGCTCCTTCTCCAGTCGCTGGAGCTCGGCGCCCAGGTTCTGGCGGGCCGGTTCCTCCCACGCCGCACCGAGCGGGCTCGAGAAGAGCGTGGGGCGCTGGTCGAGCTTGCGCAGGATCGCGATCCGCGCACGGACGAAGGCCTCGACGGGTAGGTGGGCGTACTCCGCGCGGATCTCCGACAGGTAGGTCTTGTAGCGCTGCGGGTCCCCGGCGAGCACCGAGAGGTCGGCGTCGCACAGGACGGCGCAGTCGAAGTCGTCCGGCCGGGGCTGGTGCCGCGTGAGGGCGGTCACCAGGGTGACGACCCGCTCGACGGAGGCCGGCGGCAGGCCGAGGGCGGTCAGCTCCTCCCGTGCGAGCACCGCGCTGGCCTGCTCGTCCTCGCCCCCGCGGTTCGCGTAGGAGGCCTTCTCCGCCGAGGTGAAGATCGCGCCGTGGTACCAGGCGGCGAGTCGGACCAGCTCCGGCTCGTGCGTCTCCGAGGCGAGCTCGTCCACGCGGGCCAGCACGTCGGCCAGGTGACGCAGGTTGTGGAAGTGCCGGTCGGGCTGCGACCACCGATCGAGCAGTGCCTCACCCACGGCCCTGATGGCCCCAGGGTCGGCCGTTGCTCCTGCTCCCGCGACGGACCGCTGCCATGCAGCGATCAGCCATTGCGGCGCATCGAAAGCGCCCATGGTCCAGCCTCATCCCGTCGGTGACAACGGTTGACCATCGTAGCCCGAGCGGGCACGCCGCGCGTCACATGAGGGCGGTCCTCCCGATCGGGTGAATCCGCTCTCATCCCTCGGTGGCAGGGGTGGCTTCCTCGGCGGGCGGTGCGACGGGGAGGCCGACGCGGATGGTGGTCCCGCCCCCGGGCGTCTGCGCGACGGTCACTGTCCCCTGGTGGGCGTCGACGATCGCGGCGACGATCGCCATGCCGAGCCCCGCGCCGCCGCCGGTCGCGCGACCGCGCGCCGCGTCCACCCGGTAGAAGCGCTCGAAGACCCGGGCGGCGTGCTCCGGGGCGATGCCCGGGCCGTGGTCCCGCACCTCGATCACCGACTGGTCACCGAGCCGCCCGACGGCGATCTCGACGGGAGTGCCGGACGGCGTGTGGCGCACGACGTTCCCGACGAGGTTGGCGACCACCTGGCGCAGTCGCGACTCGTCGCCCGTCGTGGACGCGGAGGGCGGTGCGTCGGGGGAGGTCGGCACGATGCGGACCGCCCGGGACGGGTCGAGGGCGCGCAGGTCGGCGAGGGCGTCCGCGGCGAGCACGGCGAGGTCGACGTGCTCGTGCCGCAAGGGCCGCCCCTCGTCGAGCCTCGCGAGGTGCAGCAGGTCCTCGACGAGCGAGCCCATCCTGGTCGCCGAGTCCTCGATCCGCTTCATGGTCTCGCCGACGTCCTGCGCACCGGTCAGCGCGCCCATCCGGTACAGCTCCCCGTAGCCCCGGATGGTGGCCAGCGGGGTGCGCAGCTCATGGCTCGCATCGGCGACGAACCGCCGCATGCGCTCCTCCGAGGCCGTCCGGGCCTCGAACGCGCGCTCGATCTGGGTGAGCATGCCGTTGAGCGAGTCCGCGAGGCGTCCGACCTCCGTGCCGGGAGCCGCGTCCGGGACGCGGCGGCTCAGGTCCCCGGCCGCGATGGCCTCCGCGGTCTCCTCGATCGTGCGCAGCGGGCGGAGCGAGCGTCGCACCCCCCAGGTCCCGGCGACGGCGCCCAGCGCGGCCACACCGAGCCCGATCGTGAGCAGGGCGATCTGCATCGCCCGCAGCGTGGCCTCCGCTGAGGTCATCGGCAGGGCGACGACGGCCGAGCCCACCACCTCACCGGAGGCGCGGCCGAACACCGGAAGGGCGAGGGCTCGCCACTCGGTGCCGCCGGAGACCGAACCGACGGTGAACGGTGCCTGGGCGAGCGCCGTGACCTCGTCGGGAGTCAGGGCCGAGAGCGAGGGGGTGGTCTCCGCCTGCGCGGCGGCGTAGCGCTGGACGACCTCCCCCGAGGTGTCCAGGATGACCACCTGGTAGTCGCTCGGCAGGACCGAGTCGTCCTGGCCGGACGAGGAGAGGTCGCGACGCAGCGCCTGGTTCGCCAGTGCCGTCCCGGCGGACTCGAGCTGGGCGTCGAGCTCGGCGACGAGCGAGCGCTCCAGCAGGGCGTGCGCGGCGAGGCCGGTCAGCCCGAGCCCCATGAGGAGAAGGACGCTGAAGACGGCCGTGAGCTGGGTGCGCAGGGGCAGCCGGGTCCACCGGTTCATCGCGGCGGGGTGCGCAGGACGTACCCGACGCCGCGCTTGGTGTGCAGCAGCGGGACGACGTCGACGACCCCGTCCGGTCGGTCGATCTTGCGGCGCAGGTAGGAGATGTACGACTCGACGATGCTCCCGTCGCCGCCCCAGTCGTAGTCCCACACGTGGTCGAGGATCTGCGCCTTGGACAGGACCCGGCCCGCGTTGAGCATGAGGTACCGCAGCAGCGCGAACTCGGTCGGCGAGAGGTCGATCGGGCGCCCGTCCCGGTGCACCTCGTGGGAGTCCTCGTCGAGCTCGAGGTCCGCGTACCGCAGCACCGAGTCGGACTCGTCGACACCACCGGTCCGGCGCAGGATCGCGCGGATCCGCGCGACGACCTCCTCGAGGCTGAACGGCTTGGTGACGTAGTCGTCGCCGCCGACCGTCAGGCCGGTGACCTTGTCGGTCGTGTCGTCCCGCGCCGTGAGGAACAGCACCGGGGCGCGCTGGCCGTGCTCGCGCATCGTGCGGGTCACGGTGAAGCCGTCGATGTCCGGGAGCATCACGTCGAGCACGACGAGGTCCGGCTGCACCTCGGCGACCTTCGCGAGCGCGGAGTGC
The DNA here is from genome assembly GCF_041597215.1 of Actinotalea sp. GTDB lineage: Bacteria > Actinomycetota > Actinomycetes > Actinomycetales > Cellulomonadaceae > Actinotalea. Next base: position 5,713 of record NZ_JBFHHB010000047.1, read on the forward strand.
CCGTCGGCAGCGGGGTGCACCTCGAACCCGGCGAACCGCAGGGAGGTGGTCAGCAGCTCACGGATCGTCGGTTCGTCGTCGACGACGACGAGGCGCGCCTCGGGGGCGTGGGAACGCTCGGACATGGTCCCAGTGTGCGGGCCGAACCTGGGAGTCCGCTGGGAGGGAGCAGGACGGCCGCGCCCGTGCGGGCCCGGCCGTCCTGGTACGGCGGAGGGATCTCCGCCCGGTTCGCTCCCGGTCCGCTCAGAGACCGGAACCCAGCTGCGGGTTGCTGCTGCCCTCGATCACCTGGGGCGAGCCGCCCTTGAGTGCAGCGAGGCGTGCCTCGATCTCGATGACCTCGCCCGCGTCCTCGAGCTCCTCGAACTGGGCGTCCAGCGAGGAGGCGGCGATCTCCGCCTGTCCGGCGACCCTGGCCTCCTCGCGGCGCACCTTCTCCTCGAAGCGTGAGACCTCCGTCGTCGGGTCGAGCACGTTGATCGAGCCGATGGCCTCGTGGACCTGGGCCTGCGCTGCCGCCGACTTGGCCCGGGCGACGAGCTCGTCGCGCTTGGACTTGAGCTGACCGAGCTTGTCCGCCATCTGCACCAGGCCCGACTTGAGCTTGGCGACGACCTCGGTCTGCGAGGCGATCATCGGCTCGGCACTGCGGGCCTCGCCCTCGAACTGGATCTGCTTGCCCAGCGCGACCTTGGCGAGGCTGTCGAACTTGTCGGCGTCGGTGGCGTTGCCCGCCGCGCGCAGCTGGTCGGCCTTGGTCGAGGCCAACGCGGCCTTGGCACCCCACTCGCGGGCCGCGGCGACGTCCTCCGCGTGGTCCGCCTCGGCGAGACGCAGGTTGCCGATGGTCACCGCGACGGCGTCCTGCGCCTCGGCGATGGAGTTCGTGTAGTCACGGATCATCTGGTCGAGCATCTTCTCCGGGTCCTCGGCCCGGTCCAGGAGCGAGTTGATGTTCGCCCTGGTCATCTGGGCGATGCGACCGAGGATCGTCTGCTTCTCCGCCATCTGTCTGCCTTCCGTGTGCTGGATACGAACCGGACGTCGTGCGCTGTCGTGCGATCGGGGTCATCGGCCGGACGGCCGTGCTCCCGTGCACGGGATCAGAAGCGGCCACCCCCGCCGCGGCGGCCCCGGGTGCCGCCGCCGCCGAAGGAGCCGCTGGACCGGCCGCCGCCGGGCCGACCGCCGCCGAACCCCCCGCCGGGCCGACCTCCGCCGAACCCCCCGCCGAAACCTCCCCCGCCGAAGCCCCCTCGGCGACCTCCGCCGCGCAGGACCTGGTCGAGGATGATCCCGCCGAGGACGAGCGTCCCGGGGTTGATGCCTCCCGCGCCGCCGCCTCCGCCGGGGGACTGCCACTGCGAGACGTCCGCCTGCGCGAGCTGCTGGGCGGAGGTGGCGAGCTGCATCGCCCGCTGGGCGGTGGTCAGAGCGGCGGCCACATCGGTGGCGCTGGTGCGCTCGGCCTCCTGGGCCAGCCGCGCGGCCTCGGCGAGCCGGGTGCGCGCCTCCGCGCCGACCGCGCCCCGCCGGGACTCGATGAAGTCGGAGACCGAGCGGATCTGCGAGGTCAGCTGGCCAAGGATCGTCGCGAGCTGCGCCCTGCCGCGCTCGTCCCGCTCCGCCTGGGCCCGCGCCGGGGCGAGCGCCGCGTCGAGGGCTGCCTCGGCCTCGGTGAGTCGGGCGAGCAGGGCGAGCGGGTCCCCGCTCGTGCGTCCGTCGGCTGCGGCGGCGATCGCGGTCCTGGCGGCACCGGCGAGTGCGCCGACGGCGGGATCGGCGGGCGCGAGCCGGGCGGCGTCCGCGAGGTCGGCGCTGAGCGAGGCGATCCCCGCCTCGATCCTGGAGCCGGCCTGGGTGAGGTCGCCACGGGCACGGTCGACGGCGTCGAGCAGCAGCACGGCCTGCTCGACGGCGTCCTCCGCCGCGCGGACCAGGGCGACGGCGGCCGCGCGGTCGGAGTCGACCACGCCGAGGCCCTCGTCGACCGAGGCGCGTGCGGCGTCCAGCAGGGAGGCGGCCTGGTCGACGTTCCCCGCCACGGAGGCCAGGGCGGTCGGCGGGTAGGTCGTGGCCAGCGTGGCCAGCGTCGCTCGGCCACCGGCCAGCCGCGAGTCGACCTCGTCGGCACGCGTGCGGGTCTCGGCGAGGACCTGCGGGGCGCGGTTCTGCAGGTCGCGCAGTCGGTCGAACTCCTCGGCCTGCGAGTCGAGAGCGCTGTCGGCCCCGGAGCACAGCTCGAGGATCCGGAGCATCATCGCCCTGGCCTCGGGCTCCGTCTCCGGCTGGGCGTCGTCGAGGCGCTGGCGCAGCCTGAAGGCCTCCCCGATCGCCGACCTCGCCTCGGCGAGCACGGCGGTGAAGGCGCGGGTCGCCTCGATGCCGAACTGCGCCTGGGCGAAACCGAGCTCCTGCTCGGAGGTCTTGATCGCGTCGTCCAGCTCGACGAGAGCGGCGCTCGCCCGCCGGCTCAGCTCCGCCGTCGGCAGTGCCGTGGCGTCGGTACGGCGGGGGCCGGACCCGCTCCTGCCCCGGGAGCGCCGCGCGACGACGATCACCACGACGACCAACCCGACGACGAGGAGGACGACGAGCACAGCGCCGAACGACCCCGAGCCGGTGCTTCCCGAGGTGCTCCCCGCCGTGCTTCCCGAGCCGCCGAGCGCCGCGTCGAGGTACCCCTGGGCACCGGCGATCGCCGCGCCGGCCCAGTCGCTCGCCTGCAGCTCCGGCTCGATCACGTCCCCTGCCACGGCGTCGAGCTGGTCGTCGGTGAGGTCGATCGCATCGTCGACGCTGATGCCGTAGCGGCTGTCGTCCACGGCGACGGCGAGGAGGATGTCGTCGACCCCGAGACCGGAGGCCGTGGCGGTCGCGTTGGCCCAGTCGAGCCCGTCCTCGCCCTCGAAGGTCGAGACGAACACGACGAAGAGCTGGTAGCGGGTCGCGGAGCTGAGCTCGTCGAGGGCGGACTGCACCTCTGCCGTGCGCCCCTCGAGCGCGCCGACGGTGTCGGTGATCTCGTCGGCGACGTCCATCGGGGACTCCGCAGAGGCGGGCGCGGCTCCGACCACCCCGAGGAATCCGAGGAGTGCGACGAGGAGGACGAGGCTCCGGCGGACGCGCGGGCGAGCAGCTGCGGTGTGGCTCACGCCTCGATCCTTGACCAAAGGTGGGCACGGGGCAAACAGCCGTCGTCGCCGCCGCGCGCAGCGCCTACACTCTTCCGGTGATTCTCACCGTCATCGAGCACGCGCCGTCGGTCCCCACGGACCGCTTCGTCCCGTGGCTCCTCGAAGACCCTGTTCCCACGACGGGGCCGACGCTCCAGCTGCGCATCGTGCGCGCCTGGGCCGGCGAGCCCGTCCCTTCGGCGTCCGAGTGCGGCGCCGGTCTCCTGGTGCTGGGAGGCGAGCAGGACGCGTACGACGACGAGGGCTCTCCGTGGCTCCCCGCGACGCGCGCGCTCCTCGCCGAGGCCGCCGGCTCCGGTCTGCCGACGCTCGGCATCTGCCTCGGTGCGCAGCTGCTCGCCGTCGCGACCGGTGGCCGCGTGCAGGTCGCGGCACCTCCGGGATGCGAGGCAGGGGTGGTCGCCATCCGCCCGCGGCCGGCCGCTGCCGACGACGCCGTGCTCGGGGCGCTCGCGGCAGGGGTCCCGGCCGATCACCCGGGTGCTGCGGGGGTCCTGGCCTGGATGCCGTCGATGCACTCCGATGCCGTCGTCGAGCTCCCTCCCGGCGCCGTGTGGCTCGCATCCTCGACGCTGTACCCGTTCCAGGCCTTCCGCACGGGCTCGGCATGGGGCGTGCAGTTCCACCCCGAGGTGAGCCTGGAGACCTTCACGGCCTGGGCCGAGGAGGAGGACGGCGTCGACACGACGGACGTCGTCGCTCAGTACCGCGAGCGCGAGGCCGAGATCGAGCACGGCGGCCGGGCCATCGCCATGGCCTTCGCCTCGCTCGTGCGGTCCGGTTCGCTCGCCCCGACGCCCGCCTGAGACGCGGTCGCGGAAGGGCCGTCCGAGCGGCGGCCCTTCCGGGGCTCAGTCGCTCGCCGGGTCCTTCGCCAGGTCCTCGGCGTCCACGATCCGGTAGGCGTAGCCCTGCTCGGCGAGGAAGCGCTGACGGTGGGCCGCGAACTCCTGGTCGACCGTGTCGCGCGCGACGACGGCGTAGAAGTGCGCCGTCCGTCCGTCCGCCTTGGGTCGCATGATCCGGCCGAGGCGCTGGGCTTCCTCCTGACGTGAGCCGAAGGACCCCGAGACCTGGATCGCGACGGCGGCCTCCGGCAGGTCGACGGAGAAGTTCGCCACCTTGCTCACGACGAGCCGGGTCACCTCGCCCGAGCGGAAGGCGTCGAACAGGCGCTGGCGCTCGCGCACCGTTGTCTGCCCGGTGATGAGCGGGGCGTCGAGGTGGTCGGCCAGGAGCTCGAGCTGGTCGAGGTACTGCCCGATCACCAGCACCTGGTCCTCCGGGTGCCGTGCCACGAGCCGTTCGACGACGTCGTTCTTGCCGACGGCCGCGGCCGCGAGGCGGTAGCGCTCCTCCGGCTCGGCCATGGCATAGGCCATCCGGTCGTGGTCGGGGAGGGTCAGGCGCACCTCGACGCAGTCCGCCGGTGCGATGTAGCCCTGGGACTCGATCTCCTTCCACGGGGCGTCGAACCGCTTGGGGCCGATGAGCGAGAACACCTCGTCCTCGCGGCCGTCCTCGCGCACGAGCGTGGCGGTCAGCCCGAGCCGGCGGCGTGCCTGGAGGTCTGCCGTCATCCGGAAGATCGGCGCGGGCAGCAGGTGGACCTCGTCGTAGAGGACGAGTCCCCAGTCGCGGGCGTCGAGCAGCTCGAGGTGCGTGTAGACGCCCTTCCGCTTGGTGGTGAGCACCTGGTAGGTCGCGATCGTCACGGGCCGCACCTCCTTGCGCGATCCGGAGTACTCGCCGATCTCGTCCTCGGTGAGCGAGGTGCGCCGCAGCAGCTCGTCCCGCCACTGGCGGGCCGAGACGGTGTTCGTCACGAGGATGAGCGTCGTCGTGCCCGAGCGGGCCATCGCCGCAGCGCCGACGATCGTCTTCCCTGCGCCGCAGGGCAGCACCACGACCCCCGAGCCGCCGTGCCAGAACCCGTCGACCGCCTGCTGCTGGTAGGGGCGGAGGGACCAGCCCTCGGTGGTCAGGTCGATCGGGTGGGCCTCGCCGTCGACGTACCCGGCAAGGTCCTCGGCCGGCCAGCCGAGCTTGAGCAGCACCTGCTTGAGCCGTCCGCGCTCGGAGGGGTGGACGACGACGTCGTCCTGGTCGAGCCGCGTCCCGAGCAGGCCGGCGGTGCGGCGGGAGCGCAGCACCTCCTCGAGCACGGCACGGTCCAGGGCGTGCAGCACGAGCCCGTGCGTGGGGTGGTCCATGAGCTGGAGGCGGCCGTAGCGCGCCATCGTCTCGGCCACGTCCACCAGCAGGGCGTGCGGGACGGGGTAGCGGGAGTACTGGAGCAGGACGGCGACGACCTGCTCGGCGTCGTGCCCGGCCGCGCGGGCGTTCCACAGGCCCAGGGGCGTGAGCCGGTAGGTGTGCACGTGCTCCGGCGCTCGCTCGAGCTCGGCGAACGGGGCGATCGCGCGGCGGGCCGCGTCGGCATCGGGGTGGTCGACCTCGAGGAGCACGGTCTTGTCGCCCTGCACGATGAGCGGTCCGGCCGGCGTCGTGGTCATGCGTCTCCTTCGAAGGTGGCTCGGACGATGCGGTGCACGGCGATGGTCAGCTCGGACTCGCGCTCGGCGTCGACGGCGCGGACCCTGCCTGCGTCGACCAGCACGGGCCGCACCCTGCGCGTCGTGCTGCCGTTCGGCCCGGCGATCTCCAGGACGACGGTCCGGTGGTCGGCGACGGCCTCCCGCAGCAGGGCCAACGCCTCGAGCGGCCCTGCTGTTCCCACGCTCGGGTCCTCGCCGTGCTCGGCGGCGCCGGCCGTCGCGGCGGACCCTGCGGCTCGCGTCACCTCGGGTTCCGAGCTCAGCAGGTCCCGTGCCACCCGGAGCAGGTGGCGCCGGGTCACGGCGGGGTCGGGCGTCGCGACGGCCCGCGCCCGGGGGACGCGGACCCGACGCGGCGGGACCTGCTCGCGCAGGACGACGCCGTGCTCGTCCTCCAGCACCGCCGGGACCCCGCGCGAGCGCAACCGGCTGACGAGCTCGGCTGCCGGTACCTGGGCGACGAGGACCCCCGGGGCCAGCTGCCGCAGGCCGAGGTCGCGCAGCGCCGGGTCGTCGGCCGCGCCGACGAGGGCCGCGGGCTCGGCGCGCAGGTAGGACAGTGCGGCTCCGGCCCGCACCTGCCCGTGCCGGCGGGCTGCGTCGAGGATCAGGTACTCCAGCGGCTGGGGGACCGTCCCACGGGTGTGGGCCGCGAGTGCCGCCAGCGTGTCCTGCCCGGACCACCCGGCGTCCAGGGCCGGGCGGACGCTCTCCGCGCTGAACCGCACCGTCAGCCCTGCCCCGCGCGACTCGACCGTCGCGGTCAGGTCGAGGACCTCGGCAAGGGCTTGGCTCGGCAGTCCTGGCACGATCCCGGTGAGGTCGGCCTGCAGGAGGACCTCGTCGACCGGCTCCGGGACCAGCCCGGCGAGCGCGACCGCCGCCACGTGCGGCTCACCGGAGAGCAGGGCGCGGCCGGGGCCGGTGAGCGTCCCCGAGGAGAGCACGCCCAGCGTCTCGGCCTCGGCGAGGGTCGCCTCGACGGCGTGCAGCCCCGGGGCGGAACGTGGCGCGCGCCACGCGAGGACCTCGTGGATCTGGGTGGCCGACAGCCGCCCGGGCGGTGCGGTGTCCGCCAGCACCTGGAGCACGGCACGGCGCATGCGCCGCACCCACGGGCGGCGGGTGGTCGGGTCCAGCGCCCCGCGCAGGGCGCCGCGGTCGTCGCGTGTCCCCACGAGCCACGCGGCGCGATCGGTGTCGAGCCAGGCTCGGCCGAGAGCGGCCCACCGCTCCTCGACCGGGAGAGCCGCCCATTCCTCGACGGCGGAGGTGGGGCAGAACGACGGCGGGTCGTCCTCGTCGTCCACGACGAGTCCCGCGGCCCCGGCGACCTCGGCCATGAGGGCTGCGACCTCGGGAGTCGTCTCGAGCTCGAGGGCGAGCCGGCGCAGCTCGCGCGCCCCCAGCGCCCCGGAGCGGAGCACGGGCGGCGGGTTCCCGCCCCAGGAGGTGAGCAGCGCGGCGACGAGGCGGACGGCGTCGAGGGCCTGGTGGACCGAGCCGGCGTCCACGGCATCGGCGTCGACCGGGACCGCCTCGGGGCTGGGTGCCTCCGGTGGCACCCGGACGGTCCGCCCGTCGCGAAGGGCGAGGGCGACCTCGCGGGGCATCAGGACGTGGGAGAGGTCGCCGCGCACCAGCAGGTGGTGGCGGAGCAGCCAGGCCACCGCGCTGCGCGCGGGGCCCGGCTCGCTCGGGGCGCGCCCGACGGGCGGACCCCAGGTCAGGGCGTCCAGGACGGCGCGAGCTCCCGGCGGTGCCTCGTCGAGGAGCCCGAGCACGACGGCGCGGTCGCTGAGATCGGGGGCGTCGGGCTCGTCCTCCGACGGGAGTGCAGGACCCAGCCCCGCCGGGTGCGGGCCGAGCGTGTCGGCGAGTCCTGGTGCTGCTCGTAGTCGCCCGGCTCCCCAGAGCAGGCCGAGGCGCGTGCCGTGCGCCACCGCTGAGCCCGCCTCCAGCCCGAGGGCGCGGGAGAGGTCCGCGACGGTCGGCCCGCCGTCCTCCGCGCTGCGGTCACCGCTGGTCAGCGCGAGGACGGCCTCGAGGGTGGCGAGGGTCGCCGCGTCGAGGTCGGCGAGGGCGCGTTCGAGGCTCGCCCGCGTCGTGGCACGGGCAGCAAGGGCGCGCACGGTACCCGGGGGAGGCGTGGCCAGGTCCGGCCGTGCATCGAGCAGGCGGGCGAGGCCCTCGGGGCCCAGCGCGCGCAGGTGCTCGGTGTAGGTGGACATCCGCACCACCTTAGGACGCCGAGACCGTGGGCTCCCGGCCGGTCCCAGCGGGGATGCGTCGGTCGTCGGTCGGCTGCGCACCCGGGGCGGCGCGATGAGCCGAGCGGTGTCGTCCCGGGAAGCCGCCGGACGTCGGGCTGCGGCACGGCCTAGCATCGGTACGTCCGAGCGCGAGGGTGGCGCTCGCGTCCGCCCCAGCCTGCCGAGGAGCCCCCATGGAGATCGTCAAGAACCTCGCCCTCGTCCTGCACTTCGTGGGTCTCGCCAGCCTCCTGGGCGGCTTCCTTCTGCAGATGAGCGGAGCGACCAAGCGGATCGACCCGGCGATGTTCCACGGCGCGCTCACCATGCTCGTCACCGGTCTCGCCCTGGTGGGGATCGACGAGGCCCTCGACGACCCGGTGAACAACACGAAGATCGCCGTGAAGCTGATCGTCCTCGTGGTCATCACGGTCCTCGTCGTGCTCAACCGGAAGAAGCCGAGCATCCCGGTCGGGCTCTGGGCCGCGATCGGCGGGCTCACCCTGCTCAACGTCACCCTCGCCGTCTTCTGGTGACCAGCGGCTGACCGGCAGCGGAGCGGGACCCGACGACGAACCGGCCCTGCCCGGAACGCGACGCCATGGGCCCTTCGGCCCGGTAGCCTGGGGGTTCGAGTACGACGACAGGAGTTGCGGTGCCCACCGGCAAGGTCAAGTGGTTCGACACGGAGCGTGGTTTCGGCTTCATCGCAGGCGAGGACGGCGGTGAGGTGTTCCTGCACGCCTCCGCGCTGCCCGCCGGCGCTGCAGCGCCCAAGCCCGGCGCCCGCGTCGAGTTCGGTGTCGCCGACGGTCGGCGCGGCCCGCAGGCCCTCGCCGTCACGATGCTCGACCCCGTCCCGTCCGTCGCCAAGGCGCAGCGCAAGCCGGCCGACGACATGGCCGTCATCGTCGAGGACCTGATCAAGGTGCTTGACAAGACGGGCAACGACCTGCGGCGCGGCCGCTACCCGGAGAAGGGGCGTGGCGCGCAGGTCGCCAGCCTGCTCCGCGCCGTCGCCGACGACCTCGAGGTCTGATGGCCACCGCGACGCTCGACCCGGTCCTGACCACCGCCGTCGATCTTGCGCGTGCGGCGGCCGAAGAGGTCGCCGGGCGTCCGCACCTGGTCGGCGAGCACCTCGGCACGGTCCGTGAGCAGGACAGGGTGGTCTCCCACCAGTTCGCCACGACGGCCCCCGGCTACGTGGGCTGGTGCTGGACGGTCACGCTCTCCCGCGTCCCGCGCGGCCGCACGGCGACGGTCAGCGAGGTCGAGCTCCTGCCGGGGGACGGCGCCGTGCTCGCCCCGGCCTGGGTCCCGTGGTCCGAGCGGCTCCAGCCGGGAGACCTCGGTTCGGGCGACGTCCTTCCCTTCGTCGCCGACGACGACCGTCTCGAGCAGGGTTTCGAGGCGACAGGCGACCTCGACGTCGACGTCATGGCCCTCTTCGAGCTGGGGCTCGGCCGCGAGCGCGTGCTCTCCCGCACCGGTCGCGCGGAGGCCGCCGAACGGTGGTACCGGGGGAGCAACGGCCCGACGTCGCCCACCGCCGTCGCGGCGAGCGCCCCGTGCTCGAGCTGCGGCTTCATGCTGCTGCTCGCCGGCTCCTTGCGCACCGAGTTCGGGGTGTGCGCCAACGAGTGGTCGCCCGACGACGGCCGCGTGGTGAGCATGGACCACGGCTGCGGCGCGCACTCGCAGACGGACCTCGGCCCGGTGCCGACCGACTGGCCCGATGCCGCGCCCGTCATCGACGAGATGGCCCAGGACCTCGAGATCAGCACGCGGGACGACGACGCCGAGAGCGAGCCCGCCGTCGAGAGCGAGCCGGTCGCTGAGGCCGACCCGGTCCTCGAGGCCGACCCGGTCGTCGAGGCCGAGCCTTCCGTCGAGGCCGAGCCTTCCGTCGCCGACACCGCTCCGGCGGACGAGCCCGCCGCGGACCCCGCAGGGGAGTGACCGACCCGCTGGGTGCCGCCGCGCTGCGAGAGGCGGCGCTGAC
>NZ_JBFHHB010000048.1:0-15601 GCF_041597215.1 Actinotalea sp.
CGCGCCGAGCGCGCGGAGGTGTCGGCCGGAGAGCTCCGCACGGCGCGCGAGGAGCTCTCCGCGCGTCCTGCCGCGCGGACCGCTCTGGAGCACGCCCGGGCGAGGGCGCTCCAGGACGCCGCCGGTCTCGGCGCGGCGACGGCGGCGCTCGCCGGCGTCGAGGACCGCTGGGCCGCTGCCCACGACGCCGCCCTCCTCGAGCCAAGGATCGCCCAGGCGCAGACCGCCCTCGCCGCCGCGGCGGACCGGGCCACGGTCGCCGTCGACGCTGCGGCCGCCCTGCAGCGCGCGCGGATCGCGGGGATGGCTGGGGAGCTCGCCGAGCGGCTCGTCGACGGCGACCCGTGCCCGGTCTGCGGCGCGAGGGAGCACCCGGCGATCGCCACACGCCCCGAGCCCGTCGACGACGCCGACCTGGCCGCAGCGGAGGACCGTCGGGCCGCGGCGACCGACGCGCTCACCGCGGCCTCCACGGCCCTCCATCGGTTGCGGGATCGCCACGAGCAGCGGCTCCTCGTCGCGGCCGCACCCCTCGCCGAGCTCGAGCAGCTGCGGACGGCCACCCGCGCGGAGGTCGCCGCAGCCCAGGCGGCCACCACGGCCCTCGCCGCTGCCGAGGACGCGCTGACGGCCTTCGACGCGCGCACGCAGGAGCTGACCTCCACCCTGGTGCGGCGGGAGCAGGAGGTCGCCGTGGAGGCCGAACGACAGCTCGCGGCGTCCGGCCGGCTCGACCTCGACCGGGCCGAGGTGCTCGACGCCCGTGGCACATCGGACTGTGTCGCGGACCGGGTCGCGGAGCTGGAGCGCACAGCGCGCGAGGCGGCCGGGTGGATCGCGGCCCTCGAGGCGGACCGCGCCGCCCGGGACGCCGAGGTCACCGCCCGTCGCGCCCTCGCCGAGGCGCTTGTCGAGCACGACCTCGACGACGAGTCCGAGGTCGAGTCCGCGCGGCTCCCGCCGGCCGAGCTGCTGCGGCTCGAGCGATCGGTGCAGCGTCGCGAGGCGGACCTGGCCCGGGTCCGTGGCGTGCTCGAGGAGCCCGAGGTGCGCGACGCCGCCGCGGAGGTCGACGTCCCGGCTGCCTGGGCGGCGCTGACCGAGGCCGCTGCCCGCGCGGAGGCCTGTGCTGCCCTCGCCGCGCGGGAGAGTGCCCGCCGCGACGCGGCCACCGGGGCGCTCGACGCGCTCGGCACCGCTGTCGCCGAGCACGGGGCACGCACGGCCGACGCTGGGCCCGTGGTGCGGATGGCGAACCTCGCGGCAGCCAGCACCGCCGACAACACCCGGGCGCTGACCCTCGCCACCTTCGTCCTGGGCCGGCGCTTCGACGACCTCGTCCTCGCGGCGAACGCCCGCCTCGTCACGATGTCCGACGGGCGCTACGAGCTGCTGCACTCCGAGCGTCGGGAGGACGTCAGCGCGAGGAAGAAGGGCCTCGCCCTCGCCGTGATGGACCACCGCACCGGCGCGGCGCGGGATCCGCGCACCCTCTCCGGAGGGGAGACCTTCTACGTCTCGCTGTGCCTGGCCCTCGGCCTCGCCGACGTCGTGACCGCTGAGGCCGGGGGGATCGACCTCGGGACGCTCTTCGTCGACGAGGGCTTCGGCTCGCTCGACCCGGAGGCGCTCGACGTCGTCCTCTCCGAGCTCTCGCGACTGAGGGACGGCGGACGGGTGGTCGGGGTCGTGTCGCACGTCGAGACGATGAAGTCCGCCATCGCCGAGCGCATCGAGGTCCGTCGCCGGCCGGACGGGAGCAGCACGCTCAGCGTTCGCGCCTGATCCTCACCACGCCCAGCCGCGGGTGAGGAGCTCGAGCTCCTCACGGGTCCGCTCGTCGTCGCTCCGGGTGAGGCCCGGGACGGTGTCCTCCTCACGCGTCTCGACACCCGCGAGGCGGCAGGCCGTGGCGAGGAGGCTGTCGTAGGCGGCCTGCGTCGCGATGACCCTGCTTCCTCGCGCCCAGATCCTCGGCTCGCTGTACAGCGCCCGGAGCTGGGCGGAGACCCGGGCGAGCTGGAGCTGGATCTCGAGGGCGGCGAAGGGGTCGGGCGGGGGCTCGGCACGACGCCGCCAGCGCGACCACCACAGGGGCGCACGCGAGTCCGGCCGGGGTGCCGGCGCGATCATCGTCACGCCCACCGCGGCCAGCGCAACTCGCCAGCGCGTCGGCATGGTCGCTCCTCGTCATCGAGGTTCCCAGCCTAAGCCGGGCCTCCGGGGCCCGCCATGGGGGCGGCTCCCGCTGTCCGATCGGCCCGGACCTTCGTAGGGTCGCTCCCGTGAAGACACGCCTCGTGGTCGCCCTCCTCGTCGTGGCCGTCGTGGCCGTCGTGCTGGTGGTGGCCGATGTCGTCCTGCGCTCCCGGGTCGAGCAGTCGATCGCAGGCCAGCTCGGCACCGAGCTGGGGATGCAGGACGCCCGGGTGACCGTCACCGGGACCCCCTTCCTCACCCAGGTCCTCTCCGGATCGCTCGACCGGGTCGAGGTCAGCGCCCCGTCCGCCGTCCTCGACGGGGTCCGGCTCCGCACGCTCGAGGCGACGCTCCTCGCGGTCAGCACCGGGACGCCCCGCACCGCCGCCGAGCTGCGGTTCTCGGCAGCGGTCGAGCCGTCCTCGCTCGCGGCGGTCCTTCCCGACGGCGTGCAGGTCGACGGCGATGCCGATCGGCTCAGCGTCACGCTCGCGGGCCTGCCGGTGACCGCTCGCGTGGTGCCCACCGCCGCGGGACGGTCCATCGCGATCGGGATCGAGGAGCTCGAGATCGGCGGCGTGATCGTCCAGCCCGAGAACCTCCCCTTCGGTCTCGGGGACGGTCTGACCGGGCTGAGCCTCCCGCTCGACGACCTGCCGGAGGGTGTCGAGCTGACCTCCGTCTCGGTCGTCGGCGGGCTGATCCGCGTCGAGGCGGCAGGTACGGACGTCCTCCTGCCGGACGCCGCCGCTGTCGGCGTGGCGGACTAGGGTCGAGCCATGGCCACCCCACATATCGGCGCCGAACCGGGCGCCTTCGCACCCGATGTCCTCATGCCAGGGGACCCGCGACGCGCCCGCCGGATCGCCGAGACCGTCTTCGACGACGCCGAGCTCGTGACAGAGGTCCGCGGGATGCTCGGCTACACCGGGACCGTCGAGGGGCGGCCCGTCTCCGTCCTGGCCTCCGGGATGGGGCTTCCGTCGATCAGCATCTACGCGACGGAGCTCTTCCGGTTCTACGGGGTCGAGCGCATCATCCGGATCGGTACCGCCGGCGGGATGGCACCTCGGCTGAACGTCGGCGACGTGGTGATCGCCCAGTCGGCGCACACGGACTCGGCGATGACCTCGCTGCGCGTCCCGGGGATCCACTACAGCCACAGCCCGAGCTTCGCGCTGCTCTCGGCCGCGGCCGCTGCGGGGGGCGTCGGCGCGAAGCCGGCGACCGGCTCCGGCCGCCGGCACCGCCGTGCCAAGACCGGCAAGGTGCACGTCGGCCCCGTCCTCTCGGCGGACGCCTTCTACGCCGACCGGCCCGAGACCACCGCGACTCTGGTCGCCATGGGGACGCTCGCCGTCGAGATGGAGGCCGCGGGCCTCTACGCGGTGGCGGACGCGGAGGGCGGCCAGGCGCTGGCGATCTGCACGATCTCGGACCTGCTCTTCCGCGAGGAGTCCCTGCCGGCGGAGGAGCGCGAGCTGCTCTTCGACCGCGCGGTGCAGCTCGGTCTGGCGGCCTTCGCGGCATGACGAAGGCCGACCGGGGTGGACCCCGGCCGGCCTGAGCAGGAAGGGGCCTGTGCCCCTTCAGGTCACTGCTTGTCGAGGAAGTCCTGCGCCTTGTCGACAGCGCCGTCGATCTTGTCGTCGATTGCGTCCGGCGTGTGCTCCTTCACGGCATCCGCCGCCTTGTCGAGCATGTCGCCTGCCTGGTCGGCGTGGTCGCCCAGCGCGTCCTTGGCCTTCTCGACGAAGTCCCCGATACCCATGTCGTCACCCTCCGGTCCGTGGCGCGCGCCGCATGCGCGCGCCCCGCACCCATTCGACCCTCCCTGGGGGGTGTCCGCAACGCGTGGAACGGGCGGATTGTCTCTTTCACCCGCTCGACTTCACCCTGTCGCCGGGTCAGGTCCGCGTGAACCCGGTCGATGTCCACGGGGAGGAAGGGAGACATCATGCGTACGGCCACGATGCGTGCACCCGAGCGGGTCGCAGGGTCCTCCGCGGTGCTGCACGGGAGCCACCCGCTTCGCGGGTACCCGGTCACCTGGCGGATCACTCCGCTGCGCCGTGAGGCAGGAGCCGCGGCGACCTACCTTGTCGAGCATGCCGACGGCGACCTCCAGACCGACGAGGCCTGGCAGGACGCCGAGCGTGACGAGAGCGTGATGAACGCGTACCAGGTGCGTGAGCTCATCGCCCGGGTGCGGGGACCCCTCCCGGCCCGCTGACGCGGGCCTAGGCTCGATCCCGTGCCTTCCGTCGTCGAGTCCCGTGTCCGCGGCTGGGTGGTCAGGGACCACCGGCTGTCCGTTCCCGTCGATCGTTCCGGGGGGCGTTTCGGGTCGCTCGACGTCTTCGCCCGGGAGGTCGTCGACGCCAGGCGCGCGGGTGACGACCTGCCCCTCCTGCTCTTCCTGCAGGGCGGTCCGGGAGGGATGTCCCCGCGACCCGGTCCCTCGGGATGGTGGAGCTCTGCGCTGCGCACCCACCGCATCGTCCTGCTCGACCAGCGCGGCACCGGCCGCTCCGGACGGATCGACGGCGCCACCGTCACCGCGCTCGGCGATGCCGCTGCTGACTACCTCGCCTGCTTCCGCGCCGATGCGATCGTCGAGGACGCCGAGGCCCTGCGCCTGGCCGTCTTCGGTGGGAAGAGGTGGGCGACCCTCGGCCAGTCCTACGGCGGATTCCTCACCCTGACCTACCTCTCCCGTCATCCGGAGGCACTGACCGCCTGCTACGTCACCGGCGGGCTCCCGGGAGTCACGAGCGACGCCGAGGAGGTCTACCGGCGAGGCGTCCCGCGCCAGCTCGCCAGGAACGCCGAGCTCGAGCGCCGGTTCCCCGGCGACGTGGCCCTGCTGGGGGAGATCGCCGACCGGCTCGCCGCGGAGCCCGTGCTGCTGCCCGACGGCGACCGGCTGACCGTCGAGCGCTGGCAGACCCTCGGCATGAACCTGGGGATGAGCACCGGCGTGGAGCACCTGCACTGGCTGCTCGACGGGGCCGACGGACTGCCGGACGCCTTCCTCGCCGACGTCGCCACCCGGACCGGATTCGTCGGCAACCCCCTGTACGCCGCGCTGCAGGAGGTCATCTACCACCAGGGCGAACGGCTCGGCGGGTGGGCGGCGGCGGCCGAGTACGGGCGACACCAGGCGCTCTCCGCGTCGGCCAGGCCCCTGATGCTCACCGGTGAGGCGGTGTTCCCCTGGATGTTCTCGCAGATCAGGGCGCTACGGCCGTTCCAGGCGGCGACGGAGGTGCTCGCAGCCCGGCAGGAGTGGCCGCGGCTCTACGACGTGGACCGGCTCGCGGCGAACGAGGTCCCGGTCGCCGCTGTGCAGTACGTGGACGACCCCTACGTCGACCTCGACCTCGCCCTCGGCACGGCGGACCGCCTCGGGAACGCGCAGGTCTGGGTGACGAACGAGTACCTGCACGACGGGCTGCGCGTCGCAGGCGACGTCATCCTCCCGCGGCTGATGGACCTGGCGGCGGGGCGCTGGAGCGTCACGGCACGGTGACGCAGCGACCGAGCTCTCGGCGCAGCGCCTCGCCCTCGGCCGCCGTGACCCACAGCCCGTAGCGCGCCTTCACGCCGACCTGCCGGATCGCATAGGCGCAGCGGTAGCCGCGGTCGGGCGGGAGCCAGGTCGCCGCGTCCCCCGCGCCCTTGGCCTGGTTCGCCGCGCCGTCCACGGCGAGCAGGTTGAGCGGGTCGTTCGCGAACTGGATCCGCCGGTCCGCGGGCCACTGCTGGGCGCCCTTCTGCCACGCGTCGGAGAGCGCGACCACATGGTCGATCTGCACGTCGGCGCTGTCCGGGCCGCGCTCGAAGGCGATCGTCTCCCCCGTGTACGGGTCGAGGAGCGTCCCGCGCAGGACGGTGCAGCCGTCGAGCGTGAGGTCGGTCAGGTCACGCGCGAGGACCGCCTCGCGCGTGCTGCACCCGTCGTCGCCCTCGGCCCAGCCGTCGCCGAAGAGCTCGCGCTCGTAGCCCGTGGTCGGAGCGCGACCCTTGACCGCGAGGCTCGCGAGCGAGGACTGCGCCTGGGCGAGCTCCGCAGCGGGGACGACGTAGCGCGTGCTCGGGTCCGTCCAGCGCGGCCACAGCAGGGCGACGACGGCGATCAGTGCCAGCAGCACGGGTACGGCCCACCAGCGGAGCGCAGAGCGGGGGGCCACGGACCCACTCTGCCAGCCTCGACCGACACGGCCGGCGGGGGCCGGGCGCCCGGTGGATCTTCACCCGCACGAGGGGTCAAGCGATGCCCGATCTGTGCCGACATGGGACCCATGACTTCGGCGACCCCTGAGCGCGGTTGGACGGGCGATCTCCTCGAGCACCGCCCGGCCGCCGTCGCGCCCACGCGGCGCACCGTCCCGTCCCAACGGCGGGCGCTCGACGACGGGGGTTACGGCGTGCTCGACGCCCAGGCGCCGACGCCGGGCTTCGTCATCCCGCTCCTCGAGCCGGAGGAGCCGGTCGTCACCCCAGTGATCACCGCCGCTCCTGCCGCGATGCCGATCGCTCAGGTCCGCGACACCTTCGCCTCGGTCTACGCGGAGGAGGGCACCCGGACCGCCTATGCTCCCGCACCTCTTCCCCCTGCCCCCACCGGCTTCGGCCTGCCCGTGCCGCAGCCGGTCGTCCTGCTCCCGGTGACCTTCGACGACCGCGCGCATCGTGCGCGCGCCTCGGTCGCCGCTCTCGGGGGCCTCGTCGCCCTCGCGACCGTCGCCGCCGGATCGGTCCAGTACTTCGGCGTCGTCGACCTGCTCGGCCTGCTCGGGATCTAGGCGCCCCGCAGGGCCTCACGCAGGGCGAGCTTCCCGCCCGTGTGCAGCACCCCGCGCCGGTACACCCGGCCGGCGATCCACACCAGCGCCGGGATCGTCAGGACCGTCACCGCCAGGCCGAGGGCCATCTCCCAGCCCTGGAGCGCCCCGAGCGCGCTGCGCACCGGGAGCATGAACGGCGAGAAGAACGGCACGATCGAGAGCACCCGCACGAGCGTGCTCTCCGGATCGTTCGGGACGAGGAACATCGTCGCGTAGAACGGCACGAGCAGGAGCATGATCAGCGGTGTCGTGACCGAGCCGATGTCCTCCTGCCGGGAGACGAGCGCGGCGAATCCGCCGAAGAGCAGCGCGAAGAGCAGGTAGCCCAGCAGGAACCACACGACCAGCCACAGGAACGAGAGCCCGAGGGAGACCTGGAGCAGGTCGCCGGCCCCCAGCACCACCGCGGCGCCCACCCCTGCCGCACCGAGGACGAAGACCTGGAACAGCCCGTAGATGCCCACCCCGAGGATCTTCCCGGCGAGGAGCTGGGCGGGACGGATCGTCGAGAGCAGGATCTCGACCACCCGGGAGGTCTTCTCCTCCACGACCCCCATCGAGATCGTCGAGCCCGTGCCGATCAGGGCGCCGAAGAGCAGCGAGATCATCACCATCGCCACGCCGAACTCGGCTCCGTCGACCTCTGCCGTCGGCGGGTCGACCGCGGTCACGCTCGGGACGGCGGCGGCGAGGGCTGCCGCGACCGCGGCCGGGTCGCCGCCCAGGGAGCTCACCGCGCTGTCGAGCGCGTAGGTCCCGACGGCACCCGAGACGAGCGAGAGGACGCTCGGGTCGGCCGTCCGGGCGACGAGCATCTCGGGGGCCGCGGGCGAGCCCTGGAGGAAGGCGTCGGTGTCCCCATCCAGGAGCGCCTCGGTGGCCACCTCAGCGGTCATCCTCGTCGTCTCGAGCGTGATCTCCTGGGCCGCAGCGCTCGCCTCGAGCACGGGGGCGAGCGGTGCGGTCTCGGACGCCAGCGCGATCCTGGTCACCGGAGGAGCCGTGTCGCGGTGCTGGAAGTACCAGCCCACCCCTGTGCCGATCGCGATGAGCAGGACCAGGAGGCTCATGGAGATCAGGTTCGCGCGGGTGAGCATGCGCGCCTTGACCTCGCGGCGGGCGACCGCCCAGATCGTGCTCATGCCGACCTCCGTCGTCCGAGGAGTCCTCGTCGAGTCCTCCGCGGCGGCGCGGCGGCGGGTGGTTCGTCCGCGGAGACGACATCGCGGAACAGGTCGGTGAGGCTCGGCCGGATCCGCCGGAACTCGTGCACCGGGCCGACGCCCAGCGCGATGCCCAGGGCGGCCTGGTCGTCGGCGGTGTCGGCACGCACGGTGCCCCCCTCGACCCGTGCGGGGATCCCGGCCGCGGTGAGGGCTGCGACCACGGCGGCCTGGTCGTCGACGGAGAGCGACCAGGCCGGGTGCTCGGTCCTGCGCAGCTCGTCGATCGTCCCGACGGCCTGCATGCGACCCGACTGCACGATCCCCACGCGGTCGCACAGGCGCTCGACGAGGTCGAGCTGGTGGGAGGAGAAGACCACGGGCACCCCCGCCGCTGCGCGCTCGCGCAGCACCCCGCTCATCACGTCGACGGCGACCGGGTCCAGCCCGGAGAACGGCTCGTCCAGCACCAGGAGCACAGGATCGTGCACAAGGGCCGCGGCGAGCTGCACGCGCTGCTGGTTGCCGAGGGAGAGCTTGTCGACGGTGTCCTCCCGCCTGGCGCCGACCCCGAGCAGGTCGGTCCAGTGGTCCACCGCTCGCGCGGCGGACGAGGGGTCCATCCCGTGCAGCCCGGCGAGGTAGCGCAGCTGCTCGCCGACCTTCATCTTCGGGTAGAGCCCCCGCTCCTCCGGCATGTAGCCGACGGTGCGGCGGGTGTGCAGGTCCAGGCCCTTGCCCTGCCAGCGCACCGATCCGGAGTCCGCGGCCAGCACGCCGAGCATGATGCGCATGGCCGTCGTCTTGCCGGCCCCGTTCGAGCCGACGAAGCCGAAGATCTCGCCCGGGCGGACGTCGAAGCTCAGGCCGTCCAGAGCCGTGACGGTCCCGTAGGACTTGGACAGGTGGTCGAGCTCGAGCACGGAGGTCCTTCCTGCGAGGGTGGCCGATGTCCGTCGCTCAGGGAGCGGAGGGCTCCTCGGCGGCCTGGTCCGTCTGGCCGGTGACCCCCGAGACCAGCTGTGCCAGGTCGAGGCCCGTGAGCTTCTTGACGATCTCCTGGCCCTCCCCGAGCACCGAGGCGACGCTCTTGGTCAGCGAGGAGGCGCCGTCGGTGGAGATCACCGTCATCGAGCCGACAGCGCCGATCGGCTCGGCGGCAGCTCTGACGATCTCGGGGAGCCGAGAGATGACCTCCTGCGCGATGGCGGCCTGGCCGTACTTCTTGAGCGCCTCGGCCTTGGCGTCGGTGGCGGCGGCCTCGGCGCGGCCCTCGGCCTCGATCGCGGCGGCGTGCGCCTCTCCCTGGGCCTTCACGCCGGCGGCGAGGGCCACCTGACGGTCGCGCTCCGCCTCGCCTGCGCGGCGCACGGTCTCGGCAGCGGCCTCGGCGTCCTGGAGGGCAGCGCTCTTGTTCGCCTCGGCGATGGTGGTGCGCTTGAAGGCGTCGGCCTCCGTCGCCGCGTTCGCGGCGTCACGCTCGGCGTTGGCCTGCTGGACAGCGGCGTAGGCGGCGGCCTCGGCCGGCTTGCGCACGCTGATGTCGAGCTGCTCCTCGGTGACGCGCGCCTGCTCGGCGAGAGCCTCGCGCTCCAGGGCGGCGACGAGCTTGTCCTGCTCGGCCCTGGCGAGCTGGCCGGCGGCCTCGGCCTCGGCGTTCGCGCGGTCGGTCTGGGCCTTGATGGCGGCGGTCTTGAGGTCCAGGGCCTTCTGGCGCTCGGCGATCTGCTCGCGCGCCTCGATCACGGCGAACTCGGCGACCCGCTGGGCCTCGGCCTCGGAGACCTCCGCGACCTGTCGGGCGCGGGCGCTCTCGGCACGGCCCAGGTTGGACAGGTAGTCCGACCCGGGGGTGGAGATGTCGGAGATGTTGAGCAGGTCGACCTGCAGGCCCTGCTCGGACAGGTCGGACTTGGTGGAGTCGACCACGCGGTCCGAGAGCCCCTTGCGGTCGGAGATGATCTGCTCGATCGTCATGTCGCCGACGATGGAGCGCAGCGAGCCCTCGAGGGACTCCTTGATGATCTCGGTCAGCGTGGCCTGCTGGGAGAGGAAGCGCTGGGCCGCACGCCGCACCCCCTCCTCGTCGCCGCGGACCTTGAAGTTGATGCTCGCCTTGATCGCGATCTTGATGCGGTTCTTGTCGACACCCTCGACGGTGATGCCGATCTGACGCTGCTCGAGGGAGATGGGGAAGCCCTGCTGGAGGACGGGCCAGACGAACACCCGGCCGCCGACGACGACGCGCTGGCCGGCGTCCGCCGCGGCGGCCTTGCCCGCTCCGCGCCCGACGATGATGAGCGCCTCGTTCGGCGGGACCCGCCGGATCCGGTGCGCGATGAACGAGATGACCGCGACGACCGCGATGGCCAGGGCGACGACGGCGAGGGTGGTGATCGCCTGGGACGTGAGCTCGATCATCGTTCGGGGAGCCTCTCTGCGGGTTCGACCTTCACACGACTACCGGCCTGCTCGACGACGACGACGCGCGCGCCGACGGTGATCTCGGTGTCCGCCCAGGCCAGACGGCGTTCCAGCTCGCGCGGGTCGTCGAGGCTGACCTCACCAGCGCCGTTCGGGACGACGGTCGCGGTGACCACGCCGCTGACGCCGACGACGGTGTAGCCGACGCCGTCCTCCGTCTCGCGCAGCCGACGCACGAGGCGCTGTACGCCGAGGACGACGAGCGCGCCGAAGACCGCCGAGGCGACATAGGCCCAGACGATCGGCAGCCCGTTGGCGGTGACGATCGTGCCGATCGCCCCGAAGGCGACGGCGCCCGCGCCGAGGGACGTCCCCGAGACGTCGCCGTCGCCGAACTCGACGAGGTCGCCGAGCAGGAGGGACAGCAGCAGCACGGCGAGCCCGACGGCGCCGATCACGACGAAGACGATCATGGTGTACACCCCCCTGTGGCTGGGTTCACCCTAGCGTCGCGGGGGGCCAGACTGGGGGGATGCTGCTGCGCCGTGCGTGCGGGTCCGATCGGGACGCCCTGTACGAGATCTGCGTGCGGACGGCCGAGTCCGGTGGCGACGCCCGCGGCCTGTACTGCGACGACGACCTGGTCCCCGACATCTACGCCGGGCCCTATCTCGAGCTCGAGCCGGACCTCGCCTTCGTCGTCGACGACGGGGGACGGGCCGTGGGCTACGTCCTCGGAGCGAGGGACACCCCTGCGTTCGCTGCGGCCTTCCGGGAGCGCTGGCTGCCGCGCGTCGCGGGCCGTCACCCGGAACCGCCGTCGGCCCCCAGCACTCCCGCCGAGGCGATGCTCGCGTCGCTGCACGACCCGGAGCGGATGGTCCGGCCGGAGCTGGCGCCCTACCCGGCGCACCTGCACGTCGACCTGCTGCCGCAGGCTCAGGGGCAGGGCTGGGGTCGGGTGCTGATCAGGACGCTGCTGGCCGAGCTGCGGGGGCACGGAATCGCCGCAGCGCACCTGACGCATGCGCCCGAGAACGTCAACGCCGCCGCCTTCTACGCCCGGCTCGGCTTCCGCGAGGTCCCTCGGCTGCCGTACAGCCTGTGGATCCCGACGGACGCGCGGCTCTGACTCAGTCCAGCAGCCAGGTCTCCGAGCGCAGGTACCGCGTGGCGATGTCGAGCGTGCCCTCCGCGAGGGCCTCGGCCTCCTCGGGGTCGACGGGCGTGGGGCCGGTCGTCGACCAGAGTCGGCCGTAGTTCTGCAGGCGCCGGGTCATGGTCAGTGCGCAGGCGAGCCGCGGGTCCCCCCAGGGGCGGACCTCGGTGTAGCCCTCCACCCAGGCCGCGGCGAGGCTCGGGGCGTCCCGACGTGGTTCGTGGCCGACGAGCGAGCCGGCGAAGTCCTGCTCGAACCAGGTCCATGCGCACTCGGCGAACTCGGTGAGGTACTCCTCCTCGCCGATCCGCACGACCGAGCCGAGCAGGTCGCGGTGCACGAGACCCGTGGGGGCGTTCCCCGCCCAGGACACGGTCGCCAGCGCCGCCTCCTGCGCCGTCCCCAGCAGGCGCAGGGCGGAGGGCGGCAAGGGTGCGCTCTCCCAGGCGGTCTCGACGAGGTCGACGAGCTCGATCGTCGGGCGGCGGAACCAGGAGGGGGGCTGCCAGGCGAGCTCGTGCTCGTGCAGTCGCGCGGCGAGGGCGCCGAGCCGACGGCTCGACGCGGTGTCGACCGTCAGGGGTGGGGGGCCGATGAGGACCGGGTCGAAGCCGAGGGCGAGGGCGGGCCAGCGTCGCCCGGTGGGGTCGTCGATCGGGGCGGCGGCGAGGTCGGCGTCGGTGGTCAGCACCGACGGCACCCGCACGACGTCGTCCTCGCCGAGCGCGCGGATCCAGGCAGCCTCGGACTCCAGGGCCGTCAGGCTCATCCGACCGGGTCGAAGCGCGCGGATCACCGCGGTCGGGGTGTCCTCGACCGAGGCCAGGACGAGCAGGTCGTGCGGGCCGTGGCGCAGGGCGGTGAGCTCGAGGGCGTCCGGTTGCCAGCCCCATGCGGCAGCGATCCCGGCATGCAGCCAGGTGGGCACGGACTCCGTGGTCGTGAGCACTGCTCTCCCGTCGTCGGCCGGGGTGGCCGCCGCGAGCGTACGTGCGCGCGGAGCGCCCGGACGAGGGGCAGGGCAGGGATTTCACGTGATCGTGACGTGGGAGCGGTTCCGGGGCGCCCGGGGTGCTGCGGCGTTCATCGGCCCGATACACGAGCCCGTGGATCAGGGGATCGCGAGCTCTTCGAGAAGGGCGGTGACCAGGGGGTGCCAGGGCCGGCTCTGCGGACCGCTGAGGACGAGGTTGCGCTCGACATGAGGGGTGAGCGGGAGCATGACGAGTCGGTTGCTCAGCAGTCCGGCGCCGAGGCTCGGCAGGATCGAGACGCCGAGGCCCTTCTCGACCATCGTCATGAGCGTGGCGAGCTCCCGGACGCGCCGCTGGCTCTCGAAGGGCAGGCCGGCCTGGTGGTGCAGCTCGCGGATCTGCTCCTCGTACCCGCCGCTGGAGACGATGAGCGGGTCCTCCAGAAGCTCGGCGAGCGAGATGGAGGACTCCCGGGCGAAGGGATGGTCGCGACGCACGACCGCGCGGTAGTCGTCGGTGGCGAGCACCCGCGCCCCCGGCGGGATCGTCGGCGGGTCGACGAGCACGGCGGCGTCGACCATGCCGCCCTCCATCCAGACCGACATCTCGGTGTCGTCGCCCTCGAAGACCTGCACGTCGACGTCGGGCAGCCGGGACTCCCATCGGCGCAGGAAGCGGGGGAGCACCGCCCGGTAGACCGTCGTCACGGTGGCGAGCCGGACCACACCGGTGAGCTGCGGGGTGCGGGCAGCGTCCTCGAGGCTGCCGACCGAGGCGAGAGCGGCGCGCGCGTGGGGGAGCATGCGCTCGCCGAGGGCGGTGGGCCGAACAGGTGGATCGCGGTGCACGACGCGCCCGCCCAAGGAGCGCTCCAGCGCCGAGATCGCGTGCGAGACGGCGGACTGCGACATGCGCAAGGAGGCCGCGGCCTCGGTGAACGAGCGGTGGTCGACAGCGGCGACCACCGCGCGGAGCTGGGCGAGGGTGACAGTCATGAGCAAGTCTCATCGTCGCATGAATCTCACCTCTTTGCGTCATGGGTCGGGGCCTCTCACACTCCTCGCGAGAGAGTGGAGGTGCCCGGTGCTCGGGTCGTCGCGCGGTACCGGCCGCATCGCTGTGGTGTACCTGGCGCTCACCCTGATCTGGGGCGCGAGCTTCCTCTTCCTCAAGGTCGCGCTGACGGCGACCTCCCCCCTCGTCCTCGTGCTGCTGCGGCTCCTGCTGGCCGCGGGAACGCTCGCGGTGATCATGGTCGCGACGCGTCGTTCCTGGCCGCGGGACCGTGTGCTGTGGGGCCACCAGGCCGTCGTCTCTCTCCTGCTCTGCGTGGTGCCGTACCTCGTGGTCGCCTGGGGCGCCCAGTACGTCGGCACCGGTCTCGCCGGGATCATCACGGCAGCGACGCCGATGACGACGGTCCTGTTCACGGCGGTGCTGCTGCCCTCGGAGCGGCTGGGCCGGCCCGGGGTCGTCGGGCTCGTGCTCGGCGCGGTGGGCGTGGTGATCATCGTCGGAGGGGACGGGCTCGGTGGCTCGATCCCTGGGCTGCTCGCCTGCCTCGCGGGACCCGTCTGCTTCGGAGCCGGCTACGCCTACCAGCGCCGATTCGTCAGCGCCCGCGGCCTGGACGGCGTGACCGAGGCGTCGATGCAGATGGTGCTCGCCCTGGGGATGACAGCGCTGGTCGCCCCGGTCCTGCTCGACTCCCCTCTCGCGCAGGGGGGCGACGGGCCCGTCACGCTCGCCGTCGTCCTCGCGCTCGCGGCCCTCGGCATCGTCTCGACCGGTCTCGGGTTCGTCGGCAACGCCGTCGTGCTGCAGGCCTGGGGTGCGCAGCGCACCGCGTCGATCACCTACCTCATGCCGGTCGTCACGGTGACGCTCGGCGTGCTCTTCCTGGGCGAGAGCCTGGAGTGGCTGTCGGTCGCGGGCGGTGTGGTCGTGGTGATCGGCGTCCTGGTGGGTCGCGTCCCGACCCCGACGGAGACCCTCGAGGCAGAGGTCGTCCTGGAGGCCGAGCGCATCCTCACCGCGTCCTGCGAGGTGCTCGAGTCGGCGGAGGAGGCACTCGTGCGGGCCGAGCTGGGCCCGGACGAGGCCCTGGGTCACGCGTCTGCGGGTCGCGTAGCCGAGAGCGGTGGCGAGGGTGCCGCCCCGGAGCTCGGCGACACGCAGGACGCCGTCGAGCCGCTCGCCTCCTCGGAGCCGTTCACGGCCTGAGGAGGCTGCGGTCGGGTGTCCCCGGGGGCACTCGACCCGCACGGTGCGCGGCGGGCCGTTCGGCACCGGCTCGTCGGTAGCGCTCGCGGTCTTGGTGCCGGCGGCCGATCCTTGGTGTTCGACCACGAAGGAGCATCATGATCGTCACCGCTGAGCTTGCCGGGGTGGAGATCGCTCGGAGCGATCGAACCGTCGTCGTCGAGGGGAACCACTACTTCCCACCCGAGGACGTCGCGTCGGAGCACCTCATTCCGACGGACACCCACACCCGTTGCGGGTGGAAGGGTCTCGCCTCGTACTGGACCGTCCGGGCCGCCGGAACGGCGGTGGTCGACGGGGCGTGGGCCTACCCCGACCCGTCCGACTCGGCCCGGCAGATCAAGGACCACCTGGCCTTCGCGAACGGGATCACGGTCCGCGAGGTGTGAGCCTCCGACGCGTCGGAGGGGGGCGCCGGAGCACCTCGGGGCGATCCGGCACGGCGACGGCGACGCTTCGCTCCCGCGTGCTCCGCCCCTCGGTCGCCGAGTCGTCCCTGCTCGCACGAACTGGTCCGGCGTCCACGAGGGCGGCTCCGTCTGCCCTGGTGAACTCCCACCTGCCCTCCCG
>NZ_JBFHHB010000049.1:0-15491 GCF_041597215.1 Actinotalea sp.
CCGGCACTGAGCAGACAGGGGCGGACGGGCACCCGCCCGTCCGCCCCTCTCCTCGCACCGATCAGCGGCTGCTGAAGGCCGCGTCGAAGGCTGCCGACGGCGGGTCGAAGGCAAGACGTCGCACGAACTCGAGCGCCTCGGGCGCCCCGACGAGCCGATCCATCCCGGCGTCCTCCCACTCGACCGAGATCGGACCGTCGTAGCCGATGGTGTTGAGCATCCGGAAGGCGTCCTCCCACGGCACGTCGCCGTGCCCGGTCGAGACGAAGTCCCAGCCCCGGCGCGGGTCCGCCCACGGCAGGTGGGAGCCCATCCGCCCGTTGCGGCCGTTACCCACCCGGCGCTTCGCGTCCTTGCAGTCCACGTGGTAGATCCGGTCACGGAAGTCGGACATGAAGCCGACCGGGTCGAGGTCCTGCCAGACGAAGTGGCTCGGGTCCCAGTTGAGGCCGAAGGCCTCACGATGGCCGATCGCCTCCAGGGTGCGGACCGTCGTCCAGTAGTCGTAGGCGATCTCGCTGGGGTGCACCTCGTGGGCGAAGCGCACGCCGACCTCGTCGAACACGTCGAGGATCGGGTGCCAGCGCGCGGCGAAGTCGGCGTAGCCCGCCTCGACGAGCTCGTTCGAGACCGGCGGGAACATCGCCACGTACTTCCAGATCGACGAGCCGGTGAACCCGACGACCGTCTTCACGCCGAGCCGTGCTGCGGTCCTGGCGGTGAGCTTCATCTCCTCCGCCGCGCGCTGCCGCACCCCCTCGGGGTCCCCGTCGCCCCACACCACGTCCGGGACCATGTCCCGGTGCCGCTGGTCGATCGGGTCGTCGCAGACGAGCTGGCCCTTGAGGTGGTTGGAGATCGCGTAGAGCTTGAGGCCGTAGCGGTCGAACAGGTCGAGCTTGGACTGGATGTAGTCGTCGTCCACGGCACCCTGCCACGGGTCGAGGTGGTCGCCCCAGCAGGCGAGCTCGAGTCCGTCGTAACCCCACTCGGAGGCCAACCGCGCCACCTCCTCGAGCGGGAGGTCGGCCCACTGGCCGGTGAACAGCGTGATCGGTCGTGCCATCGGTGCTCTCCTTCGGTGATCGTGGAGCCGCCCGGGGACCCGAGCGGTCGGGAGGTCGTGGTGCTCAGCCGGGGACCGGGACGGTCGTCCACGTGCTGTCGGCCGCAGCGCTCCGCTCGACCGCGTCGAGCACCCGCTGCACGCCGAGCCCGTCGGCGAAGGAGGGCCGGGGCTGCTCCGCACGCGCCAGGCTCCCGACGAGGTCGACGACCTGGTGGACGAACGCGTGCTCGTAGCCGAGCCCGTGGCCGGCCGGCCACCACGCGGCGATGTACGGGTGCGCCGACTCCGTCACGAGGATGCGCCGGAAGCCGGACGTGGCCGGGTCGTCGGTGGCGTCGTAGAAGTTCAGGACGTTCATGTCCTCGAAGTCGAAGGCGAGCGAACCGAGCGAGCCGTTGATCTCCAGACGGATGGCGTTCTTGCGGCCCCAGGCGAACCGGGTCGCCTCGAAGACGCCGAGCGCCCCGCCGGCGAACCGCGCGAGGAAGACGGCGGCGTCGTCGACGGTCACGGGTCCTCGACCCTCCCCGGCGGTCCCGCTCAGTCCGGAGAACTCCCCGGCGACCGGCCGCTCGGTGACGAAGGTCTCCAGGGTGCCGGACACCCCGCTGATGAGGTCGCCGGTGACGAACTGCGCCAGGTCGATGATGTGCGCGCCGATGTCGCCGAGGGAGCCGGAACCGGCGGTGGCCTTGTCCAGCCGCCAGGACAGCGGTGCGTTCTCGTCGGCGATCCAGTCCTGGAGGTACTGCGCGCGCACCTGGCGCACGGTGCCGATCCGGCCGTCGGCCACGAGCTGACGGGCGAGGGCGATGGCCGGGACGCGACGATAGGTGAAGCCGACCATCGAGAGCACTCCCCGCTGCTCCGCAGCAGCAGCGGCGGCCACCATGGCCTCGGCCTCGGCCACCGAGTTCGCCATCGGCTTCTCGACGAGCACGTGCTTGCCCGCCTCGAGCGCGGCGATCGCCATCTCGGCATGGGTGTCGCCAGGGGTGCAGATGTCCACCAGGTCGACGTCCTCACGCTCGAGCAGGCTGCGCCACTCGGTGGTGCCGGCTGCCCAGCCGAGCCGATCCGCCGCATCGGCGACGCCGGCCGGGTTGCGGCCCGCGACGACCGTCATCTCGGGGCGCAGCGCGAGGTCGAAGAACCGCGGAGCCACCCTCCAGGCCTGCGAGTGGGCCCGCCCCATGAACGAGTGGCCGATCATGCCGACGCCCAGCCGCGGGGTGCGCTCTGCGGTCATCGTGCTGCTCCTTCGCTGTCGGTGCTGTGCTGCGGTGGGTGGGCGCGAGGGCGCCCGGGCCGTGCGGGGCGTGTCGCCACGCCCCGCACGGGTGCCTCAGGACTCGAAGGCGGACGGCAGGTACTTGTCGACGTTCTCCTTGGTGACCACGGGGGCGAAGAGCTGCACGGTGCGCGGCACCTCGACCTCGACGATGTCGCTCATCGACTTGCCCTGGACGATCAGGCGGGCCAGACGGATGCCGTCGGCGGCCTGCGTCGACGGGTAGACGACTGTCGCCTTGAGGACGGAGTCGTCGGCCTGGATGGAGCGCATGACGTTGGCCGAACCCGCGCCACCGACCATGACGAACTCGTCACGCCCCGCCTCGTCGATCGCCGCCATGACGCCGACGCCCTGGTCGTCGTCGTGGTTCCACAGGGCGTCGATCTTCGGCGCTGCCTGCAGCAGGTTCGCCGCGGCCGCCTGACCGCCCTGGACCGTGAAGTCGGCGGCGACGCGGTTGTCGACGTCCAGCCCGCAGTCGGCGAGCGCGTCAGCGAAGCCCTCGCTGCGGTCCTGGGTGAGCGGGAGCGAGTCGATGCCGGCGATCTCGGCCACGACGGCGTCGGGGTTGTCGCCGACCTGCTCGCAGATGTACGTGCCTGCGCTCACGCCCATGCCGTAGTTGTCACCGAGCACCGTGCTCCGTGCGGCGAAGGGGCTGGCGAACTCACGGTCCACGTTGATGACGACGATCCCGGCCTCCATCGCCTGGGTCGCGACCTGGGTGAGCGCTGCACCGTCGAAGGGCAGCAGGACGATCGCGTCGACACCGTCGTTGATGAAGGTCTCGATCGTGCTGATCTGGAGGTTGACGTCGTTGGTCGCCTCGGCGACGACCAGCTCGACGTCCTCGTACTTCTCCGCCTCCGCGAGCGCAGCGCGAGTGATCGCACCCATCCAGCCGTGGTCGGCGGCCGGTGCCGAGAAGCCGATCGTGACGGTCTCACCCACCTCGTCGTTCGCCATCCCCGAGGTCGACCCTCCCGAGCTGTCGGCCGTCGTCTCGGTCTCGGCCGGGCTGTTCGACGTGCAGCCGGAGACGAGCGCGAGGCTGGCGACCGCCGCTCCTGTGGCGAGCAACCACCGGCGACGCAACTCCTTTGGTGCGGACATGGGTTTCCTCCTTGAGTGACACAACGGGGTCGGACGATCGGACGGGACAGGGGGACGAGCTGCGCTCAGCTCGCTCGGGAACGGGCGGCGAAACGCTGCTGCAGCAGGACGGCGGCGACGATGATCACGCCCTTGGCGACCGCCTGCGCCGAGGTGGAGAGGTTGTTCTGGGTGAACACGTTCGTCAGGGTCGAGAAGATCAGGACGCCGAAGACGGTGCCGACGATCGTTCCCCGACCGCCGATGAGCAGGGTCCCGCCGACGACCACCGCGGCGATCGCGTCGAGCTCGTAGAGCTGGCCGTGCGTGGACGAGCCGGCAGTGGTCCTGGCGAGCATCATCACGGCGGCGATGCCGGCGGTGAGCCCTGCCAGCGCGTAGAGGTACAGGGTGTGCCGGTTGACCTTGATGCCGGCGAGGCGCGCGGCCTCGGGGTTCCCGCCGACGGCGACGGTGCGCCGGCCGAAGGTCGTCCGGTTGAGCACGACCCAGCCCGCCGCGGCCACGACGACGAAGATCCACACGAGCACCGAGATGCCCAGCACATCGGCCTGGAAGACGTCGAGGAAGGCGTTGACCTTGACGATCTGGGTCTGCCGGTTCGCGATCATCTCGGCGAGCCCACGAGCGGAGACCATCATCGCGAGGGTGGCGATGAACGGGACGACCCGGCCGTAGGCGACCAGGAGCCCGTTGACCACTCCGCAGGCCGTCCCGACGGCGAGGGCGGTGAACACCATGACGATCCAGTGGGTGTCCTGCGCCATGGTCTGGGTCGCCAGGGTCGTGGCCCAGATCGAGGCGAGCCCGAGGACGGCCCCGATCGACAGGTCGATCCCGCCGCCGGTGATGACGAAGGTCATCCCCACGCTGAGGACCCCGATGACCGCCGCGAGCCGCAGGATCGTCATGACGTTGTCCACGCTCGCGAAGCGTTCGCCGGCGGTGATGATGCCGAAGGCGCAGATCACCGCGAGGGCGATGACGAGCCCGACGTTGCGCCCTGCTCCCCCCGCCAGGCGGGCGCGGAGCCAGCCCGTGGCCGGCGAGCCCTCCTGGGCGCCGGGCGCCCCCTCCGATCGCGCGCGCTCCACGGTGGCCGCGGCGCCGAGGGCCGTACCGGGGGCGCCGGTCGACGACCCGTCCGACGAGGGCTGCTCGCTCACGCTGCACTTCCTTCCATCACGAGATCGAGCACGCCGTGCTCGTCGATCTGATCGGCATCGCACGAGTGCACGATGCGTCCCTCGGAGACCACATGGACCCGATCGGCGAGGCCGAGCACCTCGTCGATCTCGCTGCTCACCACGACCACCGCCGCGCCTCGGGCGGCGAGCTCGGCGATCAGCGCGTAGATCTCGGCCCGCGCACCGACGTCCACCCCGCGGGTCGGCTCGTCGAGCAGCAGGATCCGGCAGCCGCGGACGAGCCAGCGGGCGAGCATCGCCTTCTGCTGGTTGCCGCCGGACAGCGTGCGGGTGGACCGGTCGGGATCGGCCGGCCGCAGGTCGAGCGCGTCGATCTGCTCCCGAGCGGAGGCACGCTCGGCACGTTCGTCGAGGAACGATCCCCTGGCGAACCCCGCGAACGTCGCGAGGGTGATGTTGCGGTAGACGGGCTCGTCGAGCAGGAGGCCCTGGCTCTTGCGCTCCTCCGGCGCCAGTCCGATCCCCGCGTCGACCGCGGCGTGGACCGATCCCGGTCGCAGGGCCTGTCCCCTGACCTTCACCGCCCCGCCGTCGGCGTGCCGGGCGCCGTACACGGTCTCCAGGATCTCCGAGCGCCCGGAACCGACGAGCCCCGCCAGCCCGACGACCTGGCCGGCCCGCACAGAGAACGAGACGTCGGAGAACACCCCTCGCAGACCGAGCCCCTCGACGGCGAGCAGCTCCTCGGCGTCCTCGGCGACGGGGGCGCGCGTCGGGAACGCGTGCGCGACGGTGCGGCCGGTCATCAGCCGGATGAGGTCGTCGGTCGGGGTCTCGGCGACCGGGAGACAGGTCCCGACGGTCCGCCCGTCCTTGAGCACCGTGATCCGGTCCCCCACCCGGCGGATCTCCTCGAGCCGGTGCGAGATGTAGACGACGGCCACTCCGGCAGCGGTGATCTCGGCGACGACCCGGAAGAGGTTGTCCACCTCACCGGAGTCCAGCACGGCCGTCGGCTCGTCCATCACGATGAGCCGGACGTCGTGGGACAGGGCGCGCGCCATGCTGACGATCTGCTTGCCGGCCGCGGACAGTCGCCCGACCTCGAGGTCGGGCGAGATGTCCCCGTGCCCCAGCCGCTCGAGGAGCTCGCGTGTCCTGGCCCGGGCGGCCCGGCGCTGGGTGAATCCCCCACTGGCGAGCTCGTGCCCGAGGAAGACGTTCTCGGCCACCGTGAGCCCGTCGACGACGTCCAGCTCCTGGTACATCGTCGCGATCCCGGCGCGGAGCGCGGCGACCGGGGTGGTCACGGTCATGCGCTCACCGAGCCAGAGGATCTCGCCGGCGTCGGGCCGGTGGGCCCCGGCGAGGACCTTGATGAGCGTCGACTTCCCCGCGCCGTTCTGCCCGAGGAGGCAGTGCACCTCGCCCCGGCGGATCTCCAGGTCCACTCCGTCCAGGGCCTTCGCACCCGGGAAGTGCTTGACGATCCCCGTCATCCGCAGCAGGAGCTCGGGCTCGCCCGACGCCGGGCGTGTCCTCTCGTGGTGGGCTTCATCGACCATGCCGAGCACCGTACTCCACTTCTAACATTGGTCAAGCAAAAGCCTGTCGCTGATCGACGCAGTTATGAGACCGTGACCTCGTAAAGAGTGCATGTGCTCGACGGAAGGGTCT
The DNA here is from genome assembly GCF_041597215.1 of Actinotalea sp. Classification (GTDB taxonomy): domain Bacteria; phylum Actinomycetota; class Actinomycetes; order Actinomycetales; family Cellulomonadaceae; genus Actinotalea. The sequence goes on from NZ_JBFHHB010000049.1 coordinate 6,302, forward strand.
GTGCTTGACTGCCGACATGGACGGGCTGACCAAGTTCGCGCCCCGCCCTACGGGTGTGGGCGAGATGTTCCAGCTGTTGCGCGACGGAAAGCCCCGGACCCGCGCGGAGCTGGCCCAGATCACCGGCCAGGCCCGATCGACGATCGCCGTGCGGGTGGACGTGCTGCTGGCCTCGGGGCTGCTCGCCCCGGCAGGTGAGGCGACCTCCACCGGCGGACGCCCGCCGGCCACCTTCGTCTTCAACGCCGATGCCCGCATCGTCCTGGCCATCGACCTGGGCGCGACCCACGTGCGCCTGGCGGTCACCGACCTCGCCTCGACGGTGCTCGCCGAGCAGCAGGAGCCGGCAGCGATCGCGGACGGTCCCGGACCGGTGCTCGACCGGCTCGCCGACCTCGCCCTGGACCTCATCGCCGCCGCCGGTCGGCAGGTCACCGACCTCGCCGCCGTCGGCGTGGGGCTTCCCTCTCCCGTGGACCACACGACGGGACGCCCGGTCAGCCCGCCCATCATGCCCGGGTGGCACAACGCGGACGTCCCCGGTCACCTGCGCCGACGTCTGCACGCGCCGGTCCTCGTGGACAACGACGTCAACATCATGGCCCTCGGGGAACGCCAGACGGAGTACCCGGAGATCGACCACCTGCTGTTCGTCAAGGTCGCGACCGGCATCGGCGCCGGGGTCATCAGCGACGGCGCGCTGCGCCGCGGCGCGCAAGGGGTCGGCGGGGACATCGGACACATCGCCGTGCCGCACGGCCCGCAGGTCCTGTGCCACTGCGGCAACACGGGCTGCCTCGAGGCGGTGGCGAGCGGCGGAGCGATCGCCGCAGAGCTCACCCGCGCCGGGGTCCCTGCCGAGACGGGAGCCGATGTCGTCGCGCTCGTCCGCGCCGGCAACACCGCGGCGATCCGCGCGGTCCGGGAGGCGGGACGCACCATCGGCAGCGTGCTCGCCGGGAGCGTGAGCCTGCTGAACCCCTCGGTGATCGTCGTGGGCGGCAACCTCGCGAGCGCGGGAGAGGACATCCTCGCCGGGATCCGCGAGGTGGTGTACCAGCGCTCCCTGCCGGTCGCCACGCAGCACCTGCGGATCGTGGCGAGCCGGAGCAAGGGCCGCGCGGGCATCTACGGCGCGAGCGTGATGGCCGCCGAGTCGGTGCTCTCGCCCGCGGCCATCGAGGCCCTGATCCCGTGACCGGGACGAGGGTCTGCGGCACACTGGTGGCCGCACGGTCGAACCGTCAACGGTGAAGGGGACGCGGTGAACCGCAGGACAGCGCTCGTGGTCCGAGGCGGATGGGAGGGGCACGCACCGGTCGAGACGACGGACCTCTTCCTGCCCTTCCTCGAGGAGCACGGCTTCGGCGTGCTCGTCGAGGACAGCCTCGAGGTGTACGCCGACCGCGAGGTCATGGGCTCGGTCGACCTCATCGTGCCGTCCTGGACGATGGGCGAGATCCTCCCGGCGGAGCTCGACGGGCTGCATGCCGCGGTCCGCGGCGGAGCGGGTCTGGCCGGGTGGCACGGCGGGATCATCGACGCCTTCCGGATGGCGACCGAGTACACGATGCTCACCGGCGGGCAGTTCATCGCCCATCCGGGTGACATCCGGTCCCACCGCATCGACATCGTCCCCGACCGGGCCGAGCACCCGATCGTCGCCGGGATCGCGTCCTTCTCGCTGCGCTCCGAGCAGTACTGGGTCGCCACCGACGGCATCAACGACGTCCTGGCGACCACGACGCTGACCCCTGGCCCCGACGACCCGTGGCACGAGCCCGTGGTCTCCCCTGCGGTCTGGACCCGACGCTGGGGCGCCGGACGGGTGTTCGTCTGCACCCCGGGGCACCACACGGCCGACCTCGAGTTCCCGGCGGTCCGCACGATCGTGGAGCGCGGGCTGCTCTGGGCGGCGGGGCTCCTCGGCGACTGACCCCGCAGACGCTCAGCCCCCTGCCGACTCCGCCCCCTGGGCGTCGACCGGCGCGGCGTGGACCGGCGGGTCGACGATCGCCTCCTCGCCCGTCACACCGGCCAGCCCTTCGGCGAGCAGCCGCACGAAGCCCTCCTCGTCGAGGATCCTCAGGCCGAGCTCGCGCGCCTTGGTCTCCTTCGAGCCCGCGTTCTCCCCGACGACGACGGCATCGGTCTTCTTCGAGACGCTGCCGGCGGCCTTCCCTCCCCGCGCGAGGATCGCCTCCTTCGCGCCGTCACGCGTGAACCCCTCCAGCGAGCCGGTGACCACGACGGTCAGCCCCTCGAGGGTGCGTGGGACCGACGCGTCGGGCAGGTCCTCCATGCGCACCCCGGCGGCGGCCCAGCGGTCCACGATCTCCAGGTGCCACGGCCCGTCCTCCGTCGCGGGGTCGAACCACGAGACGACGGACTCCGCGATCGTCGCGCCGATCCCCTCGACGCCGGCGATGCGCTCCAGCGCCGCCTGCCGGTCCGCCAGCGAGGAACGGAGCGCGGCCATCGAGCCGAACTCCTGCGCCAGCGCGCGAGCAGCCGTCGGGCCGACGTGCCGGATCGAGAGCGAGACGAGCACCCGCCACAGCGGCTGCTCCTTCGCCTTGTCGAGCTCGGCGAGCAACGTCCTGGCCGCCTCCGACGGCTCGGCGTCGGGCAGCTCCCGACCGTCGGCCGTGGCGGCCCTGTGCTCGGCCTGCGTGTGCTTCACCGCGCGGCGGAACGGAGTCCTCCTGCGCACCACGCCGTCGTCGTCGGCCCTCGGTTCCCCGGTCTCGGGATCGCGCACGATGACCTCGACCTCTGCCAGTCGCTCCAGGCTCCGTGCGAGGACCCGGTCCCGCTCCTCCTGCGTCGCGTCCGCCGGCCACCCGACCAGGTCGAACAGGTCGGCCTCGTTGCGCAGGGGCGGGGCGGAGGGCACCTCCGGCTGGGTGAGCGCCGCCGCCGTCACCTCACCGAGTGCCTCGATGTCGAGAGCCCCGCGGGAGCCGATGTGCTCCACGCGGCCGCGCACCTGGGCCGGGCAGGTCCGCGCGTTGGGGCAGCGCTGGTCCACCTCCCCCTCGCGCATCGAGCGCAGCGGTGTCCCGCACTCGGGGCAGGTGGCGGGCATGACGAAGTCGCGCCGCGGGTACCCGTCCCCCGCGAGGGCGGCCACCGGCCCGACGATCTCGGGGATGACGTCGCCCGCCTTGCGCAGCACGACCATGTCGCCGATCCGCACGCCCTTGGCACGGACGACGTCCTGGTTGTGCAGCGTGGCCATCCGCACGGTCGACCCCGCCACGAGCGCCGGTTCCATCACCCCGTAGGGCGTCACCCGCCCCGTACGACCGACGTTCACCCGGATGTCGACCAGCCGTGTGGTGACCTCCTCCGGCGGGTACTTGTAGGCGATCGCCCAGCGGGGGGCCCTGCTCGTCGCCCCGAGCCGACGCTGGAGCGCCACCTCGTCGACCTTGACGACGATCCCGTCGATCTCGTGCTCGACGTCGTGCCGGTGCTCCCCGTAGTACGCGATCATCTCGTGCACCCCGGCGAGGTCGTCGACCACCCGCGTGTGCGTCGAGACCGGGAGGCCCCAGGAGGCCAGCAGGCCGTAGACCTCCGACTGCCTTGCCACCGCCTCCTCGTGGCCGTCCCAGGTCAGCGCACCGATCCCGTGGCAGATCATCCGCAGCGGACGCGACGCCGTGACCCGCGGGTCCTTCTGCCGCAGCGACCCGGCCGCCGAGTTCCGCGGGTTGGCGAACGGCGCCTTGCCTGCCGCGACCTGGGCGGCGTTGAGCTCGGCGAAGCCCTCGACCGGGAGGAAGATCTCCCCCCTGACCTCGAGCAGCGCCGGGAGGTCCTCACCCTCGAGCCGGTGCGGCACCCCGTGCACGGTGCGCACGTTCCTCGTCACGTCCTCCCCGGTGCGGCCGTCACCGCGGGTCGCGGCCCGCACGAGCCGACCCTCCTCGTAGACGAGGTCGACAGCGAGGCCGTCGATCTTCAGCTCGCACAGGTAGTGCGGGTCGTCGACGGCGCCCTCGAGCTCGCGGCGCACCCGGTCGGCCCACGCGGCCACGTCCTCGTCGGAGAACGCGTTGTCGAGGCTCAGCATCCGCACCAGGTGCTCGACAGGGGCGAAGGCTGCGGAGGACGCACCGCCGACCGTCTGGGTCGGCGAGTCGGGGGTGCGGAGCTCGGGATGTGCGCCCTCGAGAGCGGCCAGGCGCCGCAGCAGGAGGTCGTACTCGCCGTCGCTGATCGTCGGGGCATCGCGCACGTAGTAGGCGACCTGGTGCTCACGGACGAGCTCCGCGAGCTCGCTCCAGCGGTGCCGGGCCGCCACCGGGTCCAGACCTGCGTCCGCCGGGTCGAGGGTGTCTGCGCTCACGCGCCCATCATGGCGGACGCCTCCCACACACACCTGCTGGCTACGCTGAGCGACCATGAGCCCGAGCGACGCCGTACCGGCACCGATCCCCAGCCCGGACCCCGAGGCCGACCCGTTCGGCTGGCTGGAGGACGTCGACGGCCCCGAGGCCCGCGCCTGGGTCGACGAGCGCAATGCCGAGACCCTCGCCGGCCCCGCCACAGCGCCCGGCTTCGCCGCACTCCGCGATGCGGTGCGCGAGGTCCTCGACTCGCCTGCCCGGATCCCGGAGGTCAGCGCCGTCGGAGACCTGCTCTACGGGTTCTGGCGTGACGCCGAGCACCCGCGCGGGCTGTGGCGCCGGACGACGCCGGAGTCCTACCGCACCGCGGATCCGGCGTGGGAGGTCGTCCTGGACCTCGACGCCCTCAACGCCGCCGAGGGGCAGGACTGGGTCTGGCACGGTGCGAGCATCCTGCGCCCGGAGCACCGCCTGGCCCTGGTCGCCCTGTCCCACGGCGGCTCGGACGCGGACACGACCCGCGAGTTCGACCTGGTGACCCGCACCTGGGTCGACCCGGCCGACGGCGGCTTCGTGCGGCCCGCGGCCAAGGGCGACGCCCGCTGGGTCGATGAGGACACCCTGCTGGTCACCACCGACCTGGGTGAGGGCACGACGACGAGCTCCGGCTATCCCCGGAGCGCTCGACGCTGGCACCGGGGCACGCCCCTCGACTCGGCCGAGATCGTCTTCGACGGCGAGGAGGACGACCTGGCGATCAGCGCCTGGCGCGACCACACCCCAGGGTTCGAGCGCGAGTTCGTCTCCAGGGCGCTGACCTTCTACTCCGACGAGCTCCACCTCCTGCGGGCCGACGGCACGCTCCGCCTGGTCGAGGTCCCCGCGAGCGCGCAGACCCTCGTGCACCGCGAGTGGCTGCTCGTCGAGCTCCGGGACGACTGGACGCCGACCGAGGGCGGGCCGACCCATCCGGGCGGGACGCTCCTCGCAGCCCCCTTCGAGGACTGGCTCGCCGGGGAGCGCGCCCTGACCGTGCTCTTCACCCCCGATCCGTCGACCTCCCTCGCCGGCATCGCCTGGACGCGGAACCACCTGGTGCTCACGGTGCTCCAGGACGTGCGCAGCAGCGTGCGCGTGCTCACCCCGCCCGAGCAGGCTCGCGCGGGGGTCGACTGGGAGCGCTCGACGCTGCCGGGACTCCCCGCCCTCGGCAGCGTCGCGGTACGCCCGGTCGACCGCTACGACAGCGACGACATGTGGATCACGCTCTCCGGCTTCGACACGCCGACCACCCTTCTGCTCACCACCGTCGGCGACGCAGCCGAGCCGGTCGCGCTCAAGTCCGCCCCCGCCTTCTTCGACGCCTCGGGTCTGGAGATCAGCCAGCACTTCGCGCAGTCGCAGGACGGGACCCGCGTGCCGTACTTCCTGCTCGTCCCCGCCACCGCCCGGCGCGACGGGACGGCCCCCACGCTGCTCTACGGCTACGGCGGCTTCGAGATCTCGCTCCTGCCGGCGTACTCCGGGACGCTGGGTCGGGCGTGGCTCGAACAGGGCGGGGTCTACGCCCTGGCGAACATCCGCGGTGGGGGCGAGTACGGTCCGGCCTGGCACCAGGCGGCGCTGCGGGAAAAGCGGCACCGTGCCTACGAGGACTTCGCCTCCGTGGCACAGGACCTGGTCGCGCGTGGGGTCACGACCCCGGAGCACCTCGGGGTGCAGGGCGGCTCGAACGGTGGGCTGCTCACCGGGAACATGCTCACGCGGTACCCGGAGCTCTTCGGTGCCGTCGTCATCCAGGTCCCGTTGCTGGACATGCGCCGTTACACGCACCTGCTCGCCGGGGCGTCGTGGGCCGCGGAGTACGGCGACCCCGACGACCCGGAGCAGTGGGAGTTCATCAGGACCTTCTCGGCGTACCACCTGCTCGACGCGGACCGCAGCTACCCGCCGGTGCTGCTGACCACCTCGACGCGGGACGACAGGGTCCACCCGGGCCATGCCCGCAAGACGGCGGCCTGGCTGCGCGCGGCGGGCAAGGACGTGACCTACTACGAGAACGTCGAGGGCGGTCACGGCGGGGCGGCCGACAACTCCCAGGCGGCCTTCATGTCGGCCCTCGCCTGGAGCTTCCTGCGCGAACGGCTCGGCTGAGCGCCGCTACTGCTCCGCTCGCCCGGCGAGCTCGGTGGCGACCTTGATCGCGATCGCGATCTCGGCACGGATGTCCTGGAGGGTGGCCACGACCTGGTCTCCGGTGCCGCTCGTGTCGGTGTGCACGACGACGTCCGCGAGACCGGCGGCAGGCAGGCCGAGCGAGGTCCACGGCTTGTGGATCTTCCGCGCGAGACGGTCGATGTCCGGGCCGCCCTTGCGGGGCTTGTCGCGCGGGAGGCCGAACCACATCCCCGTCCCGGCCTCGACGACGGAGGCGATCTGCTCCCACTGGGCCCCCTGCACGGCGCCGACGGCGACGCCGACGCTGTCGGCACCCGCTCCGGCCATCGTGCGGAAGGACCGTGAGGCGAACCGCGCTCCCCCGTGCACCACCACCTGCTGCGCCTGGGCACGCGCTGCGGTGACCACCGAGCGCAGCCCCTCCGTCGCGTCCTCCCGGGCGACGGCGGCCAGGCGTCCGTGGCCGGAGAACGTCGGGATCGCTCCTCCGAGGACGTCGGGCAGCAAGGGCTCGCGCAGCACGACGGTGAGCGACGCCCCCGGGACGGCGCGGTGCATCGAGGCGAGGAGCTCCTGGAGTCCCTCGCCGAGCGAGGCGATGACGTCGCGCACGGCGCCGTGGTCACTGAGCACCCGGTCACCGCGGGCGAGGTACAGCACCGAGGAGAGCGTCCACGGGCCGCGCACCGTCAGGACGAGCGAGCCCGTCCAGCCCTCCGCACACTCCGCGAGCGCGTCGAGATCCTCGCGGATCAGTGCGCGGGCGTGCTCCAGGTCGGGGCCGGGCCGGTCGGCGAGCTTCCAGCCGTGCGTGCCCAGCTCGATCGGCATCCCCGGCATGAGAGCGGCGGACCGGGCGATCGTCTGCGCCCACGGCCCGCGCTTGGGCATGTGCACCATCGGCGGCAGGCCGACCACTCCCTCGGGGGTGTCGGAGAGCTCGCCCACCGAGATGGCCTGCGCCTTGCGCACCTTGTGCCCGGACCACGGGCCGAGGGCGCTGACCCCGGTCACCGCCAGGACCCGGTGATCGTCGCCTGGCCCAGCACCCGATCGCCGTCGTAGACCACAGCCGACTGACCGGCGGCGACCCCGCGCAGCGGCTCCGCCATGCGCACCTCGAGCCCACCCTCCACCGCAGCGGTCCCGGCGCTCCCGATGACGGACCCCGCGGAGGCACGCACCTGGGCGGGGACGGTGGCACCGTGGGCACGGACCTGCAGGGCGCAGTCGGTCCAGTCCTGCGGCGGCGGGTCGAACCACACCGCATCGGTCCCGGTGAGGCCGTGCACGTCGAGCAGGTCGACCGGGCCGACCACCACGGTGTTCGTCACGGGCCGGACCTCCAGGACGTAGCGGGGACGGCCGTCGGGCGCCGGACGGCCCAGGTGCAGGCCCTTGCGCTGCCCGACCGTGTAGGTGACGGCGCCCTCGTGCTCCCCGAGCACGGTTCCGTCGGCGTCGACGACGGGGCCAGGGGTCGAGCCGAGCCGCTCGCGCAGGAACCCGGCGGTGTTCCCGTCCGCCACGAAGCAGATGTCGTAGGAGTCGGGCTTCTCGCTGACCCCGAGCCCTCGGTCGGCCGCCTCCGCACGGACCTCGTCCTTCGAGGCCACGTCCCCCAGGGGGAACAGCGCGCGGGCGAGACGGGCGGGCCCCATCACGGCGAGCACGTAGGACTGGTCCTTGGCCAGGTCGCGGGAGCGGTGAAGCGAGGGAGCGCCGTCCGGCCCGCGTTCGATGCGGGCGTAGTGCCCCGTCGCGACGGCGTCGAAGCCGAGCGCCGTCGCCTTGTCGAGGAGCGTGGAGAACTTGATGTGCTCGTTGCACCTGACGCAGGGGTTGGGGGTCCGGCCGGCGGCGTACTCCGCGAGGAAGTCCGCGACGACGGTCTGTTCGAATCGCTCGGACAGGTCCCAGACGTAGTACGGGATCCCGAGGACGTCGGCCGCCCGGCGCGCGTCTCCCGCGTCCTCGATCGAGCAGCAGCCCCTGGAACCCTGGCGCTCCTGCGCCCGCGAGCGGGACAGGGCCATGTGCACCCCGACGACGTCGTGCCCGGCCTCGACAGCCCTGGCGGCGGCGACGGCGGAATCGACTCCGCCGGAGAGGGCGGCGAGCACACGCATGGGGTCAAGGGTACGTGTGCGCCGACCGGGCGAGGACCGCGCCCGAGGCGCTCAGGACAGGGTGGCCGAACCGGCGGCGCGCGCGCGCTCCACGACCCGGGGAAGTGCTGCCAGCAGGTCGTCGACGTCGCCATCGGTCGACGTGCGCCCGAGGGAGAACCGCAGGGCACCGCGGGCCGTCCGGGGGTCGATCCCGCAGGCCAGGAGCACATGGGAGGGCTGCTGGACCCCGGCCTGGCAGGCGGACCCCGTCGAGCAGGCGATCCCGGCGCTGTCGAGCAGGTAGATGAGCGAGTCGGCCTCGCAGCCGGGGAACGTCAGGTGGGCGTTGGCCGGGAGCCGCGCCGCGCCGCGCGGACCACGGACCACGGCGTCGGGAACCTCGTGCAGTACCCCGGCGATCAGTCGGTCGCGCAAGGCGGACAGCCGTGGGGCCTCGACCGGGCGATCGGCCACGGCCCACTCGAGGGCGACGGCGAAGGCACGCGCCGCCGGGACGTCGAGCGTCCCCGGGCGCAGCCCGCG
>NZ_JBFHHB010000050.1:0-15378 GCF_041597215.1 Actinotalea sp.
ACGGCCGAAGCGCTGGTGGCCGGGCCGGTACCGTGAGCGCGTGACGACCCCGCACCACGGCGCCGGCCCCACGGGTCCGCCTCAGCAGTTCACCCTGCGCCCCGCGCTCCCGCGTGACGTCCGGGAGATCCGCGACCTCGTCGCCCCCTACGCCGCGACGCGCATCCTGCTGGCCAAGGAGCTGGTGGGCTACTACGAGGCGGTCCAGGAGTTCGTGGTCGCGGTGGATGCGAGCGGGACCCTGGTCGGCTGCGGCGCCCTGCACGTGATGTGGTCGGACCTCGCCGAGGTCCGCACGCTGGCCGTGCACCCGGCGTGGCGTGGGCGCGGTGTCGGCGGGGAGCTGCTGGGCGACCTGCTCGACCGCGCGAGGAGGATGCAGCTGCGGCGGGTCTTCTGCCTGACCTTCGAGGTCCCGTTCTTCTCGGCGCACGGCTTCCGGCCGATCGCGGGGACCCCGGTCACCCAGGAGGTCTACGCCGAGCTGCTGCGCTCGCACGACGACGGCGTCGCGGAGTTCCTCGACCTCGCCCGCGTGAAGCCCAACACGCTCGGGAACACGCGCATGCTGGCCGATCTGGACGACCTGCCGACGGTCTGAGTCGTCGCGGGGCGAGCAGGCGGGACGCGGCGGTGACTGCTGCGGTTCCGGGCGGACTCAGCCGTCCGCGACCCCGACCGTCGCGCCGAGATCGATCTCCGGGAACCGTCCGGCGAAGTCGAGCACGCCGAGGTTCTCCATCACGACGACGGTCATCTCGGTCGTCGCCCAGGTCTGGTGCACCTCCCCGGCCTCCCAGAGCACGAGCATGCCGGCCTCGATCTCGTACGACTCCCCGCCGACGAGCTGGATCCGGCCGCGTCCGGAGACGACGGCGAAGACCTGTCGATGATGCGGGGCGTGCGTCCCGAGGGTGCCGCCGGCAGCGATGTGCGTGACGTTGACGTTCGAGGCGCCCATGGCGCCGGGGAGCAGGTCGAGGGTCACTCCGGAGCTGTCGGAGTCCTGGTCAGGGCTGCTCGGGATCGTGAAGGCTCGCATGCGGGCAGCATCCTGCTGCTGACCTGCGGTGTCGAGAGGGCCGACCTCATCGTGAGCCGTTTCCCCCCTCGTTCGTGAGACGCGCGCCCCTCGAGGGGTGGCGCCGCGGGCCCGGAGGCTCAGTCCTGGACGGCCTTGGCGATCGTGACGGCGCGGGTGATCCGCTCCCGGTCCGCCGGGGTGAGCGCGCGGCCCGCGTCCCTCGCGGCCTCGATCGACCACAGCGCGTGGACCGTCTCCCGGACGACGACCCAGTCCCGCGCGCGATCGGGGTCGAGCCCGAGCGCGTCGACGACGGCGTCGAGGCGTCGGCGCACGGCCCAGCGCAGGTCGGACGCGGCCACGAGCTCGTCCCACCTGTGCGAGAGGAGGGGAGCCGGTTCGAAGTGCGGGTCCCCGGAGAGCGGCTTCGGGCCGATGACGAGCCACGGCTCGCGCTCGGCGGCCAGGACGTTCTCGTGGTGGGCATCGGTATGGATCAGGGTGCCGTCGGTGGCGGGGTCCGAGGCGAGGTCGCGGCACAGCCCTGACGACTGCTCCACCAGTCGGCGCGGGAGGGGCGCCGAGCGGGGGAGGCCGGAGAGCCGGGCCGACCAGTCCGCCGCAGCCACCGAGAGGAGCGCGAGCTGCGGTGGCGCGGGGCGGTGCAGCCGGGCGAGCAGGCCGCCGACGACGGTGCACGCCTCGACGTCGTCGAGCGAGCGCAGGTCGCGCTGCTGCGCGCGCTCGAGCAGCAGGGCCCAGCGGCGCGGGTCGGCGCGCAGGAGGAGGACGGAGCCCTGACCGTGCCAGTGCTGCAGGGCGAGGTGCTCGTACCTCGACTCGTGGTGCGGCCGGCTGAGCTTGAGGGCTGCCGGGGTGCCGTCACCCGTGCTGACCGGGAGCACGAGTGCGCGGCGCCCGTGCGCAGGGGGGCCGTCGACGGTGAGCTCCCACTCCGCGAGGAGCTCCTCGACCAGGTGCGGGAGCGCGTCGAGCCAGGATGACGACTCGTCCCGGTCGGCGCTCGGTCTGGGGCCGTCGGGGACGGTCACGGGTCGGCCTCGGTGCTCGACGGGCGCGATGCGCTCGCGCCTCCGGCCGTCGACCGCACCGCCGGGAGCCGGTAGCCGACGACCCCCGCGGCGGGCGCACGCACGGCCTCGTCGGTCGCGGTCCCCGGCCCGTGCGTGGTCTCGGCGAGCCCGTCCGCGACGAGTCCCGCGAGCACTCGACGACGCTGCTCCTCGTCCGGCCAGGCGGCGGCGACGGCCTCGGCGCTCACGTCCCCGGCGGCCTCGCGCAGCAGTGCCATCACCCGTCCCCGCGCCTGCCGGTCGGTCCCGGCCCATGCCTGCCGTCGCCGCGAGGAGGAATGCGCGTCGGGCGGGGAACCGGCGGCCAGCCAGGCGCAGCGGTCCGCCAGGGGGCACTCGGCGCACCGCGGGGCACGTGCCGTGCACACGAGGGCGCCGAGCTCCATCACGCCGGCGTTCCACTCGGCGGCCTGCGCGTCGTCGTCGGGCACCACGGCCCCCGCGCGCCGCAGCTCGGCGGCGCCCAGATGCGCGGGCGGACGGGCGATGCCGTCCAGAGCGCGCGCCAGGACGCGGCGCACGTTCGTGTCCAGGACCACCGACCGGCGCCCGAACGCGAAGGCGAGCACGGCCGCCGCGGTGTAGGTGCCGACTCCCGGCAGGCCCAGGAGTGCCTCCTCGTCCGCGGGGACCGCGCCGTCGTGCTCCCGCACGAGGACGACGGCGCACTCCTGGAGCCGCAGGGCTCGCCGCGGGTACCCGAGTCCGCCCCAGGCGCGCAGCACGTCGGCAGGGCTCGCGCTCGCCAGGTCCGCGGGCAGCGGCCAGCGTTCCTGCCACGCGCGCCACCGCGGCTCGACGCGAGCCACCGGGGTCTGCTGGAGCATGACCTCGCTGACCAGCACGCCCCAGGGGCTGCACCCGGCCGCCCGCCAGGGCAGCGGGCGGCCCGCGACCGAGAACCAGTCGGTCACCGGTGGGACGAGCGGGTGCAGCACGCGTCGATGATGCCCGACGGGTGCCTGCGGCGCGTCACGGGGGCCGGAGGCGAGGCCCGTCGTAGCGTGGTCGAGGGAGGTGTCGTCGATGAGCAACGTGGTTCATCCCGTCGGTCCGCGTCCGCCCCGCGTCTACTGGGTGCGTCGGATCGTCGCCGCGATCGCCCTTCTTGCCGTGATCGCCGTCCTGTGGACACTGGTCCTGCTCGTGCTGCGGCTCGTCGGCGGTACCGACGACGGAGCGGCGGCGGCGGCGGAGCCGAGCCCGAGCGAGACGGCGGCGGCGTCCGGTCCTGCCCCCTGCCAACCGAGCGACCTCGAGATGAGCGTCACCGCGACCGCGCAGAGCTACCCGGCAGGGACGAACCCCGAGTTCACCGTCGGCGTCGTCAACGCCGGGGCGTCGAGCTGCACCTTCGACCCCTCGGGAGCCCAGCGGGAGGTGACGATCACCTCGGGGAGCGACAGGGTCTGGTCGAGTGCCGACTGCCAGGCCGAGGGCTCCGAGGACCTGCTGCTGCTCGCCACGGGGGCGAGCGCGCCGGCGACCGTCAGCTGGGATCGCTCACGATCTGCCGAGGGATGCCCCGAGGGCCTTCCCGAGCCGCGTCCGGGCACCTACCGGGCCACCGCGACCGTGCTCGGGGTGACCCTCCCCGAGGTGGTCTTCACCCTCGAGTGAGCCGCTCGGCTCAGACGTAGCGCTCCAGGATCGAGGTCTCGGCGAGACGGGAGAGCCCTTCGCGCACGGAGCGTGCGCGCTGCTCGCCGACGCCCTCGACGGTCATCAGCTCGTCCACACCGGCCGCGAGCAGCTTCTGCAGGCCGCCGAACTGGTGGACGAGTCGGTCGACGATCGTCCACGGGAGCCGGGGGACCTTCGACAGCAGCCGGAACCCGCGCGGAGCGACCGCTCCGTCGATCGAGTCGTCGTGCAGGCTCAGCCCGAGCAGTCGTGCGATGTGCGCGAGGTCGAGGAGCTCGTTCGCGTCCATCGCCGCCAGCGCCGTGTGCGTCTCGGCGAGCCGATCGGGGTGCGACATGTCGGCGTAGTCGCGGATGACGAGAAGGCGGTCCGCGCCGACCCCGCCCACCAGCTCGTCGAGCTGGAGCGACATGAGTCGCCCGTCGGTGCCGAGCTCGACGACGTAGCCGGCGATCTCCTCGGAGATCCGCCGGACCATCTCCAGCCGCTGCACGACGGCGGCGACGTCGCGCACCGTGACGAGGTCCTCGATCTCCAGCGCCGAGAGGGTCCCGCTGACCTCGTCGAGCCGCGCCTTGTAGCGCTCGAGGGTCGCCAGGGCCTGATTCGCGCGGGACTGGATGACGTCCGAGCCCTCGAGCACGTAGCGCGAGCCCCCGACGTACAGGGCGATGATCTGCATGGACTGGCTCACCGACACCACCGGGAACCCGGACTGCTTGGCCACCCGCTCGGCCGTGCGGTGGCGGGTCCCGGACTCGGTGGTGCTGATCGTCGGGTCCGGCAGGAGCTGGACCGCCGCCCGCAGGATCCGGCTCGCGGCGCGGTCGACGACGACGGCTCCGTCCATCTTCGCGAGCTCGCGCAGCCGGGTCGAGGAGAACTCGACGTCCAGGACGAAACCGCCGGAGGACATCGACTCGATGGTCTTGTCGAAGCCGAGGACGATGAGCGCCCCGGTGCGTCCGCGAAGGATCCGCTCGAGGCCGTCGCGCAGCTCGGTCCCGGGGGCGACGGCCGCGAGGGTCGTGCGGAGGAGATCGTCTGCCGATCGGTCAGGGGCCACGGCTCAGATCCTACCGTTGACCAGCGTGTTCACCCTGACGACGCGCGACCTCGACGGCCTGGGCGAGATGAGCGGCCTCGACCACCCTCATGCCGTCGGGCAGGTCCGTGCCCGCGGTGGAGCCTGCCGGGACCACGGCGCGGGTGAAGCCGAGTCTGCGGGCCTCGGCCAGACGCCTGCCGATCCCCGCGACGGCGCGGATCTCCCCGGCGAGACCGACCTCGCCGATCGCGACCAGGTCCTCGCCGACGGGGACGTCGGCCGTGGCGCTGGCGACCGCGAGGGCGATGCCGAGGTCGGAGGCGGGGGTGGCGATCCGGGCGCCGCCCACGGTGGAGACGTAGATGTCCCGGTCCCCGAGGGGCGCCCCCGCGCGGCGCTGGAGGACGGCCAGGACCATGGCGAGCCGTGAGGCGTCGACGCCGCTCGTGGTGCGCCGCGGGTTGGACAGCAGGCTCGGCACGACGAGCGCCTGGACCTCGACGGCCATCGGGCGGCGCCCCTCGAGAGTCACGGTGACGCAGGTGCCGGCCACGGGGTGGCTCGTGCGGGAGAGGAAGAGCCCGCTCGGGTCGGGCAGCTCGACGATGCCCTCCTCGGTGAGGTCGAAGCAGCCGACCTCGTCCGTCGGGCCGTAGCGGTTCTTGGTGGCGCGCACCATGCGGAGGCGGGTGTGCGCGTCGCCCTCGAACTGGCACACGACGTCGACGAGGTGCTCGAGGGTCCGCGGTCCCGCGACCGTCCCGTCCTTGGTGACGTGCCCGACCAGCAGCGCGGGGATACCGCGTTCCTTCGCCGCCGCGATCAGTGCCGCTGCGACCTCCCGGACCTGGGACACCCCTCCGGGGGCGCCGTCGACCTGCGTCGAGGCGACGGTCTGCACGGAGTCCACGACGAGCAGGGTGGGCTCCACCGCCTCGATGTGGCCGAGGACCGTGCCCAGGTCGGTCTCGGCCGCGAGCAGCAGACCGGGGGCCACGGCACCGATGCGTTCCGCGCGCAGCCGCACCTGGCCGGCGGACTCCTCCCCCGTCACGTACAGGACGCGCGCTCCGGGCTCGCGCCCGAGCCGTCCCGCGACGTCGAGCAGGAGCGTGGACTTGCCCACCCCCGGCTCTCCGGCGAGCAGCACGACCGCCCCGGGCACGAGCCCGCCGCCCAGGACCCTGTCCAGCTCGCCGACCCCTGTGGGCCGGGCCCGGGCCGAGTCGACGTCGATCTCGCCGATCGGCCGGGCCGGTGACCGCAGCGGGCTCGTCGCCGTCGTCCGGGGGCCCGCGGGGGCGGCCTCCTCGACGACGGACCCCCAGGCCTGGCACTCGCCGCACCGGCCGGCCCACTTCGCCGTGGTCCACCCGCACTCCGAGCAGGCCCACGCGGGCTTGGCCGGGCGGGCGGTCCGGGCGGTGCGGGAGCCGGTGCTCCTGGTCGTCGAGGTCACCGCCGCAGGCTAGCGGCGGCCGCCGACAGTCCCGCTCCTGGCAGCCTTCGCGGCCCGGCCAGGGGCAGGCCCTAGGCTGACCCGGACGACGGGGAGGGCGAACGGCGATGCAGCAGAGCACAGAGGAGAGCGGCCTGGTGGCGGGGAGCGCGACGGCCGGCGCGCCCGAGGAGCCGCCGACCGGTACGGGCACACCGCCCACGGGCGCCCGGCCGGCCGGTGTGCGCCCGAGGCGCGCGTCGAGGCGACGGGTCCCCGTCTGGGTGTTCATCGCCGTCGGGGTCCTGCTCGTCGGCCTGGCGGGAACCTCCGCCCTGATGATGAGCAACCGGGGTGGCGGGCCCGTGCCGGAGGCCGAGGTCGTCACGCTGCCGGTGCCCACCCCGACGATCGACCCGATCGCCCGCGCGGAAGGCTCGGCGTTCTACGAGGCTCTGCCCTCGACGGTGCTCGACTTCGTCCTGGCCGACTCGGCTGACGCGACGGAGCTCGTGACCGCCGGTGCCCTCGAGGGATACCTGCTCGAGTACACCGACGGGTCGGCGACGGTCGCCCTGCTCGCCGGGCAGTGGGAGAGCGCCGAGCAGGCGGAGACCGCCCGCGCCGCCCTGAGCGGCTCCTCGGTCGAGGATGAGGCCGGCACGGCGAGCCCCGAACCGTCGGACGGGGCGTCGTCCGACGGCACTCCCGACGCGGAGAGCGGGGACGTGACCGTCGACGGGGTCGTCGTCGGGACCTACACGATGGAGACCTCCGCCGACGGTGACGGGGTGCTGACCTGGTCGAACGACACGGTCGTCCTTCAGCTCTCCGGTCCGGCGGACGAGCTGCACGACCTCTACGCGGCCTTCCCGCTGTGAGCGCCTCGGCGACGGGCTCCCCTCGCGTCGGGATCCTCGGCGGAGGGGTGATGGGGGAGGCGATCCTGGCCGCCGTCCTGCGGGGCGGCTGGGACACCGACCAGGTCGAGGTGAGCGAGCGCTACGCGCTGCGTGCCACGGAGATCGCCGCGGAGCACGGTGTCCGCGTCGACCACACGCCGGTCCAGCTCGCCGGGCGGGTCGAGATCGTCGTCGTCGCGCTCAAGCCGCACGACGTGCCGGCCGTGCTCGACGAGATCGCACCGGCGCTGCGTCCCGGCACCCTGGTGGTGAGCGTGGCGGCCGGCCTGACCACCGCGGCGCTCGCGGCGCACCTGCCGGACGGCACCCCGGTCGTCCGGGTCATGCCGAACACCCCGGCCGTGATCGGCGAGGGCGCCGCGGCGATCTGCGCCGGCGACCGCGCGACGGAGGAGCACCTGGCCCTGGTCGAGCGGCTCCTGGCGGCCACCGGGCTCGTCGTCCGCGTCGCCGAGCCGCTCATGGACGCCGTCACCGCGATCTCCGGGTCCGGCCCCGCCTATGTCTTCTACCTCGTGGACGCGCTGGCCGAGGCGGGAGTGCTGCTCGGCCTGACCAGGGCCCAGTCGCTCGCGCTGGCGACGGCCACCTTCCGGGGGGCCGCCGGACTCCTGGAGTCCTCGGGGGAGCACCCGGTGGTGCTGCGCGAGCGGGTGTCCTCGCCGGGTGGCACGACCGTCGCCGGCGTCCGTGAGCTCGACGCGCACGGCGTGCGTGCGGGGATCCTCGCCGCGGCCGAGGCCGCCCGCGACCGCTCGCGAGAGCTCGGCGCCCCGGACACCGGGGCGCGGTGAACGCCACCAGGCCCCCGGCGATGAGTGATGTCGCCGCGCTCGCGGGGGTCTCGCACCAGACGGTCTCCCGGGTGCTCAACGACCACCCGAGCGTGCGTCCCGGGACCCGGGCGCGAGTGCTCGACGCCGTCGAGGCCCTGGGCTACCGCCGCAACTCCGCGGCACGGACCCTGGTGACCCGTCGGTCCGGCACGATCGGCGTGGTGACCTCGGGCTCCGCCCTCTTCGGCCCCATCAGCACGCTCCTCGCCATCGAGCGAGCGGCGCGGGACGGCGGGCTGTTCGTCTCGGTGGTCACCGTGCGGCAGTGGGACGCGGCCGAGGTGCGCACGGCCCTCGACCACTTCATGGACCAGGGCGTCGACGGCGCCGTCGTCATCGCCAACCAGGACGACGCCCTCGACGCGGTCCGCACCTGGGACGCGCGGATCCCCGTGGTGGTCGTGGGATCCCAGGACGTGCCGTCCGGCCGCCTCCGGGCGGTCGCGGTCGACCAGTACGCCGGGGCCTGTACCGCCGTGTGGCACCTCCTCGATCTCGGGCACCGCTCGATCGCCCACCTCACCGGGCCGATGGACTGGATCGACGCCCGGGAGCGCCTGCGCGGCTGGCGGGACGAGCTCGAGTGGGCAGGCCGCGCCGTGCCGGCCCCGATCGACGGCGACTGGACGGCCGAGCGGGGGTTCCGGGTGGGCCTGGCGCTCGCGGACGGGGAGCTGCCGACGGCGGTCTTCGCGGCGAACGACCAGCTCGCGCTCGGACTGCTGCACGCCTTCGCGCAGCGCGGGGTGCGGGTCCCGCAGGACGTGTCCGTCGTGGGCTTCGACGCCGTCGACGGCTCCGACCACTTCGTGCCGCCGCTGACCACGGTCCACCAGGACTTCGAGGGGCTGGGGCAGCGCTGCCTCGCGGTGCTGCGCACGGCGATCGACGGAGAGGCCGCCTCCGCCGAGACGATCGTCCCGCGGCTGATCGTGCGGGCGAGCACGGCGGCTCCCCGCACCCCGGAGGCTTGACAGCATGAATGTGAGCGCTAACATCTAGAGCGAGCCCGGCCCGGGCCACGCCGCGACGACGCGAGACGGAGCTGAGATGACGACGGACGACCGTCTCGCCATCGCCCGAGAGACCATCACCGCCGGCCGGGCGGTGCTCGGGATCGAGCTCGGTTCCACCCGCATCAAGGCCAGCCTCATCGACCCGCACGGGACGCCCCTGGCGAGCGGGAGCCACGGCTGGGAGAACCGGTTCGTCGACCGCGTGTGGACCTACTCGCTCGCGGAGGTCGAGCAGGGTCTGCAGTCCTGCGTCTCCGCGCTCCTGGCGGAGGTCGAGGAGCGCTACGGCGTTCGGCCGGCGAGCTTCGGCGCGATCGGCGTCTCGGCGATGATGCACGGCTACCTCGCGCTGGACGCCGACGGGGAGCTCCTGGTGCCCTTCCGGACCTGGCGCAACACGAGCACGGGTCCGGCGGCGGCCGAGCTCAGCACGCTGTTCGGCCACAACATCCCGCTGCGGTGGTCGATCGCGCACCTCGACCAGGCCGTCCTCGACGACGAGCCGCATGTCGAGCGGATCGCGCACCTGACCACCCTGTCCGGCTACGTGCACTGGCGGCTCACCGGCCGCCGCGTGCTCGGGGTGGGCGACGCCTCCGGCATGTTCCCGATCGACCCCGCCACCCACGACTACGACGCCGAGCTGCTCCGCCGCTTCGACGAGCTGATGGCGACGCGTCGGCCGGGCCTGCGGCTCTCCGAGCTGCTCCCCGAGGTCCTGGTCGCGGGCACGGAGGCCGGGCGTCTGACGGCGGACGGCGCCGCATGGCTGGACCCCTCGGGGACCGTGCAGCCGGGGATCCCCCTGTGCCCCCCGGAGGGTGACGCCGGGACCGGGATGGTCGCGACCAACGCCGTCGCGCCGCGCACCGGCAACGTCTCGGTCGGCACGAGCATCTTCGCGATGGTGGTGCTGGAGCGGCCGCTCTCGGGCGTGCACCACGAGCTCGACCTCGTCACGACCCCTGCCGGAGACCTGGTCGCGATGGTGCACTGCAACAACGGTGCGAGCGAGCTCGGCGCCTGGGCCGGCGTCTTCGGCGAGTTCGCCGCGGCGCTGGGCAGGCCGGCCGATCCGGACGAGGTCTTCGGTGCGCTGCTGCGCTCCGCGCTGGACGGCGAGGCCGACGGCGGCGGCCTGCTCTCCTACAACCACCTCTCGGGGGAGCCGATCGCGGGTCTCGACGAGGGGCGTCCGCTCGTCGTCCGCACCCCGGACAGCCGGCTGACCCTTGCCAACTTCATCAGGACCCAGGTGTACGGCGCCTTCGGCACGCTGAGCCTCGGCATGCAGGTCCTCGCCGGCGAGGGGGTCGAGATCGATGCCCTCTTCGCGCACGGCGGCCTGTTCCGCACGGCCGGTGTGGCGCAGCGGCTGCTCGCCGCCGCCGTCGGAGCACCCGTGGGGGTGGCGCGCACGGCGAGCGAGGGCGGGCCGTGGGGGATGGCCGTCCTGGCCGCCTACCTCGGCGCTGCCGCCGAGCAGGACCTCGGCACGTTCCTCGCGCAGGAGATCTTCGGCGACGCCGCGGCGGACGTCGTCGACCCCGACCCCCAGGACGTCCAGGGATACGGCGTCTACCTCGAGCGGTACCGGGCGGGCCTGGCGGTCGAACGCGCCGCCGCCCAGGCGCTCTAGGCACCGACCAGCGCGATCAGCCGGACGACGAAGGAGGAACGACCGTGAGCATCCCGAGAACGCTCGCCGACTACCCGGCGGAGGTGCAGCACGAGGTCGCCGACCTGCGCGCGGAGGTGTGCGCGCTGCACGCCGAGCTCCCGCGGTGGGGGCTGGTCGTCTGGACGGCGGGCAACGTCTCGCAGCGGCTGAGGAGCGCCGACCTCATGGTGATCAAGCCGTCGGGTCTCAGCTACGACGACCTCACCCCTGAGTCGATGGTCGTGTGCGACCTGGACGGCACCGTCGTGGACGGTGCGCACTCGCCGTCGTCCGACACCTCGACCCATGCCTACGTCTACCGGAACATGCCGGAGGTCCACGGCGTCGTGCACACGCACTCGACGTACGCGACGGCCTGGGCGGCCCGCGCGGAGCCGATCCCCTGCGTGCTGACGATGATGGGCGACGAGTTCGGCGGCGACGTGCCGATCGGCCCCTTCGCGCTCATCGGCGACGACTCGATCGGCAAGGGGGTGGTGGACACCCTGCGCGGCTCGCGCAGCCCCGCCGTCCTCATGCGCAACCACGGCCCGTTCACCATCGGGCCCTCGGCGCGCAAGGCGGTGGCCGCCGCCGTCATGGTCGAGGAGGTCGCCAAGGCTGTGCACCTCGCGAGCCAGCTCGGCGAGCCGACGCGGATCCCCCAGGCCGATGTCGACCGGCTGTACGAGCGCTACCAGAACGTCTACGGGCAGTGACCCGCGGGCTCCTCGCCCACCTCACCCCGCAGCATCCCCGCATCCCCCGCACGAGTGCCGTGACGAAGGAGTCAGCATGACCAAGCCGTACGCCGACCGTGAGGTCTGGTTCCTCACCGGGAGCCAGACCCTCTACGGCGAGGAGACGCTGCGTCAGGTCGCCGAGCAGTCCCAGCAGGTGGCGCGCGCCCTCGACGAGTCGCCGGACGTCCCGGTGCGCATCGTCTGGAAGCCCGTGCTCAAGGACCCCGAGGCGATCCGTCGAGCGATGATCGACGCCTCCTCCGACGACCGGGTGCTGGGCGTCATCACCTGGATGCACACGTTCAGCCCGTCGAAGATGTGGATCGCCGGCCTCAACCAGCTGCGCAAGCCGTTGCTGCATCTGCACACGCAGGCGAACATCGCGCTGCCGTGGGACACCATCGACTTCGACTTCATGAACCTCAACCAGGCCGCGCACGGCGACCGCGAGCACGGGTACATCCAGAGCCGGATGGGCATCGCCCGGACGACGGTCGTCGGCCACGTGAGCAACCCGGCCGTCACCTCGCGCGTGGGCACCTGGGTGCGCGGCGCTGCCGGCTGGGCCGCGACCCACGAGCTGCGGCTGGTCCGCTTCGGCGACAACATGCGCTACGTCGCGGTCACCGAGGGGGACAAGACCGAGGCCGAGATCCGCTTCGGCGTCTCGGTCAACACCTGGGGCGTGAACGAGCTCGCCGAGGCGGTCGACTCCGCGCAGGGGCCGCAGGTCGACGCGCTGGTCGCCGAGTACGAGGACCTGTACGACGTCGTCCCGGAGCTGCGTCGAGGGGGAGAGCGGCACGAGTCGCTGCGCTACGTCGCCCAGCAGGAGATCGCCCTGGAGGGCTTCCTGACCGATCGGGGTGCCACGGCGTTCACCACGACCTTCGAGGACCTCGGGGCGCTGCGTCAGCTCCCCGGGCTCGCCGTGCAGCGGCTCATGGCCAAGGGGTACGGCTTCGGGCCCGAGGGCGACTGGAAGACGGCCGTCCTGGTCCGCGCGGCCAAGGTCATGGGCCAGGGCCTGCCGGGCGGAGCCTCGATCATGGAGGACTACACCTACGACATGACCCCCGGTCAGGAGCTGGTCCTCGGTGCGCACATGCTCGAGGTCTGCCCCTCGCTGACCACCTCCCGACCCAGCGTGGAGATCCACCCGCTGGGCATCGGCGGCAAGGAGGACCCGGTGCGGATGGTCTTCTCGACCGATCCGGGCCCGGGGGTGGTCGTGGCGCTCTCCGACATGCGCGACCGCTTCCGCCTGACGGCCAACGTCGTCGACGTGGTCCCGCCCGCCGCCGAGCTCCCGCACCTCCCGGTCGCGCGGGCGGTCTGGAAGCCGCGTCCCGACTTCGCGACCTCTGCCGAGTCCTGGCTGACGGCGGGTGCTGCGCACCACACGGTGCTGACGACGCAGGTCGGGGTCGCGGCGTTCGAGATCTTCTCCGAGATCGCCCGGACCGAGCTCCTGGTGATCGACGAGAGCACGACGCGCTCCTCGTTCCGCGACCAGGTGCGCTGGAACAACACCTACTACCGCATGGCGCAGGGGCTCTGAGCCCACCCGGCTCCGAGCGCCGTTCGTCGAGGTCGCACCCGTGAGAGGGGTGCCGACCTTTCGGAGTCCGTTGGAAAAGACCGAGTTCGCGACCTCTCACGTACGGCTCGTACCCGCCGTACGTGACGTCCGTGCGAGCGTTTTCGCAGGTGAGAGAGGGATCCCGGGACAATCGTCCCTGGGTCTCGAGGCGTCAACGAGTCGTTACGGTTTCGCAATCAAAAGTTGCGTTCAAGAGGTTGAACCAAGCCCCGCACGTCCGCAACAGTAGGGACGTGCTCAACGAAGAGGTCGAGGTGCTCCCCGTGACGGTTCGTCGCGAGCGCATGCTCCAGGTGATCGCCGAACGCGAGTTCGTGCGCGTCGCCGACCTCGCCGGCCTGTTCGGCACCTCCGAGGTGACGGTCCGGACGGACCTCGCGGTCCTGGAGGCCGAGCACGGCGTCCGCCGGGTGCGCGGCGGGGCGCTCGCCCCGTCCTTCGTCGAGACGAGCTTCGAGGTCGCCTCCGGCCACCTCGCAGAGGAGAAGGCCCGGCTCGGGGAGCGCGCCGCGGCGATGGTCACCCCCGGGATGAGCGTCCTGCTCGACGTCGGGACGACGACCACGGCGATCGCCCGGGCCCTGGTGGCGCGGACCGAGCTCGAGGGCGTCACCGTCGTCACCAACGGGCTCATGGTCGCGCTCGAGCTCGAGAAGGCCCTCGGGCGGATCACCGTCGTCGTCCTCGGCGGGACCCTTCGCCGGCTCCAGCACTCGCTCGTCGACCCCTGGGCCTCGTTCGTCCTGGGCAGGTTGCACGCCGACCTCGCCTTCCTCGGCTGCAACGGGGTCGACGTGGACGGCGGGGTCACCAACCTCAACCTGCCGGAGGCGGAGATCAAGGCGCGGATGATCGCCGCGGCCGAGCGGGCGGTCGTCGTCGCCGACGGCTCCAAGCTCGGCCAGGTCCACCTGGCGAAGGTCGCCGGGATCGAGGAGATCTCCACCGTCCTCACCGGACCGTCCGCCCCGGCGGCGGAGGTCGAGCGGTTGCGCAGCAGCGGCGTCGACGTCGTGCAGGTCGAGTAGCACCCCACACTTCCTGACCGGATCCGAGCACCACGGTCAGGAGCCCGGGCCGGTCAGGAACACCCCGACGGCCCCCATCAGGAAGATGAAGTTTCTCGAGGAGGAGAAATGGTTCTCAAGAAGTTCGTCGCGCTCGCGGCGGGCCTGACCCTGGCACTGAGCCTCGCCGCCTGCGGCGGGAGCGGTGCAGGGTCGACCGACACCGACACCGGCACGGACACCACCGACGGCGGCACCACTGCCGAGGGAGGCCTGATCGGCGTCGCCATGCCGACGCAGACGTCGTCCCGATGGATCGCCGACGGCAACGCGGTGAAGGAGGGCCTCGAGGCAGCCGGCTACGAGGTCGACCTCCAGTTCGCCAACGACGACATCCCCACCCAGCAGCAGCAGGTCGACCAGATGATCACCAAGGGCGCCAAGGCCCTGATCATCGCGGCGATCGACGGCACGACGCTCTCCGGCCAGCTCGACGCAGCGAAGGCAGCCGGCATCCCCGTCGTCGCCTACGACCGACTGATCCGTGACTCCGAGAACGTCGACTTCTACGTCACGTTCGACAACTTCAAGGTCGGCGTGCAGCAGGCCACCTCGCTGCTCGTCGGGCTGGGCGTCATGAACGCCGACGGCTCCGAGGGCTCGGCCACCGGTCCGTTCAACGTCGAGCTGTTCGCCGGCTCGCTGGACGACAACAACGCCTTCTTCTTCTTCAACGGCGCCATGTCGATCCTGCAGCCGAAGATCGACGACGGCACCCTGGTCATCAAGTCCGGCCAGACCACCATCGAGCAGGTCAACATCCTGCGGTGGCAGCAGGAGACGGCGCAGAAGCGCATGGAGGACCTGCTCACCCAGGCCTACAACGACGGCTCCAAGGTCCAGGGCGTGCTCTCCCCGTACGACGGCCTGTCCCGCGGCATCCTGACCGCGCTCGGCAACGCCGGCTACGGCCCGACCATCGCCGACGGCATGCCGATCGTCACCGGTCAGGACGCGGAGATCGAGTCCGTCAAGCTCATCAACGACGACGTGCAGTTCGCGTCGATCTTCAAGGACACCCGCAAGCTCGCTGCCCAGGCCATCGTCGTGGCCCAGGCGTACCTCATGGGTGCCGAGCCCGAGGCGAACGACACCGAGACCTACGACAACGGCGTGAAGGTCGTCCCGTCGTACCTGCTCGAGTCGGACATCGTCTACAAGGACACGATCACCTCGCTCCTCGTGGACTCCGGCTACTGGACGGCTGACGAGGTCGCCAGCGGCCTCGCCGGTTGATCTGATCCATCGCGCCGGTCCGGAGGGGGTCAGCCCCCTCCGGACC